>JAUSCY010000026.1 GCA_030650995.1 Sheuella sp. | reverse complement strand
AGATTTTGATTTAAATACAGAACATGCCCGGCTTGTTAGCAACGATCGCGGCATCGGTGCTGTGGTTGCGTTCATCGGCATGGTACGCGATCTAAACCTGGCAGATGATGTCGTAGCGCTTGAGCTCGAACACTACCCCGGCATGACTGAAAAAACGCTCTCGAACATTATCAGCGAGGCATGCAAGCGCTGGTCGCTTCAAGCCGCACGCATTGTTCACCGCGTCGGAAAAATGTATCCAGGCGACCAGATTGTTTTAGTGCTCACCGCGAGCCCGCATCGTGGCGACGCCTACGATGCGAACATGTTCATCATGGACTTCCTGAAAACCGAAGCTCCCTTCTGGAAAAAAGAGTGGACGGCAGATGGTCCACGCTGGATCGAAGCACGTGCGTGCGATGATCAGGCTGCTGCGAAGTGGGAACAAAAATGACATATGACGCCCTGATTCTCGCAGGTGGTCGGGGGAGCAGGTTGTCCGGTCGCGACAAAGGCTGGGTGATGTGGGATGGGCACCCACTGATTGAGCACGTAATGAAGCTAATCGGTCAGCAAACCATACCACCTGCCCGCATACTAATCAGTGCAAATCGCAACATCGATGCTTACCAACAAACGGGACATCTTGTCGTCACGGACGAACGTGCCGATTTTGCAGGGCCACTCGCCGGAGTTGAGGCGGGTCTCATGCGATGCAAAAAAAACAATCTTCTGATTGTTCCTTGCGATACACCGCTATTGCCTGTGGATTTATTTGAAAGATTGCAACAAGCGATGGATGAGCAGCCCTCGGCTCTCGCTGCCTATGCAGTCACTGCTGACGGCCCTCACCCTCTTTGCTGTTTACTCCACCCCTCTCTGAGCGGATCTCTGTCCCATTTTCTGGATGCAGGACATGGTTCGGTCTTATCGTGGCTTGAGAAAGCACATGCAGTAACCGTCCTTTTTGATGATGCGGATGCCTTCAGGAACTTCAACACGCTGGAAACATTCCAGACTAAACGGAATACCGCATGACACAGGATCTCACCCACTTCGATGCAGCTGGCCAGGCACACATGGTTGACGTATCTGCCAAAGCAGAGACACATCGGCGTGCAATAGCTAAAGGCAGGATCACCATGCAGCCTGCCACCTTTGCCAAACTCGCCTCGGGCCAGGCTGCCAAAGGGGATGTACTGGGGATTGCAAGACTGGCTGGAATCATGGGAGCGAAACAAACTGGAGCGCTGATCCCACTTTGCCATCCAATCCCGCTGACACGCGTCACAGTCGACTTTGAATTACATCCAGAGTCATCTTCTGTCACCTGCACAACCTGCTCTGAGACAGTCGGTCGTACAGGTGTCGAAATGGAGGCGCTGACTGCCGCCTCTGTCAGCCTGCTGACCATTTATGACATGCTGAAAGCGATTGATCGAGGCATGGTGATTGATGGCGTGAAATTGCTTGAAAAGCATGGGGGTAAGTCGGGCAGTTGGGTGGCTTAGCGTTAATTTGATGAAACCATGACTTACATTTTGAAACACACAAGATTAAAACTATTAGCTAAAATTTAATTGTCTCCGGTAATTTCCGGTCAAAGACTGATTCTTCAACAGACTAATCAGCGATCAATTACTAAAATTTTTTATTAATTGATGTCAATGAGGGTCCTCTTTTGGACCCTCATTTTTTTAGGAATTAAATTTGAGCGCGCCAACTTAAATGAAATTTTTATTGGCGTCCATAACTATCTACCCAAGCGTCCAAACTAAAACTATTCAAATCACTTTCGAATATTTAGCAGTCGTTCGTGCTTCACGTAAATATCGATCAAATCTCATCGCGATAATACGTGCCAGAAAACGCCCTTTAGGCGTAATTCTGATTACTTCTTCCGAGATATCAACCAATCCATCGGCTTCCAGATCGCGTAATTGAGCCAGATCAGGTGCAAAGTAGTCGTTGAAATCAATCTCCCACTGCGCCTCAAAATCAGCGATCACAACTTCAGACTGGCATAGCAGATCGTGAATGACCGCACGGCGTACCGAGTCATCACGCGTCATTTCAAGACCCTTGGCTAGCGGCAAACGCCCTTCGTCTAGCGCAGCATAATACGCATCCAGATCCCGCTCGTTTTGTGCGTATACATTACCAATTCGGCTGATTGACGAAACACCAAGTGCCAACAGATCGCAATCAGCCTGCGTGGCATACCCCTGAAAATTACGTTGTAATGTACCTTGGTCCAGAGCTATCGCCAACTCATCTTCTGGCAAAGCAAAATGATCCATACCTATGTAGACGTAACCCGCGTTGAGTAACGTGGTGATCGCAAGTTTGAGCATGGCCAGTTTTTCAGCGGCGGGTGGAATTTCAGCTGTCTCAATCCGGCGCTGAGGCATAAATCGCTCAGGTAAATGCGCATAGCTATAGAGTGCAATGCGATCAGGTCGCCACTGTAAAACAGTCGCAAGTGTTGCTTGCATGGTATGCACGGACTGCTTAGGCAATCCATAGATCAAATCCAGATTGACTGACTTGAAACCAAGCTTTCTGCCCTGCTCAAGCACCGACTGCGTCACCTCGGGTGGTTGAATTCGATTGACAGCCTTTTGTACAGCGGGATCAAGATCTTGAACGCCAATACTCATGCGATTAAAACCATGTGCTGCCATCAGCTCCAGAGCGCCCGGATTCAATCTTCGAGGATCAATTTCAACAGAACATTCAGCATCAGGCTTGAAAGTAAATGCTGACTTCAACATGCCAAGCAAACGTTCGAGCTGCGCATTAGTCAAAAAAGTAGGTGTCCCGCCTCCGAGATGCAACTGACTAACTTCTGGTTGCGCAGCAAACTCCGCGCGTACTAACTTGATTTCTTTTTCTAGATAATCGAGATAAACATCAGCACGTCCACGATCTTTAGTTGCGATTTTGTTGCAGGCACAGTAATAGCAAACGGTATCGCAGAATGGAAGATGCACATAAAGTGACAACGCTGCGTGGGGACGTTCGAGCTGACGTGTGTGCATTGCCGTAAGGTACTGTTTGGCAACAGGTCCTGCGACAAAGCGATCCGCTGTGGGGTAAGACGTGTAACGCGGCCCGCTGCCATCATGTTTAACGATGAGTGCTGTATCAAATTCAACGGGAGTAACGTGTTTAATCTGCATAAGATATTCAGCAAGTATGAACTAGGCAGGCTGCATATCAAATGCATGGATTTCGCGATGGACAGCCGGCATGATTCCACTCAAAAGATAAGCGATTAACTCTTTCACGGGACGAATCTCCTGCCCGAATGGCAGCTTACCCGCGCCTCTGAAAAACAACCCTTTACTGACTTCGCCCTTTAAAGCGGATACAAGTTTGGTATCAATACAAAACTGACCAACGCGACTATTACCGTCACGAAGACCACATTGCGTCAGACAATCTGCACGCTGAGCGCAGCGCCTAGGATCTGCGCGAGCGCTTGCCTGCATCTGGCCCTCGTGAAGCTGATATTGTTTGAGCCAGTGCGTGGATACCGCTCGGGCAGGCAGCCCTGCAACACTAATAAATTCCGTCAGCTCACGCGGATTAGCTTGCAGCAACACATTTTTAAAATTGATATGTGCATCGCCTTCTTCGCTCACAGCAAAAGCTGTACCAAGCTGGACACCGCTGGCACCGGCGCTCAGCCAATGGCGAACTTTTTCGTGACTATCAATCCCGCCAGCCAAAATCAGAGGTGGTGCGTCTGCCCCTAAACCGAGCTCGGAAAATAGTGCCTGACACTCCTGCAAAACAGTCTCGAACTCAAATCTGGGCGAGTGCAGATCAGCGACCTTTGCCGCGCCCAGGTGCCCACCAGCGAGTCCAGGGTGCTCAATCACGATAGCATCGGGACAGCGACCCTTTTTAAGCCATTTTTTCATCACAATCGCCACACCGCGAGACTCGGACAAAATCGGAACTAACGCTATTTTTGGATAGTCTGCGACCATCTCTGGCAGATCAATCGGCAGCCCTGCCCCCATCACGAGCACATCTGCACCACTCTCGCAGGTCTGACGAACCAGAGCTGGATGCTCGCGAACGGCTTTCATTACATTCACTGCAATCAGACCGCGTCCCGCAGAGAGCTTGCGCGCAGCCTGAATTTCACGATCCAGCGCAATCAGGTTGACACGATCAATCGCATCACGGTCCCGACAGCGCTCAGTTTGCTCCATCAGATCAGGATGATGATGACGTAAATCGATACTCGCAATAGTTCCCATCGCGTTTTCACGTGCAACAGCACCTGCCAGGCTATGGGCGGATACTCCCACACCCATTCCTCCCTGGACGATAGGCAAAATTTCTTTGCCAGCAAGTTTGAGTGGTTTAAAGCCGGAAAATCCAGGCTGGACCGAAGCAGGCTGTGAGCCCATAGTGGGATACTGAGAAGCGATAGTCATCAAGGGTTTCCTTACGATGACTCAAGATAAACCCAAATCGCACTACACAGGATATATAAAATCCCAACCATTTGATATATAACAAAACTTTTACAAATGACAGGTAAAAACAATAAACTCTAGTACCTGTGTACGAGAGTTTCAATAGTCTTTCAAAACGGTAAGGAGCCTGCCAACCAGAAGCGATTCAGACTTGTGCCGCCATTCTGATCCATATACGCCTGTACAGAATCAGGTAGAGTGCCCGTGCGCCGTGCCCAGATGGCCTTGATCTGGCTATTCATCGGGCCGCTCCAGCTTAGATTCACACCAGCGCCTTGAAGCGCGTAAAAATTATTTTCTGGCGCACTCTCAAAAGCGGTTGTCTTGTAAGTTTGTACATTCGCATAATCATAAAACCCAGCCAACTGAAACTGAGCAGAAAGATTCACGCGTAACTCCAGCGTTGTCAGATTCGCCTGCGAAGCAGCACCTTGACCCATGGCATAGGCTCGCACGTTAAACGGTCCGCCCATATAGATTTGTTCTGACGCATCAAGATTTTTATTTGCAACCTGCCCCATTAATGCCCCATACACGCTAAAGCTGCTGTTAATAGCCTGTAGCCTGTTAAAGGCATAACGCATTTTAGTGAAGCCACCTTCTGCCTGGGAGCCAAGTGAGTCGTAAATCTGGTTTGGTGAACCATTCAGATTGACCTGCCCAACCGACATAATCATCGACCCAGTGCTAACGCCCCCCTTACCAAGGCTGTCAATCCGGTTTCCTGACATTCCAAATTGGTAAGAGGTTGTGTTGTATTGACTAGAGGTTCCGTTAATATTTGTATTATAAAAATCGTTATAACTGTAATTACCTTGAACAAATAAGTTGGTCTGACGACTACGAATAATCGGGTAGCTTGTTTCGAATCCAGCCGTTCGAGCATTTCCACTCGCATGCAAATCGATAAAAGCAGGATTAATCACTCGATAATTCATATAACTGCTATTAATGCCCAGGCGCAGACCATCTACACCCACTGGCGCTGTCAACGAAATGCGTCCGTAATTCGAACCGTCCGAATAGATCCCATAGAGGGAAACTTGCTCGTTAAATCCTAATGCGCCATTGACACTCACACTCGCAGAAGACCGAATCTTACCCGTTGAAGGATCACCAAAATTGTCCACGCCTGCGTGCCCTGTCAGAACTGAAGTGTCAGTAACCGTCACATGCAGAATGGTTTCACCAGCATTGGTCCCCGCTTGCAAATCACCAACAATCTTCACACCTGGCAAATCATTTATCAATAACAATAGCCGATCAAGATGATTGAGAGAGAGTATCGAATTGATTGGAATATGCTTTGCAATCGACGTTTCGATTTGTTTATTCGAGATACGTTTTGATTGATTATCAATCTTGACGCCACCAAACCTAGCCTCGATGATCTGCAAAATTACCGAGCCTTCAGTAATGTCCTGAGAAGGCAAAAACGTTCTGACTAACCAGCCCCGATCGCGATAGAGCTCGGAGACTGCTGCAGCAGCGGCCTGAAGCTGCGTAAAGCTCAAAGAACGATTCGCGAAGTCAGCCAAAAGCGAATCGAGCTCCTTCGAGGAAACTAAAGTGTTACCTACAAAAACAAACTTCTTAACAAAATATTTTTTTGCTTGCGTCTGATCGACTGGCGGTGAAGCGAGTGGTGCCTTTGGTACAACTGGAGGCAGGCTTCGAAGATCAGGCTGACTTTCAATTTCTTGTAACAATGACCCGGACGATGGCTGCGCATGTGCTCCCGATATCGGCAGAGCCATAGCTAACATCATGAGTACTAAATTTCGGATCATTTGAAAGATAGTTTATTCATATTAGGGTTGGTTTCATAACAAACTGTTTAAACTTTCTGATGCATGAGCAGATCTATATAGTCAGATCTACTGAACGATTCCAGTGACATTAACTGCCTTATTAAAGGCTTCGTTTCGGACTTCATAATTACGTACAGATTCACCCCTACTGGGTGCAAGTAAAACAGCATTACTTGAGCTATAAACCGAGCTATTAAGACTCACTAAGATAGGTGAATTAAAAATGAGTGAAATATCAGACGAATTGGGCTGGATTACCGAGTTTATTTGATAATTTATCATATTTAAGTTGGTTGTAATCACCGGCGAAAAAGTTAACGCTGAAGGCTGTGCGAGGTTATCAATCAACGCTGTCTTGGTAAGTATGTCAGGAATAGATAGCGAGGCTGAACTAGCCTGATCCGTATTGATCTGAGTAATGTTTATTGAATTTTGATTTGCAATTATTGGGTTACCTGCTGATTCAGCATTAGGAACCACAACAACTGGGGGAATAACCGGTGGGATAACTGGACTGATCATTGCACTATATGTGCCGATGGGCTGAGCAATAAAATAGTTGGTTGCTGCAGATCCGGACAACGTCATGCCTGGATGAACCTGAATATTGTTACCAGGGTTTGGTGTGGCAAATGAGCCATTTTGGTTAAGCGACACATTCCCGATGTCCCCAGAAACAATACCGTTCAAATAGCCTCCAACGAACGTTGCTGCTGTTGTCCCATCATATACTTTGTTGACTGCGTTCGTAACCCCTGTAACAGTAATGGGTGCAGGACTAATATTAGCTAAGGCTTGTATAACGGGTTGTTGTGCGATCTCATAGTTGGCTGAGGCATTTCCTAAAGCACCGCCACCAAGCGTGTTGCTTGCAATAACTTGTATTCCGTTACCCACATTAAATGTAACGAAATTACCCGTTTGATTCATGGTAACTTTGCCAACATCGCTTCCAATCACGCCATTCAATATTCCTCCATTTAGCGCCACATCTGGAGTCCCATCATAAATAATATTATCTGCAACTGTTGTGCCCGTCACAGTTAGTGGCGCCTTACTGATAGTTGCCAGTGTCGTTACAGCAGGTTGTGCTGTGAGGAAATAATTGTTTGCTGCGTTATCCGAACCGACCGACACTAAAGTATTGGTCGCAGTCACCTGAATGCCTGACCCAGCATTGGCGGTGGCAAAACTACCCGTTTGTGACAAGCTCACTTTAGCGGCGTCTGCCGCGAACACGCCAGAGAGTGTGCCACCCGAGACGCTTGCCGCAGTCGTTGTGTCGTAGGTCTTATTAACTGCAATAGTTGTGCCAGAAATGCTCAGAGCAGCCTGCGCAATTAAAAGCGCGCCACTCGCATAAGTGAATACATAACTCGCATTGTTAACCAAACCACCAGGCGTTAAGAGATAGCCTAACGCACTTGCATTGACAGCACCTTGGCTGGTTCCCGTATAAGTCAATGTTCCTGTCGGCGTCATACTCATCGCAGCGGAGTAAGTTACGCCATTACCACCTGCATAAGCTGAGGCATCATAAATTTTAGAAACATTATTAGCAGTAACTGTAATGGCTTGAGTAAAACTTTGACTCAGCGGTACAACTCCATCTGCACTTGTGATGGAGCCACTCACTGTCGCGTAACTATTCACAGCAGTGCCAGTGGTAGCTGTCCCTGTAAATGCTGCAGTACTAGCAGCACCTGTAATATTTACTGCGGTAGCAGAACTGTTAATAATATTGGCTGATGTAACAGAGCCGATCAAACCTCCCGTTCCGGCAGCTCCAACAATCGTGACTGCAGTAGAAGACACATTGCTGACATTACCTGAAGTCAAGGATCCTGTTAAACCACCTGTTCCTGCGGCTCCAGTAATCATTGTCGTTATTGCATAGCTATTATTAACAGTACCCGAAGTCACCGAGCCAATAAGACCTCCTGTTCCTGCATTTCCCGTGACTGTCGCGACATTCGAATAACTACCATCTACATTACCGATTGTGGTTGAACCCAGTAGTCCACCCACTCCAGCGCCACCAGAAACGCTGCTTGCTGTCGAATAGCTATTCGTGATGTTGCCATCAGTTACACCAACTAATCCGCCAACTCCTGCACCACCGTGACCATTCACGATGCCTGTAGCGAAACTGTCGCGTACGTTACCGCTCAAGAGAACGCCAATCAGGCCACCCGTTCCAGCAGCGCCACTAACGTTTCCGATGGCTGAACTACTCGTAACCGATCCGGATGTGAGGCTTCCGACCAATCCCCCTGTTTGAGCGCTACCTGTCACATTTCCGCTTGCTGTGCTTGCAGTCACATCTCCGGTACCTAGCACGCCAGCTACGCCTCCCGTACCAGCTAAACCAATCACAGCCCCTTTTGTATAGGAGTTCGTGATTGAACCACCACCACTTGTTCCAGCCAGTCCTCCCGTTCCTGCCCCACCCGTTACAGTTCCAGTATTAAAACTATTACTCACGCCACCTGAGCCTGCAATACCAACTAAACCACCAGTTGAGCCCGCCCCCGTGACGCTACCCCCCAAAAGTCCGACATTCATAATCGGTGCTGTACCGGATGTCGTTGCAAACAAACCTGTACCGATCAGTGCAGGACGATTAATCGTTAAATTTGAAATCGTATGACCAAGACCATTAAACGTACCTGAAAAAACAGTCCCCACAGGCATAAAGCCAGCACCCGAGTTCCAGCCACTCGAAGCCTCGGCATTGATATTTGCACCCAAGGCATACAGACCAGTCAGATTTCCATTCATTCCCTGCAAATCATTGCCAGTAGTACTTCCTACGGATCCAAGACTATTGATTACGGTGTAGTCGCCACCATTAATTGTTAAAAATCCAGTTCCTGAACGATCAAAATTAACCTTACCCTTAAAGCTGCCATCGGTATTCATCGCAGTATTGACACTACCTCCCGCAACGGCTGCGTCTGCGCCATTGGCTACAGACGTATTCATCACAAGGCTGGAAGTACCACTCGCCGTCATCACTGCATTGATATTGATACTGTGTGCAGCATTCAGTGTGAGTCGGTTTGCTCCCCAACTCACTGCATCATTTACATTGATATCACCTGAACCCGGAGTTGAGCCCTTTGAAGAAAGTATAGAAACGTTGCTTGCCACGAGTGCGGCAGACAGCGTATCGCCGGAAATATCACCCGATGCCGTCTCTCCAGCCACAGAGCCCGTATTGCTCGAACCAATCGAAAAATCAGCAGGATCTATCAGCCAGTCACCGTTGATACCATTGGGCGCGCGCGTGTCTATTGTCGTATTTGCAGAAATTTTGACATTGGAACCTGAAGTCTCGATCTTTCCACCGGCACCTCCAAGATCACCCGCTCGAGCAGATATTGAACCATTAATTTTTGCTATGCTGTTTGGGTTCGCAAGATCAGCGATTACTGAGATCACGCCTCCATTGCCACTGCTATTGGCTGCAGCATTTACGCTGAGTGATCCAGACAGATCAATTGAGCCACTCGCAGACAGGACGATACGCCCACCATCCTGTGTGATACCGTTGGCTTCGATCGTACCCGTATTAATTACACTACCAGCCAGTTGGTTAGTTGCCTGCGAAGACAGGATCACCACTCCGCCAGGTGCGCGGATGGCATGACGATTTTCAACCAACGCACCTAACTGGCTCGCCGATACGGTCAAGCTTTCAAGTTTTGAGGTAGGACCGAAATTTAACGTGACGGTCTCTCCTGCGGCCATTGCAACGGAGCCCTGTTGTGCAACCAATACGCCACCATTACGGACTTCCGGCGCGAGCATGGCTATGTAACCACCAATGCCCGAGTTAATATTTCCTTCATTAATAATTGAGCCTGTTGCGCCGTTGCGACTGAATGTCGTGCTGCCAGCCATAAACTCAGCATCAGTCATCTGGTGTGTCGTGGCGACAATACCACCCACATTCACTGAAGCACCTGGTGCGAAGTACACACCAGCAGGATTCATTAGATATATTTGACCATTGGCATTCAGATTGCCGTAAATTTGGCTGGGATTGCTGCTATTGACACGATTCAGCGCGACAGCACTGCTATCTGGCTGAACAAAGTTCACCGTAGCATTAGCGGCAATATCAAAACTGGACCAGTTGATCGCCGCTCTGTTGCTCGACTGATTAATCGTCATTGTGTTACCAGCGGTATTGATCACCGCTTGTCCTGCCGAGACTACTCCACCATTTGGTAATGTAGTTGAAGATGCAGGTGCAGGCACAGGTGCGGGTGCGGACACGGGCACGGGTGCGGACACGGGCACGGGTGCGGACACGGGCACGGGCACGGGTGCAGGTGCGGGCGCAGGTGCGGGCGCAGTAGTTGTCGTAGTCGTTGCAACCGGAGGGGCTGCAACACATGCCCCGGATGTCACCATCAGCAGGACGTTCACTAACCTTGTACGACGTGTCGCAGATTTCTGTTTCCCGCCCGAATGCGCCAATTCACTGACGGCTACCCAGGTATTTCTGACTCTGCACCAGATGACGCGAAATATCCTGTTAAGACCATTCATTTAGGAATTGACTCACAAAGGAACCAGAGATGTGCAAGTATCTGCACTCGGACTTACAAATTAAATACACATTGAGTGGACACGACTCGTCCCCACAAATTAGATTGCGAATATAAAAAATTCGGAATAGGGTTTTGACCATCCAAAGATGGTGAATAACCGTCACGAATCGTTGCTTTTTGTAAAATCACAAAAAGCAAAAAAATAACAACATCCCTGCCTATGCGGCTAAGATAGAAATTATTTAATTCTGATACGGTGAGTCTCTCAATCGTTGAGAGAAAAGACGCAAGATCTGCGAGATCTGGATTGGACAAAAATTTAAGAAGTAAATTTTTGTAAGAAAAAGCATTAACTTAAAAATTTACTTACAGTGCTTGTACGCCTAATGGCTTACATTTAACAACCAATCACATATTAACACCTATTACTCGCAAAAGGTTAAATAACTTGCACACGGGCAAAAGGTCGTTACTCGTCTAATGTCATCCATGGGATCTTCTGATTTTATTGCGAGAATGGGTTTCGCAATTTTCCCTGAAAACGAAGCGACCACTGAAACCCTGCTCACGACAGCTGACGTAGAAATGCACATGGACCATCCAGCATCCCGAAAAACCGCATATCACTTCAGTCAGTGGTAACCAGTGGCCGCCCTTCGGTAATCCACAAATGCAGTGACCCATCGTAAAGTTTCACGGATTGATTACCAACAATTTCCGACATGACAAACCATGGGCCTGCAGCAAAGAGACCATTTTCGCAATAGATGATTGAAGAGGTGTTCGATTCGATACCAGCCTCAGAAAGTCGCGCTTCGTAGGTCACTTTGTCTAGAAAATAAAGTGCACCGTTTTCCGAGCGAGTCAAGTAATCAGGGGAAAGGTTTTTGGCCCCTTTTATATATCCGTATCTATCATTAACCCTACCTTTGGTCAGCCCCGAGTAAACGGAGGAATCTCGTGCGTCAATTAACTGTGACGTACTTGTACCGGATGCTCGGGCGACGCTATCAGATGTCGCAACAAGATCTTTGCGATAGCCCTTAATCATCCAGTTGCCAGTTAGTTTGCTGGCGTTCGATACAGTAACGTCACGACCTTCTGCTAGCCAGCCTGTGAGGCCTCCGTCGAGTATCGAAATATTTGTTTGACCGTAGACTTTAAATTGCCAAAATATCCGTAATGCTTCGTCAATATCCTCTACTTTCTGTCCAAACGGAACCAGCACAATATGTCTGTCACTATTAACGCCTGCAGATTGGACAATTTTTTGAAATACGGCCGCGCTAGGAATCAGGTTTTTTACTTTTTTTCCATTAATCACTCGATCTACTCGAACAATCGAAAAGTCCATCATGGTCGAGCCCTCGATATGACCACCGAAATCAACCACAATTCTTTTGTCAGCTTTTAAAATTTGACCATTTTCTGACTGATTCATAAATGAATCAAGATTAGAGGCGACTTCAATAATTTGAACTTCTGATTTGTTTTTGACTAACCAACCTGCCGAGACAACAGGATTTGGAACTGTAAGTGCATGAGCCAGACTGCACGTAGCACTCAATATTAGGATTAAAAATGTCATTAAGCTATTCATGTCATTTCCTTTCAGTTTGCACTTTGATGGCTAGCCTGAAATCGCGACAGCGCTCAAAGGTCAGTCCGCCTCTGACTGACAAGCAAAAATTATGCCAATTTTTTTATCGCTACTAATTAAACGTACTTAACTATACATTTCAATGGGATAGGACATCTTTATCGATCTGGCAACAGAAGGAACTGCGCGACAACAGGTATATTAATTCAGGGAATCCACTCCCTATCGGGAAGTCTTTCCCTACCGCCTCCACTGAGCTAGTGGTGCCGAAAAAATACCACGTTACAAATGATAGAAAGGAATAATCATCTGGCGATACATCCAGATCAACTTTTTAATTTTGAATGAATTCGATAGATATTGATTTTGCTTTGTATTGTTTTGTAATCAATATGTAGCATGCGAGCTGCTTGAGCTTTATTGCCACCTGCCAACAAAAGAGTGGCCACTAGGACTTCACGTTCTACTTTGGCAACGACGTCATGCACAGTTTGTTTAAGTGGTTGAGTTTGATCGAGTGTGTGAGCAATCGGTACTAGAACCTGAAAAAAATCCTCAGATACAACAATATTAGGAACAATAGATTCATTTAACCCAAATGGAAAATCAGTTTTTCTATTCCTGGGTAAGGGCACACCCATATTAAAAATACCAAACAACTCTGTTGTAATAAGCCCCTCTTCAGGTGCGCTCAACAGAACTGCCCGACGGATCTGATTTCGTAATTCTCGCACATTACCCGGCCAGTCATAGAGCGAAATTACGCGCCAGGCGTCTTCAGAGAGGTCATAGATTTTTCTACCCAGCTCTATGTTGACTTCACCAATAAATCTCTGAACAAGAAACCGTAGATCATCTTTACGTTCACGCAAGGGCGGTAAAATTATCGTAAATTCCGCTAGCCGATGATAAAGATCGCGGCGAAACGAAGACAGTTTGACCTCGTTATGCAAGTTTTCATTTGTTGCCGCTACGAGTCTAAAATCTATTGTCTGCTCTAAGATACTTCCCAACCTATGAATGCGTTTGGTCTCAAGTACGCGCAGCAGACTACTTTGCATCGCAAGTGGCAAGTTACCAATTTCATCGAGGAATATTGTTCCGCCATCGGCTAACTCGAAGGCGCCTGCTTTAGCCTGGGTTGCGCCTGTGAACGCGCCCTTCTCGTAGCCAAATAATTCACTTTCAATTAGGTTTGCAGGAATCGCTCCGCAATCCACTACGATAAATGGCTTATTTGATCGGCGGCTCTCTGCATGAACAGCCTGAGCTACCAGCTCTTTGCCACTGCCAGTCTCCCCCATGATCAACACCGAAAAGTTGCTCGGTCCGACCTGCGCCACTTCCTTCATTATTCGTTTAATGGCATCACTCTGACCCATCAGATCAATTAAGGATGTTGCCCTTGATAGGACTGGCTTGAGTTGCTGAGGTTGTTTTCTAAAGCCTTTTTCTAAAAGTGCATGGTGAATAGTAAGGAGAATATCTTTATGATTAAATGGTTTCGTGACATAGTCATAGGCGCCCTGGCGCGCCGCGCGCGTAGCGTCATAGGCTTTGCTATGCGCGGTTGTCATGATGATGGGTATATTGATGCCCTGCTTTTTTAGAAGAGCAAGTACTTCAAAGCCATCTATACCTGGCAGGCGTATATCTAGCAATATTAGGTCTGGAGATTCTTCCAATACCAATTCAATAGCTTGCTCGCCGCTGGATGCCATCAGAGACCTGAATCCAGCTTGCTCTACGATTTTAGATAATATCCAACGCGCATCTTCCTGAAAGTCGGCTCTACATCATTAACGGGGGACAACGGTATTCATTAAACTTGTTTTTTGCGAAGAAACACATTTAATGGAGCTAATACCGATGTCCCAAATCGATTCTATCCTAGGTCTCCCTGGGGTGTCCGTTCAACGCGTGGATCG
>JAUSCY010000015.1 GCA_030650995.1 Sheuella sp. | reverse complement strand
CTGCTGTCAGTGAAAGAGTCAGACCCAGTGCGATGAGTACGGATTTAAAGGGGGATTTGATTATTTTGTTTGTCATAGTTTGCTCCTGATTTTTTAGAATTTCACTACTTTTTTAGAATTTCACTACGTAACCTGGCCCATCGATGAGTGGATATTGTTCAAATAACGACTCATCCACATCGATACCTATACCAGGCTTATCCAAGGGTTCGACACAACCGTCCTGACCTATTTCGAATACCTTGCCAAACATGTCTCGCAGGGGATTGAAGTGCGAGACGCATGCTTCAAAATAGCCTGCGTTCTCAATGGCTGCCGCAAAATGAATCGTTGCCGCGTGGTTGATGCCAGTCGCGGAGCTGTGGGTATTCATCGGGATGCGATAGGCTGACGCCATGGCCGCGATCCGCAGGCCCTCGGTGATGCCACCGCATTTGGATAAGTCGGGTTGCCAGATCTGGACCGCGCCTGCTTCCAGTAACTGCGCGAATTCAAAGCGGCCATAATGGTTTTCACCAGCTGCCAGTGGAACAAGAGGCGTGATTTTGGCGGCTTCACGATAAGAGTGAAAGTCATTACAAGCAAACGGTTCCTCGAGCCAGCCGGATTGAATCTCTGCAAGCACGGGCAGGACTTTTCGCGCGTCATCCATGGTATAGGCGGTATTGGCGTCGGTCAGAATATCAATTTCATCGCCAATGACTTTACGGACATGTTTAACGCGTTCGATATCTGCGCGCGCAGAGTCACCCAGTCTAAGCTTTACGGCTTTGTAGCCTTGCGAGATGTAAGACTGAGCCTCCTCGGCCAGTGATTCTTTAGCTTGGTAGCCAAGCGAAATTCCCCCGGCATAAGCCGGGATGCGTTTCTTGCTGCCACCCAGTAATTCATACAAAGGCATATTGGCCGCTTTGCCACGGATGTCCCAGAGCGCCATATCGATACCAGACAGACCGAGCGAGGCGCCCGAGCCGACCCCGTGGCTGGAGAGTTGCATGCGGTGTACACGCTGCCAGACACCCACGCAATCCGTGGCTTTCATCCCGATCAGCATGGGGGCGAGGGTGTTGTGAATCAGGCTGACCACTGCGCCGGGGCTGCGTCCTGGATGGGCTTCACCATATCCGGTGATGCCTTCCGAGGTTTCAACACGGACGATGATGGTGTCGCGCTTGGTGGTGCTGCCAATACCCATGGTGACGGTCTTACCCTCGGGCAGGCGAAAGGACAGGGGAATCGCGGTAATCGCGGTGATTTTCAAAATTTGTCTCCGGGTCATATTTTTTAGTTTGTTATTTATAAAGCATAATCACGTCGCTGAGAGTCTGCTGCTTAAAAATTAACCCAAGTAGAAATCAGAATCACAGCTGAAATCAGCGGATTGAAAACTACCATTGATCAATGTAAAAATGAATTTTCAAGTCTGCGTTCTGATATTGCGACTTTAACTAGTTCACATCGGGTGTTTGCGAATTCTCATAAATACATCCTGTGGATAGGAGGTGGATTAGCCATAATGTGTATGAGCGTATTCGGTCTGTGCATCCCCATCATTTTGCATACACTGAAGTAAGCGAATCGTTCCGGTGGTGATAGATGGCTCGTCCTCTCTTGCGGTCAGTGCCATAAAACGGGGGGGCGATGCTGTGTATAATCTCTCCCTTGAGAAAGGTTAACCGGGCGGTTGGCACAGGGGTAGCGCGCGTCCTTCACACGGACGAGGTCACAAGTTCGAAACTTGTACCGCCCACCAAAATTTTGGCTTTATCTCATTACGTTCTACCTCATTAAGCACTACCCCATTAACGGGGGATGAGCAGTATTCATCAAATAGTAGTACTCATCAAACACGGCAAAATACGCCGTTCCAGCCGTAGTGGGCCAAGACCCTCAGCCGGCAATACTCAAAAATTTCCGTTTAATTTCCTCATAATATTCGCGTTTAAAACTTAACTCAGTCAAGCTTCGAACGGGTACAATTTGGCAAATTTCGGCTTTGTCTAAGGGTCGGTTGGTGCCTTTGGCTCCGCTCCAACTGCAAAATCGTGCCCAATTCAACTTTAAAATATATGCGTTCAAGGATAATCTGCGTTGTTTTGCTTTTGGCATGGCTCGTGTCCGGATGTATGTTCCACGGCAACACCCCATTGGCTCAGGCGCCATTATCTTTTACTGTCGACAACACGGCTAATCCAGTAAAAAATCTGTCAGAGAATCCATGGTGGCACGAGGTCGGTAGCCGCGAATTAAACAGTTTTGTGGCCGAGGCGCTCGACAATAACAAGCAAGTTTCAATTGCCAGCAAAAATATTGAAATTGCGCAAAGCGCGCTAGACACTGTCCGACTGGGCTGGTTGCCCACAATTAGCATGATGACAGGTCAAATTCAAAGTAACGGACTTGTACTTCTTCCAAACCTGCCTGTGCCGTTAGCGGGATCGGGTGGTTTTTTTGCTTTTTTACCAACCTGGGTTGTCAACATCGTCCAGTTACCTAACCAGTCTAAAGTGGCTGAGAAAAAGCTTGATGTCACCGTAGCTGACTATCTGGCAATGAGATCCTCAATTGCTGCGCAAGTTGTCTCATCATATGCACTGTTGTTGGCGACGATTGAGGAGGAAAAGATTCTCAATGATCTCTCGAATAACTTAAACGACCGATTCAAGACTGCCGGATTCATGATTTCGCAAGGTTTGGAAACTGAAATTTCGGTTAGAGAGCAAGACTCGCAGCGACAGAAAATCAAAGTTCAACTTGCGACTAACCGATCAAACCAGATCGCTGCCAAGAATGCTCTTCTAACATTAGTGGGCAGACCACTCTCGGACTTTACTCCCAGCGAAAAATTAAGCATGCTTAATCTGGATTACATCTCGCCGGGCAATACGCCGACTTCGGTTCTCGCCACGCGGCCTGATGTGGTTGCGGCCAGAGCGAAAATACAAGCTGCGGATTACGACATCTCCGCGACAGCAAGTTCGCTTGTTCCAACACCTACGCTGGCTACGGCGTCAATTACCGCCTGGGCGAAGGCCGATGGCTCAAGAGATACTCTGAATGAGACTCTGCAGATGGGGCTTGCCACCTGGACCTTGAATCCTCAGGTTATCGGACAAATTAGTTCGTCCAATAAGCAATATGACAGAGCAGTCATTAATTACATGAATGTTGTCGATAATGCGATTAAAGAGGTAGACAATGCCTTGGCAGACTTTGTCACTAAACAGACTACCTTAATTAAAGAAGAACAAATCGTAGCGAATTCCAGAAAGAATTTAGCTACCTACCAAGCCATGTTTAAAAGTGGTTTGCTTTCTGGGACACAGTACCTGCAAAGTGTCGGACAATTTGACCAAGCGAATATGGCAATCGTTCAAGCAAAGCTTCAAACGATTACCTCGCTCACAAAGTTGTATCAAAGTATGGGTGGCGGGGCTACCTACAATCTAAAAAATTACAGCCTAAAAGATCAATCAATCGTAGGTATCGATAGTGACAACACCAAAAATTAACGTCAAGCAAGCGCTGGCGCAAAAGCCCAAGTTCACTACCATCATGTTTTTTATTGGTGGGATTGTTACTCTGGGCTACTTTCTGCTTGGTGTGATGCAGTTCACCGATAACGGTTTTGTTGTGCAAGTTTCTACCCCTCTGGCACCACGTGTATCAGGTGTAGTCAAGGAGGTGCATATCAAAAACGGTCAACTGGTCAAGGCCGGTGACCCCTTGGTTACACTTGATCCGACTAGTTATGAACAAAGTCTTCAGGCGGCAACCGCGCAATATGAACAGGCCTTGCTATCGCTTGCTGTATCCAAAAAGAAGATAGAGGTCTCAGAGCACGCACTTCAAGCGGCGATGGCTAGTCTCGACACACTCAAGACACAGTACAAGGCAAAAGATCATCCTGGCGTCAGACCCGGTGTGACACAGATAGACATGTCGGATCTGAGAAACAAGATTAAGGCGCAGACGAATCAGGTCGAGTCTTCCAAAGTACAGATCGAGATCGATAAACTCCAGGCAGGTATGCAAGAAAAGCAAGTGCAGTCATTAAAGGCGGCTATGCAGACCGCTGAGACTTCACTCAAGCACACAACGGTCACGGCTCCCGTTGATGGCACCATCGAAAATGTATTTCTGGGTATCGGTGCGCACGTTTCTCCCGCGAGCGGTATGTTTACTTTGATCAATGCTGGGGAAACATATATTCAGGCCAACTACGAAGAGACTGAGCTCGCGGGTGTCAAGGCTGGCGATAAAGTAACGATCTACCCCAGAATTTATCTGGGGCATAAAAGTTTCAAAGGTGTGGTTGTAGCCAATCCATTTGGAGTATCCCGGCAGATGAATACGCCGATGTCTGGTGCCCCGTATGTTGCCACGGAAAACAAATGGTTGCTGTTGCCCCAGCGACTGCCAGTCATCATCAAAATCGAAGAGACAGATAAAAAGTATCCGCTAGTCAACGGCATGAGCACGTATGTCCGTCTTCACAATTAATAATAAGTTCCTAGACGCCTACGATCCCTTCTGGATCTGTCGTATCCTGGCCCTCAAAATGGGCACGGTCGCTATTCTGATGTTTCTGTGTAACGCCTTTTTAAAGGCTCCCCAGTCCCCAGTTTCTTACATGCTTGCCATTCTTGTTGGTACAGCTGCTGCAGAAATGTCGCCAGCTCATTCAAGACTAAAAAAAGTAGGTATTTTTCTGGGAATTCTTCTTGTGCTTGCGACAACAGGGGCATTATTCAGTTTATTTTCGTATTTCAAGTTGGGGCTGTTTTTAGTCGTCATTTCTTTCACGTATCTAGTATTGCGTTTTATGGCGATCAACACCAAGGTCGCAGCCTTGCCTGTTTTCATGATTGTTTGGGGAATCATGCAGTTAGGGGGCGGAGCCGCCACCGACTTGATAGGGGTGCTCAATGATTACCTGTATTACTTTGAGTTTGGGCTCATGGGTGTCATTGCGATTATTTTTTTCCCAGACTTCACGCCTAATATATTTAAAAGTGCATTGATCCAGATCCTGGAATCTGATCTCCGAAATATTGGAAACAAACACTATAAAAATAGCAATCCCAATGTACTTGCTGGGCTGTATATGATCCGTGCAAAGTTGCCTGCACTTCCGGATTCATATGGTTTGCTATATGCGGCCATCATTCAGTTTCAAAATGAATTTATGAAACCGAATCAAACAAGTCTCGAAGACCAGCGCTTAGCGAAATTAATTTTGATCGAATTCATTGAGGCGATTAATCATCGGACAAACTTTACCGATATGAATGGCCAGCTGACGCAACTCAAAGAGTTGAATCCGCATGTTTATACCGTTCTAGCCCAACTCATTGAGGGGTATCAGTCATGTCAAGCGTAGCGACCCGAACACGTATTCATCAGATTACGATCATGGTCGCTGTTTCCTTTTTGTTCTACACAATCAGTAATTGGGAACAAGCGATTTGGGTTGTCTACTCGACGCTCGTTGTCGCGGGTCCGATCAGCACATTTTTAGGTTTTGAAAAGGCAAGAGATCGATTCCTTGGGACGCTAGTAGGCGTTTTGATCGCCTTTTGTATTGAATATTATCTGAGATTCAACCCCTCGCAACTTCCAGTCGTCGCTTTTTTACTGGCATTAGTCGCAGGGTTCATGATGACTAGGCCATACAAATACTTCATTCTTGTTATCACGACCTGTACCTGTATGGGCTATACATACATGAATATGCCTTACACCTCTTTTGCGCCGACATCATTTGTGATTGACAGAACTATTGGTGTTTTTGTTGGGGTAATGATTTTTTATCTTTTCCAGAAATTTATGTTTGGGACGAAAAATTCCAAGCTTGAATTACTCGAGGAAAGTCACGAGACATTAAAAAAATTACAAGCAACGCTGCTTCAGTATCGGGAAAACGCAACGCTGATCACTGCGTATCAGTCGGCTGAGGATGTGTTTGCGAATACCAAGGATCTTAAGAGTTATATCGGGACCGCCCATTTCATATTCGGGGTAGAGATCCCCGCTGAGCTGCGCTATGCAAAACAGGTTGTCGTGCTAAATAATCGGGCAGTCAGGCTACTCATTGACGAACCGGTAGTCATCCCAGAAAAAATCGCCAGACTCCTGCATGTTGTCGAGCTTAAGCTTGAGCGGTGAGGTAGACTTTGTGGTTATAAGAATTACTTATTTTTAAGCCGATGGCTTTTGCGAAGGGCTTTGTCTTTTACGAAGGTCGGTGATTTTTGGTATTTCTTTGGTACGCTCTTTACACACCTTTCACGACATAAATTGCCGCAGCGAAAAGGGAAGGCAGTAACCCTGCTAACAACGCAATGATGCGCCATGTTTGCTTGTTCATTTCGCTGTGCAAAGTTGTCTCCATTCGACTCATGGATGCGTTCATCCGGGATTCGATGGCGTTCATCCGGGATTCCAGGCACTTTAAATCCTCGCGAGTAGCGAGTGTGGGAATAATAGTTTCTAAGCGAGCGAGTCTGATTTCCATGACGAAATTTTACTGATGTCAGTGCCCATATCGCAATCCCTATAAAGGACTATTTTGTAACAAGATGTGATGATAAAATTTGAAAGTATTTAGTTTTTTGCAGTGTGCATAGTCAGGCAGTATAGATAATTGTCTTGTTCAATCCGTTATAAATTTTTTTAGGATGTATCCATGACCACTGAATCAACCCCCAAAATCCTGAACTTGCCGATCGGTCTTTCCGCAACGGGTTTGCGCGAGGAATTCGATAGTATTGGTAAGGTACAAGTGCCTGCGGATCACTATTGGGGCGCACAAACTCAGCGTAGCTTGATTCATTTCAATATCGGTCATGACAAGATGCCTAAAGAGGTCTATCACGCCTATGGTTATGTCAAAAAAGCTGCTGCCATTGTGAATACCAAAGCGGGTCGCCTGCCACCATGGAAGGGTCAATTGATTCAACAGGTTGCAGACGAAGCGATCAGTGGAAAACTCGATAGCGAGTTTCCGCTTTACGTCTGGCAAACCGGGTCAGGCACGCAATCCAATATGAATGTGAACGAGGTAATTTCTAACCGCTGCATTCAACTCGTGGGCGGCACGTTGGGATCTCAGGAACCCATTCACCCCAATGATCACGTCAACATGGGTCAGTCGAGTAACGATACGTTTCCGACCGCGATGCATATTGCTGCCTACAAAATGGCAACTGAAAAAACCATCCCAGCGCTCAAGCGTCTGCGTGATGCGCTGGATGTCAAATCAAAACAATGGGCATCTATTGTCAAAATTGGCCGTACGCATCTAGAGGATGCGACGCCTTTGACCGTGGGGCAGGAGTGGTCAGGCTATGTTGGCGCACTCGATGATGCGATTGTCGACGTTGAATACGCAACACAAGGGCTGTTGCAAGTTGCGATGGGCGGTACTGCAGTGGGTACCGGACTCAATTCACCTGTAGGGTTTGGTGATGAGGTGGCTGCTGTGTTGACGCAGCTGACAGGTTTTCCGATAAAAACCGCGACGAATAAATTTACCGCTCAGGGCACACTGGATCGTATGGTGCGTGGTCATGCTGCGTTAAAGACAGCCGCTGTTTCGCTCTACAAGATTGCAAATGATATGCGCTGGCTGGGCTCGGGTCCCCGTACTGGTCTGATGGAAATGACATTTCCATCGAATGAGCCAGGCTCTTCGATCATGCCGGGTAAGGTCAATCCTACCCAGGCCGAAGCGATGCTGATGGTTTGTATCGAAATCATGGGTTCTGATGTTGCCGTGCAAATGGGCGGATCAGAAGGCAATTTTGAGTTGAACGCTTTCCGTCCCATTATCATTAACAACTACTTGCACTCCGCCCTGATCATGGCAGATATGTGTGACCATTTCCGTGAGTTCATGATCGAGGGTGCGGTCGTCAACGAGGCGCAACTTAAGTCCAACATTGAACGTTCAGTCATGATGGTCACGGCCCTCTCGCCTGTGATCGGTTACGACAAAGCCTCTGATATCGCACATTACGCGATTGATAACGATACGACGCTCAAGCAAGCAGCTTTGGCAAAAGGCGTGGACGAAGCATTGTTTGATCGTATTGTTGTGCCGATCAATATGACCAAACCTGGCTCAGCCGACGTTCCTGCTGCTAAAAGCTGATGAGAGAACAAAGATGAGTTCAAGCGTTGAATCCCCGCTTTCTGGTCAACAGGCCTTGCGTCAGCAGGTTGGTGATCGGTTTTATGCAGACTGGAAAAGTGATGATCATCGAGCAAGGAGGCTGCTTTCCGAGTTTATCGGTACGTCCGGTCTGACTTTTGTTTTGTCGGGCGGTGCAGCAATACTTGCTGGCTATGGTGGCGGGACGCTTGCTCCTTATCAGTTTGCATTTATCCTGTCAGCCATTGCAGCGCTGTGGCTGGTCGTCGCGGTTTATTTTCTGGGTGATATTTCCTCCCATTTCAACCCTGCGATGACGCTGGGGTTTGCTTTGCGTGGTGATATTGGTATCCCAATGACGATTTGCTATATTGCGGTGCAATTTTTTGCAGCCGCAGTCGGGTCGTGTACTGCTGAGGCGTTATTTGGTTCGGGCGGTAACCTTGCCGCCACAGTGCCTCAGCCTGGCATGCATTACCAGGCCGTTGCACTGGAGGCGATCCTGACCTTTGGTATGGTTTTGGTGATACTGGGCATGACCAACGGACCCAAGCTCGATGGTAGTTCGGTCCCGCTTGCTGTGGGTGCTTATGTGATGGCGATGGGGACGATGGGGGGACCTTTTGATGGCGCGGCTTTTAATCCTGCGAGAGCGTTTGGTCCGGACTTTGCCCGAGGCGATTTTTCAACGTACTGGATTTATCCCTGCGGATCTTTGATCGGTGTGCTGGTTGCCGTGGGGGTCGCGAGATTTTTACGTGGTCCAGCCAGAGCACAAGAAGCTAATGCTGCGATGGGTAATCCACTTAAGGATTAAGTAGCTCGTCTCTAACGATCTTCGCTCCTTGCGCCAGTGCTTGTAACTTCCCAAATGCCACATCACGCGGCATATATTTCATGCCGCAGTCCGGCGCAGGGATCAGATTTTCGGCACGCACATATTTCAGCCCGGCTCGAATGCGATCGGCCACCTGTTTAGGTGTTTCGATCGCATTGGTTCCCAGATCCAGCACCCCCAACATGATTTTCTTACCAGCCAGATCACTCAGCACGCCCAGATCCAGCTTGGGCTGAGCGGCCTCAATGGAAATCTGTGATGCGATCGAGTCACTCAGCCCGGGTAAAAACGAATAGCCCGTTGGTTTTTGACCTTTAACGACAGCGGCATAGCCAAAGCAGAGGTGAACAACTGTCGGAATAGTCAGTCCCTGCAGTGCGCGGTTAATTGCTTTGACTGCATAGCGATTGGCAGCCTCCGGGTCTTGTCTAAGCCAAGGCTCATCAAACTGGATAATGTCCGCACCCGCTTGCTGTAGCGCTAGCGCTTCGGCGTTAACCGCAGCAGCAAAGTCCATGACCATTTCTTCATCGTCATGGTAGTACTCATCTTTTGCCTGCTTGCCGAGCGTAAAAGGGCCGGGTAATGTAATTTTGCATTGGCGGCGGGTATTCGCTTTGAGGAACTGCAGGTCTTTGACCTCGACGGCATGTGTACGCATGATTTTTCCGACCACGCGCGGAATGGGCGTTTCAATACCGGCCTTGGATATGACAATTGCGGGTTGCTGATCGTCAATGCCTTCAAGTGAGTTAGCAAAACGATTTGAATAGCTCTCTCGACGAATTTCTCCATCAGTGATGATGTCGATACCAGCGCGTTCCATATCCCGGATCGCGAGAAGGGTCGCGTCATTTTGCGCCTGCTCAAGATATTGCTCCGGAATTCTCCATAGCGCTTGCATACGTGTGCGCGGTACGCCCTTTGACAGCATCTCACGATCGACTAGCCAGTCCGGTTGCGGATAGCTACCGACAACGGTTGTAGGAAGTAAAGAACTACGCGTATTTATTATCGTCATGGTTTGAGTCATTCAGTAAAAATCAATTAGCTTTGGCACCAGATTCGCGAACTATCTTGCCCCATTTAACGATCTCAGTAACTGTAAAGTCATTGAACGCCTGATGAGTCATAGGCGTGATGATCATGCCAAGTTCGATAAATCTTTTCTGTACAGCGGGATCATTCAATACTTTGGTGGTGGCTTGATAGAGTTTATCGACAACGTCCTTCGGCATGCCAGCAGGGCCTGACAGTCCCCACCAGGGGCGCAGTTCATAGCCGATGACCGTCTCACCAATGGGAGGAACCTCCGGGGCGATGGGGCTTCGCTCAGCCGTAGCAACACCGAGTGCTTTGAGTTGACCAGATTTAACGTGAGGGTAGATGACAGGTACATGATAAAAAGTCATTGAGACCTCACCCGCGAACAGGTCTGTCAGGCCTTGAGTAATATTTTTATAAGGTACGTGCTGGATATCAATCCCAGTCATCGTCTTGAGCAGCTCTCCAGCCATGTGCGGCGAGGTACCCGAGCCCGCTGAAATATAGGTCAGTTTGCCCGGATTGGCTTTGGCGTAGGCAATCAGCTCTGCCATATTGCTGACAGGTATCTTTTGATTGACGACCAGCATATTCGGCGCCGACACCATCAATGCAATATGGGTGAAGTCTTTGATCGGATCAAATGAGATCTGCGAATAAAGCGCAGGATTTGTTGCATGAGTTGCACTGGTAGAAAAAGTCAGTGTGTAGCCATCTGGTGCGGCGCGAGCGACATACTCTGCAGCGATATTGCCACCCGCACCGGCTTTATTGTCCACTACGACGGTCTGACCAAGGACTTCACCTAGTTTTTGAGCATAGAGTCGCCCAATTACGTCAGTGGTTGTTCCTGCAGAAAATGGCACGATGAATTTGATTGGTTTATTGGGGTAGTTTTGTGCTTGAGACGCAAACGACGCGAATCCACTGCCTAGCGCTAGCGCAATCATGCCCAAACGCCTGCGCAATGTTGAAGTAAAAAAATCACTTTTTTTATTCATGTCTTCTCCCTGAAGTCCGGCTGGTTTGATTTGTTGTACATGCCGCCTAGTTAAGCAGTTTAGCGCCCAAACATATTCGATATACATCTAAAATATGAGGGCAAACACTAGTGTGACTAAACACCAAAGTTGTGAATTAGCATGCTAATCAAGGTAAAAAAATAAAGTCAAAACATGAAACTATTTTTTAACGTGTCGCCGTGTGCTCACTTCGGGCGTATTTCCGCGAGCGTGCTTTTTCTGGTTGCATGCGCACTGCCTGCATTCAATACGCATGCTCAGAGCTTTGACTCCTGCATCACGAGCCTGCGTAAGTCTGCACTGACTCAGGGAATCAGCGCTCAAACTTTTGATCAGGCAATCAAAGGCGTAGAACCCGATCCGGACGTACTCAAAGCTTACGATTATCAGCCTGAGTTCAGAACACCGATCTGGGATTACATATCTGGCCTGGTGGATGATGAGCGTGTTCAAGAGGGGCGTGCGCAGCTATCGAAATGGGCACAGGTACTTGCTCAGGCGGAGCAGGAGTATGGCGTCGATCGTCACGCTATTGTGGCTGTTTGGGGGGTGGAGTCGAACTTCGGCGCCATCAAGGGACGCAGAGAGCTTGTGCGTTCTTTGGCAACACTTGTTTGTGCAAATAAACGTGAAACGTTTTTTCGAGGAGAGCTGATGGCGACTCTGCGCATCCTCCAGTCGGGAGACATCGCTCCTGAGTATCTTGTTGGCTCATGGGCAGGAGCCTTTGGGCAAACGCAGTTTATGCCAACTACTTATCAGCGACTGGCAGTTGATTTTGA
Organism: Sheuella sp.; assembly: GCA_030650995.1. Taxonomy (GTDB): domain Bacteria; phylum Pseudomonadota; class Gammaproteobacteria; order Burkholderiales; family Burkholderiaceae_B; genus Zwartia. The sequence goes on along the minus strand of JAUSCY010000015.1, from coordinate 59,037 downwards.
CGGTGATGGCAGGCGCGATATCGTGAACTCGATTCCGGATGCGCTTGGGTCTACTGCAAATTTTCTTAAAAAGGCGGGTTGGATAACCGGTCAGCCCTGGGGATATGAGGTGACATTGCCTGAGAATTATTCTGGGCCTTCAGGTAGGAAAACCAAACAATCGCTTGCGCAGTGGAAGAGTCTTGGCGTTAAGCGTATGGCTTCATCAGGTAAAAAAACCACGAACAATTCTTTGGCTCAGGTGGTCCCAGAAACGACTCAGGCTGCGCTCATTTTGCCTGCGGGAGCAAAAGGGCCTGCGTTCCTGGTTTTTAAAAACTTTGATGCTATTTACGGTTATAACGCCGCTGAATCTTATGCCTTGTCAATTGCACACCTGTCTGACAGGATGAAAGGCGGGGCGGGTATTCAAACGCCCTGGCCAACTGATGATCCCGGTACTAGCCGCGCAGAGCGTCGAGAAATTCAGCGATTACTGATTGTGCGGGGTTACGATATTGGCGAAGCCGATGGTTTGGTGGGGGCTAAGACACGCGTTGCGATCAGCGCCTTTCAAACTTCAACAGGTCAGCCTGGTGATGGCCGCGCAGGCCAGAAGGTTCTCAAGGCATTACGTGAGGCGAAGTGAAGATGTCGTGCGAAACCATGCGATTATTCCCTGAGTATTTGTTGCAAGGGCTCTATAGACACTGCAACTACTCCAGAATGCGGTGCATCAGTTAATGCGATCAAGCCGAGCGCGACAACAATTGTGATTGTCGTGATGAACAATGCGAGCGCGCAAGCACGTGATTTTTCCAGATGTACGGCGATAATGCCTATTTGGGTGAGCAGGGCGAGCAGGATGACACACACCCAGCGTGCAGGATCTGTTTTGGAGTTTATTAAACTCAAGCGGGCCGTTCGGGCGAGAACAATGGCATCGACAGACTTCATCAGTGACCGCGAAATAGCATCAGGTATCCCAGGCGTGCTTGCAGCCAGGATTGTTGTAGATAGCAATGCTATCAATTCATCATCTGCCTTTTTAGATTTTTTTCCCTTTTTAAGCGAATCCCACTCAATCTCAACAGCAGCACGTGTGTAGTTTTTTACAAGTTTAATCAGACCATACCCCTGCAGTTGCGGAAGCGCCTGATTCAAGTCAATGAACATGACAATGGCCTGACTCTCGTTTCTGACCGCCTGACTGCTATCGCGGAAATTTTGCCAGACCGAGCTACCTAGCAGCGCGGTTGTTAGGGCAAAGATAGTTGCAGCCATCACAAAAAAGGGCGCAACAACACCGCTAAAACTCAAAACGAATTCTCGGGTCGCTGTTCGAAAGCACAGATAGTGAAGCAAGGATGCGCTTGCGCCAAACAGTAAGATCAGTATGCCAATAATGGTCCAGTCGCTGGAGGCGAGCCATAATTGAATCATTACGTTCAATGCCTTGTTAGAGATTAGTGAGACTAAGATTTTGGAAAGGTATTGGAAATCTTAATTGTATGAGTGCGTACTTGAAACCGCCGAATATAATCGCGCCCTTGTTTATGCAGCAATCTGGTTCAGTTTGGCATGAATTGAACTTTTAAGAAAAAACAATGGCTAACGCTCGGCAAGTAGAAAATATCTATAAAAAAGTAACGCTCCGATTAATCCCCTTTTTATTCATTTGCTATCTGGCAGCCTATCTGGATCGCGTCAACGTTGGTTTTGCCAAATTACAGATGTTGTCGGATCTGAAGTTCAGTGAGACTGTATATGGCTTGGGTGCGGGAATTTTCTTTATTGGTTATTTTCTTTTCGAGGTGCCTAGTAATATTTTGCTTGAAAAAATAGGTCCGCGCGTCTGGATTTCCCGCATCATGATCTCCTGGGGTGTCTTGTCTTCCTGCATGATGTTTGTAAATAGTGAAACAACATATTATGTTTTACGGTTTTTACTTGGTATTGCAGAAGCTGGGTTTTTCCCGGGCATTATTTTGTATCTGACCTACTGGTATCCCCAGGATCGCCGTGGCAGAATTGTGGCGCTGTTCATGACGGCGATCGCTTTTTCAGGTGTGTTGGGAGGCCCGCTATCAGGTTGGATCATGGAATACTTCTCCGGAATGCATGGTCTGGCAGGTTGGCAGTGGCTATTTTTGCTCGAGGGGCTGCCATCTGTCATTCTTGGTGTAGCGACCTTTTTATATCTGGATGACACGATACAAAAAGCAAAATGGCTGAACACTGAAGAAAAAGCTTATCTGCAATCACGTCTGGATGCGGACGCTGTCAAAAAAGTACATATGCCCATTTCAAAAGTATTTACAGATATGCGTATTTGGTTATTCAGTGGTATTTATTTTTTTATCGTAATGGGACTGTATGGCATTGGATTCTGGCTGCCAAATATCATTAAGGCTGCTGGTGTAACAGATGTGTTTCACAACGGCCTATTGTCTTCAATTCCTTATCTCATCGCTGCTGTGGCGATGGTGTTGATTGGCAAAAACTCTGACCGTACTAATGAGCGTCACTGGCACATGATCATATTGACGCTAGTGGGGGCAGCCGGTTTCTGGCTAAGCAGTACTTATTCCAACAATATCGTGATTGCACTGCTGGGCATTACCATCGCTGCGATCGGCGTGCTGTCATCGATTGCATTGTCCTGGAGTCTTCCCACAGCATATCTTGCGGGTCCTGCAGCGGCGGCAGGCATTGCGATGATTAATTCAATTGGTAATCTTTCAGGCTTCGTCAGCCCTTTTATCGTGGGCTGGATTAAAGATTCGACAGGCAGTCTAACGGGTGGTTTGCATTTTCTGGCAATAAGCATTGCTTTGGGAGGCGTGCTTGTATTCTCGACAAAAAGACTCAAACCTACTCGTACAAATTGATGTAAATCAATATTTATATATATGGTTACTAATTTTATATAAAATTAATAACTATTTTAAAATTGGCTGGTGTCAAGGAAGAACGTTGCAGATGCAAACGTAAGCAATATTTCTACTTAAGGTCTGAAATACCGCTTACGCAATTATTCCAAATATCACATGCATATTTACATAACTAAAGCGGACACTAGACATGAAAATTGTCATTGGCTCATCCAGAAATATTGTATTTGAAGGCGTTATTTCGGTCATTCAAAAAGAGGTGGATGTTGAGGTCTCAGACATCGTGGATGACACTGAAACTCTGCTCAAGTCGTGCAGGGAAAATCAGCCTGAAGTGGTGATTGTTCATTCTATCTGGAGCGATTCTTCCCAGCTGATACCCATTATTGAGTCCATTCAAGAAGCATCGCCTCATTCAGGTATTGTGCTGATGACGAGTGGAGACGAGTTTTATACTTTTTATGAAATGCACGCCGCAGGTGCTATGGCCTATTTGAATCCTGTAAATATTACAGCGGATCACCTGATTCAGGCGGTACGCAATGCCGCAGAAAGAAAATTGTATTTATCAGATGCGACTAAATCATTATTCAGACCAGGCAGCTCGAATCGTAGCGTGCTGCATGAGGCCGCAGGGAAAAAACTTGGTGAAAGAGAAATGTATGTGCTTTCACTACTCGGCGCAGGTAATTCTTCAAAAAAGATTGCACAAATATTAAAAATATCGGTTAGTACTGTCGAAGTACACAGAAGAAACATTATGTTTAAAACTGGATTACATAATATTGCAGACTTGACGAGATTTGCGATTCGAAATCAATTGATTTCAGCCTAAAATAGTTTCAGCCTAGAATCGATTTGTTAGTAATGGAATTGAAATGTTATCTGCAGGATTAATGGCATACATCATCTCATCAGAAAGCCATTTTGAAGAATTAGCGAGAGCGATACATTCTGTTATTGCGGTACGTGTTTATTTATGTCGGGAAATTTCAATCTCTGTTGCGGATGATATTCGCAATCACAATTCAAAAGAATTCGCAACGAGTTTGCGGCTAGGTGAAAGAAAAGAGCAGGTGTTAAGACTAATCGCAGGAGGTTTGAGCTCAAAAGAAATTGCTCAGGAATTGCATATCTCTCCAAGCACGGTGGGGGTTCATCGCAGAAATATTATGCAAAAAATTAGATTGCATAAAGTCGCGGACCTAACCGGATATGCAATACGAAACCAGATTGTATCGATCTAGTTATATATCGGTCATCAGATCTAAAACAATCGCTAGCATCGCTATCACGTGAGATTGCTTTGACTGCACTGCTCGTGAAACAGGGGGTGATGTCGGAGGTCGAAATATTGAGACTCAGGAGACTGCGTATTCTGCTCAAACTGCAGTCTGGTATGACGTGCGTAAGCACTTGCAAGCTTTTGCAGCATAAAAATGGGACAATTACGAACACTATTAATGATTTTGGGGAAATTCCATGTCTTTTTTGTCCGTTTTTCGCGCCGTCGCAGTATCAGGTTTCTTATCGTTGATGGTGGTGGTCCCTACGGCTCAGGCAGAAACAAAAGCAGCTCTGGATATGTCTTCAAAAGAGGCGCTTAACCAGTTGATCGCCAGCGTTCCTGCCGCGAAGGCGCTGAGCGAAAAAGCCATTGCTGTGCTGGTATTTCCAAGCATCACTAAAGCGGGTTTCATGATTGGAGGTCAGTTCGGTGATGGCGTCATGTGGAAGAATGGTAAACCTGCTGCCTACTACAACACGTCGGGCGCTTCGTTTGGTTTGCAAGCCGGTGCGCAGACCTTCGGTTATGCCATGTTTTTTATGAAAGAATCTGCACTCAAAGCGCTTGATACTGCGGATGGTTTCGAGGTGGGTGTTGGTCCAAGTGTTGTTGTGGTTGATCAGGGCATGGGCGCATCACACACATCCACCACCCTTCAGGATGACATTTACGCGTTTGTATTTGGTCAGAAAGGCTTGATGGCGGGTGTGGGTATTCAGGGCAATAAGATCACCAAGATCAATAAGTGATGCGTTCAGTCAAGAGATGGCGCCTGAGAATATTCGCGGCTATATTTTGTACTGGATTGTTCAGTACGTCAGCTGTGTCTGCGGAGTCTGCCGCCCCCATTCCTGTGCCGCAAGTATCTGAGGGTTGGCGCTATTCCCTGACCCCCTATCTCTGGTTGCTAAATATAGATGGGCAAATGGCTTACGGGGATCATCCGCTCGTGGATCAGAAGGTTTCGACAGGACAATTGTTGTCCACGCTCCAGTACGGCGGGATGATTGAAGGTGAAGTGCACAAAGGTAATTGGGGTTTCGCAGCCAATCTGCTTTTTGCCAGTATTCAAAACACGGGTACCCGTATCCGCGACAAGGTTGATCTAGGCTCGACGACAACTGCTCAGCTAGGTATTTATAATCTTGCAGCCACCTACACCATCCTAAATACCAAGCAGGTTTATGTTGATGCGATGGCAGGGGTCAGGATTTTTTCCAATGATGCCAAAGTTGATGTCAATGTTCAGGGTACGCCGTTAGGTACAACGCTGAAATCCAGTACGACTGTGACTAATCCGATCGTAGGCGTTAAGGGCAGATATAAACTTGGTGATTCCGATTATTTCGTTCCTTTTTATCTGGATGTAGGCGGTGGTGTGGATGGTACGCAAATAACATCGCAAGGTATCCTTGGCGTTGGTAAGGCTTACGACTGGGGAGATCTCATGCTGGTATTTAACGACGTGTACTATCAGACCAAGAGCAAAAACACGACGACTAATTTGAATTTTTATGGCGCAGCGCTAGGCGTCTCTTTCAAGTTCTAATCTTTACTTTATAAGCACTCTATAAGATATGAATACGCTGTATTCATTCCGGCGTTGCCCCTACGCCATCCGCGCACGGATGGCGATTCACCGGGCTGGAGTTGATTGCCAGACTCACGAGGTGAGCCTGCGTAACAAGCCTCAGGCATTGCTTGAACTTTCCCCCAAAGCAACGGTACCTGTTTTGCAATGCGCGGACGGTCGTGTGATCGACCAAAGTCTCGAGATCATGCGCTGGGCGCTTGCGCAGCATGATCCTGACGGCTGGTTGCTGAGGCAGAGTTTTCAGGACAATGAAAGCCTGCTGGATACGAATGATGGCGTATTCAAACAGTGGCTCGATCGCTATAAATATTTTGAACGCTACCCTGAACACTCTCAGACAGATTATCGGCTCCGGGCCGAAGAATCTCTCATTCAGCCACTGGAAAAAAGACTCGCACAAGATTCTTTTTTAGGCGGTACCCAGCCTTGCCTGACAGATGTTGCAATCTTTCCATTTGTTCGGCAATTCGCCGCAGTCGATCCCGCCTGGTTCGCACAGAGCGGATGGTGCTCGGTCAGGGCATGGTTAAACGGCTGGCTCCAGAGCCCGGTATTTATCGCCGTCATGCACAAAAACACTTAATAGTGGGGTGGCAATTCGTCTCGCAGGCTGGGGAGTTGCGTGGTTCTCTCGGTCGGTAACTGATTACGCAGATCACTGATCTCGCGCAACAGAAATTCAATTTGTTGTTGTTGACGAAAAATCGTCTGATTGAGCTGATCTAATAGATCCTCTGCCAGACTGACGTTAATTTCAAGGTCAGTCAGACGTTTATCGGTGGTTTCAGATTGATCCATCAGATCAGCTCGCAGGGTTTAGTGTTTAGAAAATGAGCGCGGATCTCGTTCACCCCAGCGACCAGCCTCAACGCAGGCAATAAAGTCGGCCAGGAAAAGATTGAAGTAATCAGGCTCTTCGAGATTGATCGTGTGCCCGGTTTTAGGCAGCATCAACAAACCACACGATGGTAATGTCTTTTTCAAAAAAATGCCTGGCTGGATGCACTGATCGTCTTCGTCACCATTGATCACGAGTGTCGGGACTTTCATAGCCTTGAGTTGCTCTTCAAAATCATAAATTGAAGGGCGCGATGCCTGCACTCCACGCATGGTCAGTGCGCAGCCCAGCGTGTCATGTTCGCCCAGATGGGTGGCAAACTCTTGCCAGCCCCGTGGATCCTTGTTGTGTAGTTGTACGCGTGTTGCGCCCAGGGCATAGGTTTTTGCAAGTTCTTTGGCGCCAATCGCTTCAAACTGATCAGCTGTCGCGCGCGAAAGTGCCCGATAGTGTTCTTGCGTGTCTTTAGCTGCGGCGTAACCAGCGCCTGCTACCGTCAATGAGAGTGCGCGCTCTGGAGCGGTCAGGCCGAAATGAATCGTGGCGAAACCACCCATGGATAAGCCTACGATATGCGCACGTTCAATATTTGCTGCATCCATGACATTGAGGATGTCTTGCACCGCACGGGCCTGCGAATACATACCGACATCTTTGGGAATGTCTGAGGGAGGATAGCCGCGTGCTGAGTAGGTAATGCAACGATGTCGGCGTGAAAAGTGGCGCATCTGTGGTTCCCAGGCGCGCCAGTCCCCTGCGAACTCATGCACGAATACGATGGGGGTTCCAGTACCTGCTTCTTCATAATGCAGGCGAATTTTGTCTGATGTTGTGGCCCAGGCCATGATGTCTCCGATTAATTATTGCGTGTCTTGTCAAGGTGATATTTCAGCTTGGATATTGCAACGCAGAGGGGCCTCGCGTCAACACATTGTCTTGTTTGGGCTTATTGGTTATTGTCTTGAGCAGTTAATCACACGATATACAGATGGAGACAAACAAAATGAAGCAATTCTCAACCCTTCGACGCTCGATGCTGTCTGTATTGCTCACCGTCGGTGCCTGGGGTGTTGCAGGTGCTGCGAGTGCCGCTGAAATTCATGTCATCACGTCAGGAGCTTTTGCAACAGCGTTTAAAGAGCTTGCCCCTGTTTATGAAAAGAAATCTGGAAATACGGTAAGAATTTATTTTGGCTCCTCAATGGGGACCGCGCACGACTCGATCCCGACAAGGTTGTCAAAAGGCGAGACCTTCGATGTTCTCATTCTGGCAGGTTCGGCGCTGGATGGTTTTATCAAAAAGGGCGATGTGACGCCTGGTACGCGCGTGGATCTGGCGAATTCGACTATTGGCGCTTCGGTTAAAAAGGGTGCTCCCAAACCTGATATCAGTACCGTGGAGGCACTTAAGAAGACCTTACTGGATGCTAAGTCCGTTGCCTACTCAGCAAGTGCGAGCGGCACTTACCTGTCTACTGAACTATTTGAAAAGCTGGGTGTTGCCGAGCAAATGAAACTTACCGCTAAAAAAATATATAGCGAGCGGGTTGGCTCGGTCATCGCACGTGGTGAGGCTGAGCTAGGCTTTCAACAGGTCAGTGAACTGATATCTATTGATGGACTGGATTTTGTTGGAGAGATCCCGGCGGCGGTACAGCAGACGATTCCTTTTTCCGCCGGTGTTACCAGCAACGTGAAAGATCGCCAGGCGGCGCGCGATCTGATTGAGTTTCTGGCTTCACCTGAGGCCGCACCGATCATTAAAAGGACAGGAATGAATCCCATCCAGCCCAAGATGCCTTGGTGATGGTGCGGTGATGGTGCGCTAGTGAGCGGTGTTCAGGCTTCAGGTTGGCAGGCTAGGAATGCTGGCATTGCTTCACAACGTGCGGAGTGTGCCGCAAGATGAGGAAAGTCTTTCGCTGCAGCAACAGTCGGTGCTGTTTTATTCATAAATCTCCAGCCCACTGCGACCGTCAAATCTGCTAGCGTCGAGTTAGCGTCACCAGGAAGATCCCCGCGCGCAGCGACAGACTCCAGCATGACAAGGCCAGCTCGCATTTGTGCGCTCAGGCCATGTAGAAAGGGCTCGTGTACTTTCTCTGCCGGACGTTTCATAGGTTCATACAATGCTTGTACAGCTTTATCCAGGCTGTTGGTCATGATGGCGCAATGTTGCAGGATATGGCGCCGAGCCGCTCCATTGGCAGGAAGTAAGCGCTGACCGGGTGACATTTCAAGTACAGTTTCGATGATGGCAGTGCTTTCAATCAGAGGCTCGCCATTTTCCATCATCAGCACAGGGACCTTGGCCATGGGGTTGTATTGCATGATGGCTGGCGCATCCTTTGCAGTGGATAACACCTTATGTTCGTATTTCATACCGACCCATTGCATGGTCACTGCTACGCGACGAACGAAAGGTGATGCATAACGGCCAACGAGAATCATGTTGTCTCCTGATTATTGATTTGAATTCAATTAAATTGAATGAAAAAAGTTTACTTTTGCTACAGTTGAGTATCGCTCAATTATTGTGCTTATTCCAACCCCGCCGGCGTCGAGACTATGAAATTCTTACCTCTGCTTATCGCTTTATCCAGTGCGCTGACTTTCAAGTCCTGCCTTGCAGATAACGTACGTGTCGATCTTGGGGATTTCAAAATTGATCAGACCGAGGTCAGTATCATCCGTTTTGCTGAATATGCGGATCGCCAACAGATCAAAACCGCTGCGGAAAAAGACGGGGGTGGGTTTGAATATGTGATGGGTTGGCAGCGACGCGCCGGCTGGACCTGGAGAACGCCTTTCGGAGTGACAGGGCAGCCTGATGAACCCGCCGTTCATATCAACTGGTTTGAAGCACAGGCTTTTTGTAAGGATGCAGGCGGGGCGCTGCCCACGCAGGCTCAGTGGTCCCGGGCGGCCTATACGGAGCTGCGCAGTGATCCGCCTCTGCCTTTTGTTCAAGGTATAACCTATCCCTACCCAACGGGAGACAGCCCGCAAGGCGCGAATGTAGAGGGTGCAGAGGATGGGTGGGCCAGACACGCACCGGTTGGCAAGACCAGGCAGGGTGTCAATGGCCTGTACGACATGGGAGCCAATGCCTGGGAGTGGTTAGCCGATGCCCAGGGCGATACGCGTCTGACGGCTGGCGGTTCCTGGTGGTACGGCCCCTCAAAAATGCGGCGTGAGGGTATGCAATACAAGGCTGCGGATTTGTATGTCGTCTATGTCGGATTTCGCTGCGTATACTGATATATTCTTCAGGTATCTATATTGATCTTATCAGGAGCCCGCAATGTCGACCCCTATTAATTCACTGACGCAGGATTTCGCAGTTGCCCCTCAATTAGCGGCATCCGATATGGCGGCTGTGGCTGCCGCAGGTTTCAAAAGTGTCATCATCAACAGACCCGATTATGAAGGCGGTGCTGATCAGCCTAGCGCTTCCTCAGTAATGGAGGCTGCCCGTGCTGCCGGCTTGACAGTCGAGTATCAGCCTGTGGCCAGTGGTGGCATGACCGCTGAGGATGTAGTGCGTTTCAAGGAGCTTCTGCATTCTTTGCCTGCTCCTGTCCTAGCATACTGCAGATCCGGAACGCGATGCACTGTGTTGTACCGTGCCGCGACGGGGACTTGATCTGAATTAAGGGCCTACGCTTTTCCATGTATTGCTATTCAAGAATTTTTTTGTATTTCGGATTAGTATTAATCCATACTCGTACTTAAAGGAGCAAACATCATGTTCAACAAAATTCTTATTCCAACTGACGGTTCACCTCTTTCAGCACAGTCAGCGAATGCCGGAATTTCTTTTGCACGCACCAATAACGCTGAAGTAGTCGCGGTTTATGTGACACAGCCTTTTGCCTCAACGATCGGTTTTGACGGCATGGCGGCTGCTTACGCAATCAGCGATGAAGACTACGACAAAGTGACTGCAGACCAGGCCAAGGTCTATCTGCAACAGATTGTTGATCGCGCGCAAACAGCGGGAGTTAAGGTCACCTCGCATGCGGTATCCAACTTCAATGTTGCGGATGGCATTGTGCAGGCAGCTAAGGAAAATCAATGCGACATGATTTTTATCGGCAGTCATGGCCGCAGCGGCCTGTCACGAATTTTGCTGGGTAGTGTCACGACCAAGGTTTTGTCACTGACGCATACTTCTACGCTTGTGTATCGCGTGAAAGACGAGACATAGTCCGGATAAATATTTTTATCCCCATAAAGCCCTACTAAATAAGTGGGTTATTTGTGGGTTGGCTGGCATATGATAGATGGCGCTTGGGGTTCAGGTGCGGCAACCATCGTTGCCCGTGATACCCGCGGAGATTAAACATGACAATTAAAGTCGGCGATCGCGTGCCCGATGGCACCTTGACCGAATTCATCGAAACAGAAACAGCTGGTTGCGCGTTGGGACCGAATGCTTTTCAAGTTGCTGACCTGGTTAAAGGTAAAAAGATCCTGATGTTTGCATTGCCCGGTGCATTTACGCCGACGTGCTCAGCCAAGCATGTTCCAGGCTATGTTGAACATTGCGATGCGATCAAAGCCAAGGGCGTGGACGAGGTATGGTGCGTCGCAGTCAATGACGCTTTTGTGATGGGTGCCTGGGGCCGTGATCAGAAAGTCAACGGTAAAGTCCGGATGATGGCTGACGGATCAGCCGCATGGACCAAAGCACTTGGCCTTGAGCTTGATCTGACCGCACGTGGTATGGGTGTTCGTTCGCAGCGTTATGCTGCTTATATCGTAGACGGCGTTGTCAAAGTGCTGCACGTCGAAGGCCCAGGAGCTTTCGAAGTCAGCGATGCGGCCTCTATGCTCAAAGCTATTTAATCGTTTGTATGTGTCACGCTTAATGCATTGAGCGTATCTCACACGATTTGATCCTGTTTGCGGCTGACTCGCGCCGTAAGCGGGATTTTTTATTTGCGCATCATGATCTCAACTATTACGACCTTTCCCGCACTGTATCTGACGACGCTACTGATTTTAGTCAGCACGGGGTTGTTCAATACATACATGGGCTTGAGACTATCGGCTGACTCGGTCAGCGAGGTCTGGATCGGTATGCTGATCTCAGCCTATTACTTAGGGCTGGTGTGCGGTGCGCGGGTAGGGCACCGATTGATTATCCGGGTGGGGCATATCCGGGCCTTTGCCGCCGCTGCGGTGCTCTCGATCTGTATGGTGCTGGCTCAGATGCTGATCGACTCACTCTGGTTCTGGTTGTTATTGCGCGTAGTAGCTGGCGTGTCACTGGTGACGCAATATATCGTGATTGAAAGCTGGCTGAACGAGCAGACGGATAATCATCGACGCGGCCGCGTTTTTTCTGTTTACCTGGTGATGTCCGGGACCGGTACTGCGCTGGGTCAGCTGGCCATTACGTTTTATCCCTCACTTGATGTGCGCCCACTGATTTTTGTGGCGATTTGCCAGGCACTGAGTCTATTCCCAATCTTGCTTTCCGTGCGTACGCATCCTGCGGCTCAAGTTCCAGCGCCACTTGATTTTAAATATTTTGGCCGCCTGATTCCACAAGCCTTATTTACGGCTTTTCTTGCGGGTAATATCTGTGGCTCCTTTTATGGCTTGGCGGCAGTATTTGCGGTCAAGCAAGGCTTTACGACGACAGAGGCAGCGCTCTATACGGCAACAACTGTTATTGCCGGGCTTGTATCGCAGTGGCCTATGGGATGGCTGGCAGATCAGTACAGCCGCAAAAAACTTGTGCGAATCAATGCAATTGTTTTGACTGTTTTGGCCGTGCTGATGTGGGGCTGGGTTTCCTGGCCATACTGGGCCATGTTGTTAATCGCTGCTGGCTTTGGCGTATTTCAGTTTACGCTGTACGGACTAGCCTCCGGGTTGGCTAATGAAAGTATTGATTCAGACCGCAGGGTTGGATTAACAGCAATTTTTTTGATGACGTATGGCGTGGGCGCTTGCCTTGGACCGATTGTCGCTGGTGCGCTGATGCGGCTGGCAGGCGTTGGAATGCTGTATGTTTTCTGTTCTGTTTGCGCCTTGATTTTGTTGTTTTGCATGCAATCATCCGTCATCAGATTTAGAAAACAAAAATAATATTTCACGCGATTGATTTATCTCAAAAATCTAATGCCTGCGACTTGCGCTACATCAAGGCGTCCCGGCACGTTGAGCTCTACGATTTTCTTACACACTACAAAAAAGGAATCCTCATGTGTAAGAAAGTTGTTGCAGCGGCATTGATGGCTGTTGGTATGTTGTCAGTTGCAAATGTTCAGGCGCAGGTCGCCGAGCCAGGTTCTTTCATGGTGCGTGCAAGAGCCGTTTATCTCAATTGGGAAAATGGTCAGAGCAGCGGCTTGCCGCTAGGCGGTAGCACTAAGGTCGAGGCGCAAAAAACTTGGATTCCAGAGGTTGATTTCAGCTACTTTTTCACTAAAAATATTGCGGCCGAACTCGTGCTGACATATCCACAGGATATCAATATAAATGTAGGTGGTGTAAAAGCAGGAACTATTTCTGCACTGCCTCCTTCATTGTTACTGCAGTACCATTTCACAGACTTTGGCGCCTTTAAGCCTTATGTCGGTTTGGGCGTGAATTACACGATTTTCTATAAACGCAACAATATTCTGGATGGCGCTGCTCAAGTCAGTAATTCCAGTCTTGGTGTAGCCGGTCAGGTTGGCTTTGACTACATGCTGGACAAGAACTGGGGGTTGAACGTCGATCTCAAATATATTCAGATGGCAACTGACGTGAGCATTGCAGGCAACAAGGTAGGTACCGTTAACCTGAATCCTCTCACCGTAGGTGTGGGCGTTGCTTACCGGTTCTGAGGAACTGCAATACAAAGTTACTGATTGCTCCATCTTGTAAATGATGAAGTGTTCAGTCAAAAAAATCCCGCTAGAAATTTTCTAGCGGGATTTTTTTTATAGTTAAGCGGGGCCGTAGGATGATCCGCTTACCAGAGCCTGATTAACTTTCGTAAGCTGATTCGCCGTGTGAAGTGACATCCAGACCTTCGCGTTCCTGATCTTCAGGTACACGCAGACCGATAATCACATCAACCAGTTTGAAAGCAATGTAGGACACGACTGCTGACCAGATGACAGTAACAATCACACCCTGCGCCTGGATCCAGAGCTGGCTGACGATTGAATAATCAGGAGTGACTTTGTCTGTGACATAGTCAAATACACCGGTACCACCCAGAGAAGGCGCTGCAAACACGCCTGTCAGCATCGCACCGAGTATGCCGCCCACGCCATGAATGCCAAATACGTCAAGTGAGTCGTCGGAGCCGAGCATTTTCTTCAGACCTGTTACACCCCAGAGGCAGACTACGCCAGCAGATACACCGATCGCGATGGCACCCATTGGGCCAACAAAACCAGCAGCAGGGGTGATCGCAACCAGACCGGCCACACAACCTGATGCGCCGCCGAGCATGGAGGGTTTGCCTCGTGTCAGCCATTCAGCAAAGACCCAGCCCAGAACCGCAGCTGCTGTTGCAAGGTAAGTATTGATGAAAGCCAGAGCGGCAGTACTGTTTGCTTCGAGCGCTGAACCAGCGTTGAAACCGAACCAGCCGAACCAAAGAAGTGCTGCACCAATCATGACTAAGACCATGTTGTGTGGCTTCATGGATTCTTTGCCATAACCGATACGCTTACCGATAACAAAGGAGCCAACCAGACCTGCTACAGCTGCGTTGATGTGCACAACGGTACCGCCAGCAAAGTCCAGCACACCTTTTTGGAACAACCAGCCAGCCTTGGCCGTCATTGCATCCAGCGAGGCAGCGTCTTTAATCTCATCTGGACCAGGCCAGAACCAGACCATGTGTGCGATTGGCAGATAGCTGAAGGTGAACCACAACACCATGAAACACAAGATTGCTGAAAATTTTGCACGCTCAGCAAATGCGCCAATGATCAGGCAGCATGTGATGGTTGCAAACATTGCCTGGAAAGCCATGAACACAAACTCAGGGATCACGACACCTTTACTGAAGGTTGCAGCAACGGACTCGGGCGTGAGGCCAGCCAGAAATAGCCGGTCAAACTTCCCAATGAATGCGCTGCCCTCCGTGAATGCCAGGCTGTAACCATAAACGGCCCACAGAACACTGATCAAGGAAAAGATCACTAAACACTGCATCATGATCGAAAGGATATTTTTGCTGCGCGTCAGACCGCCGTAAAACAGCGATAGTCCAGGCAGCGTCATGAGCAGAACCAGTGCGGTGGACAGGAGCATCCAGACTGTGTCTGCCTTGTTGGGAACCAGCGCAGGCGCTGCAGCAGGTGCTTCTGCGGTAGCAGAGGCAGCAGCAGGCGCAGTAACGGCTGGTTTGGCGTCGTCGGCTGCATAGGCCGGAGCAGTAATCGATAAGCTTACGCCACCGATAGCGAGTGCCATTGCGCAACCTGCAATGAGGCGTTTCATTAGAGTCAACATGATTAACCTTTCCTTAAAGGGCTGACGTGCCGGTATCACCGGTACGAATACGGATAACGTGTTCGAGCTGCGTGACAAAAATCTTGCCATCACCAATCTTTCCGGTGTGCGCAGCTTTTTGTATGGCTTCGATCGCTTGGTCGAGAATTTCGTTACTGACGGCTGTTTCGATTTTCAGTTTTGGCAGAAAATCTACAACGTATTCAGCACCACGATAGAGTTCGGTATGACCTTTCTGACGACCGAAACCTTTGACTTCTGTTACGGTGATGCCAGATACGCCGATCTCTGAAAGCGCTGCACGAACTTCGTCAAGCTTGAAGTGCTTGATAATGGCGGTGATAAGTTTCACGCGTTTCTCCGGAGTTGAATTTAGAAAGTTTTGGTCAAAGAAATCAGGAAGCCAGCGCGACCCAGGTTGGTGCCGTTAGGATTAACGTAGGCATAATTTTTGGCATTGGTTCCAACGTAGGACATGTTGCCCGACAGTCCGCTACCGAAATCTTTCGTCACGCCAAGTTTCCAGTCTGTATACGAATAGAGCGAACTATTGGATGGACCAGAGTCAAGCGTATTACCTGCTACATACTGGTAACCAGCGTGTGCATTCAGTGACAAGCCCCAGAATCCTGTGTCGTAATTGACAGTCAGGTCCGTATAGTTAGAGCCCGTGCTGTTTGGTGTACCGAAGATCGGAGTGACTGCGTAGGAAAACTTGATAAAGCCTGTTACGGCATCTAATGTGAAGTTTTGAGCGACATAGAGTTCAGTTGTATTCGGGTTTTGATAAAAACCTGTCGAGCCTGAAGTCGGGTAGTAATACTGTAATACGCCCACGTCAGCGGCAAACCCTTTTGACCATTCATGCTTGTAGCCTGCGTAAAAGTCCATCTCAATGGGGGCTGAGACGCTTTTATTTCCTGGCAGAGTCGAAGCAATGTCAGAAATCCAGCTGATTGATGAGTTCCAGTTGCCGATGTAAAAACCGCTTTCGTGCGCATAATCAAATCCACCCTGAATAGCAGGCTGGAAATTGGATTGCGAAATACCGCGATAGCGGTAGTCGTTGACCAAGGTCACGTTAGCTGTCAATGGACCTGGATCTGCTACCGCAGGGGCCTGTACATCGTCTGCGGCTTGTGCCGACTGGGTCAGAAGCACGCCAGAGGATGTGGCAGCAAGAATGGACAGCGAAAGTACGGTTTTGCGAAGCGTTTTCATTACAGGTCCTTGGTTCTTTGGAATTCGTTGAATGTCTGTAAACGAAACCAAAGCAAAAACCGTGCCACTCACGCAGACGACAGGTGTTGAACGCGAATGCCTTTTAGTTACAGAGGGAGAAAATATATCTGCACTACCGTGGTGCCATCCGCATTATTTTGGTGCTCTGAGCTAGGCAAGGCTGGCTGATATTTATTTTAAGGATGTAGGTGGTGGGGAATATTTTTGTTTAGTGGATTATGTAAGAGGAGCAGCAAATAAAATATGCAATAAAAAATTAGGCAACAAAAAAGCGCCCAAAAGGCGCTTGATTGTATAGTACTTGGCGGAGCGGACGGGACTCGAACCCGCGACCCCCGGCGTGACAGGCCGGTATTCTAACCAACTGAACTACCGCTCCGCAGCGGTAAAACTCTTTACTAACTAACTTCAACCAGACACTGCGCTTGTCAAAGCATCAGTGCTACAAAACCTGGCGTCCCCAAGGGGATTCGAACCCCTGTACTCACCGTGAAAGGGTGATGTCCTAGGCCTCTAGACGATGGGGACCTGGACTACCATTTCTCCGCTTAGACTGGTGGAGGTAAGCGGGATCGAACCGCTGACCTCTTGCATGCCATGCAAGCGCTCTCCCAGCTGAGCTATACCCCCAAATTTGAAATTCAGTATTTAGTAATCGATTACTAAGTACTAACTTCAGTTTTGGCACCCGGGACAGCCCGCAGTGGTGTCGACAGCGAAGAAGCGAGATTATGCACAATTTTTAACATCTGCGCAAGTCGAGGTGTAAATCTTCGACTTTGTCCTAGTCACCTATTTCTTGTTTAAAGGGGGAGTGCAGGCTTTCTGTGTAGGCATTGATGCCCGCACGCTCCTGTTCCAGGTAACGATCAACTGCATCTGCAAAACCCGGGTGGGCTAGCCAGTGCGCAGATTGAGTCTGGACTGGGATAAATCCACGTGCCAGTTTGTGCTCACCTTGTGCGCCACCTTCGATTACATCGATCTGGTTATTTAACGCCCATTCGATAGGTGTGTAATAAGCCAGCTCGAAGTGCAGGCAGTCCACGTGCTCCAGGGTGCCCCAGTAGCGCCCGTACAGACGCCTTTGGCCTTGGGCGGTATCAAGCCATAGCAGAGACGCTGCGATCGGCTCAGTGCCCCGATATGCGAGCGCCAGGACGCAGTGTCCGGGTAACGTGCGACCGACTTCGCTAAAGAACGCAGGTGTGAGGTAGGGCTGGTTGCCGCGCAGATGATAAGTATTGGCATAACAGCGGTAAAAAAAATCCCAATGCTCCTGAGTCAGTGCGTCGCCCGTAATGACTTGAGTCGTTACCCCTGCGTCTTTGACCTTGCGGCGTTCAGCGCGTATTTTTTTACGTTTAGATTGATTGAGGTCAGTAAGAAAACTGTCGAAATTTTGCCAGTTTTGATTGAACCAGTGAAACTGGGTGTGCGTGCGCGTCATGCAGCCGGCCTTGCGCAATGTCTGGGTATCTTCGTCAGAGGTATAGAGCACGTGCAGCGAGGAAAGCTTGCTCATTTCCGCCCAATGCAGCAGGGCCTTGGCTGCCTGCGGACGGTAGGGTGCTGTTGTTAATAATCGCGGACCTGGCACAGGCGTAAACGGTACTGCGCAAAGCCATTTTGGATAATATTTCAAGCCGTGACGCTCGTAAGCCTCGGCCCAGGCCCAGTCAAACACGAACTCGCCGTAAGAGTGTCGCTTGGCATAGAGCGGGATGGCTGCTACTAGGTGTTCTGTTCGTTCCGAACTTGATGCGTCTGCAGATGTATTGACCCTGTCTGGAGACGCTGGTGTTTGTTCCCACAGCAATAGATGGCTGGTTTGCCATCCAGTGCCAGGAGCAACACTGCTAGAGGTCTCGAAGGCTCGTAAAAATGCATGTTTGAGCATGACCGAGCCGCCGCAGTCCTCGACCAGTGCATCCCACCGTGCGGGATCAATCTCATCAATATGATCGATTGCCTGGATGCGTATTGAGGTCATCGTGCGTGATGTCTGAATGCCATGCGACGTCTATAAAACGCCGCGATCAAAACCAAAACAGAAAGCAATAAAACCGGCAGATTACCTAGCCTTGCGTAAGGTGTCAGGCCTGTCTGGCCTTGAATGCTGACGTCAAGCACGGCTGCCCGGTGAGCAGGCAGCATTGCAATGCGCTGGCCTGTGTGGTCAATCGCACCACTTGCACCTGTGTTGGTGGCCCTCAGCATCGGACGTGAGGTTTCGATTGCACGCATGCGTGACATTTGCCAATGCTGACGCAAAGCAAAAGAATCGCCAAACCAGCCGAGGTTACTGAAATTCGCAAGAATATTCGCGCCAGTCTGACTGGACAGGGAAGGAAGTAATTCTTCACCAAAGGCATCCTCGTAGCAAATGTTTGCGGCAATGCGCTGGTCATTGACCACAAAAGCAGGCTGTTCAATTTTTCCACGATAAAAATCGCCCATCGGAATGCGCATGATTTCAACAAACCAGTGAAATCCGAAAGGAATAAATTCTCCGAACGGCACGAGGTGATGTTTGTCGTAGCGTGCTGGAGTCGTGCCTTGCAGTAACTGATTCAGATCAGTCTGACTATCAATGGCAATCACGCTGTTTGTGTAGTTGTTTGTTGCGCGATCAAGGATGGCTGCACCCATCAGGATGGTGCTGGCCTGGCGTGTCGCGAGTTCTTTCCATGCGGACCAGGCTGCGGGGTCTATCTGATGCTGGAATGCAGCAAGTGCGGTTTCAGGTAGCAACACCACTTCAGGCACATGGCTACCCGCGGGCACGGGTGTTGCGGCCAGGCGCAAGTGCGTCTGGATATTCGCAGCAAGAAGTCGCGGGTCGAACTTCAGACCCTGATCCACATTGCCCTGAACAAGACGGACGACGAGGGGCGCACCGCGTGGCTGGCTCCAGCTTATGGTTTGCAGCGCCCAGCCGATTAAAGCGAGGGTAATGGCGATGACGCCGGCAAGGGCGCGCTGTGGCTCAAGCTTTGGGGAAAAGTGCGTAGCTCCGACAAGTCCGGCAATCGCTGCTGCGCAGAAGGCGGTGAGAAAGGTCACACCATAAATACCAAACACAGACGCCCAGCTTGCAAACCAGCTATCGGCATGTGCATAGCCTGTATTGAGCCAGGGGAAGCCTGTAAAAAGCGTGGCGCGCAACCACTCGCTTAGCGTCCATAATGAAGCCCAGGCAAGCGCTGCCATGACGGGACCGGTTGAGGATGTCTCACCCTCAGACCAGGCTGCGCAGCCGATTTTCTGTGTGATCCAGCCAGCGCACCCGGCAAATAGAGCTAAGTAAGTGCTCAGGGCAGCCAAGGCTAATACCGCCAGTGGTAGCGGAATGTAACCATAGGTATGCATGCTGATCGTGAGCCAGTAGAGACCCAGCATGAATTGTCCGAAAGCGAATAACCAGGCGCGTATTGCACCTTGTTTGCAATTTTCTGCTCGCCAGATACTGCGTACCAGCACCGCCATCGTGATGAGCTGCAGAGGACTGAGTGCCCAGGCGGGCAAGGGGTCTGGTGCAAAGCTAAGCGCTTGTAATGCGCCTGCGATCAACAAACCAACTGGCTTTTGCCAACGTTTCCAGTTGATGTGACGCCAGTGCATGTTCAATGCTTTTCTTTATGGACCGGCCCTGACACTGGCTGAGTACGCCGCTGCACACGCAGCCACAAGGCACGACGGCTGTCGGCGCGCATGACTTCGACTTGTAAATCATCCAGCAGGCATTTATCGCCACGACGAGGAATATGGCCCAGTGCATGGGCAAGCCATCCACCAACGGTATCGTAGTCACCCTCAGGCAAGGCGGTATTGAGCGTTTCGTTAAACAATTCGATTTCGGTGGTGGCCAGCACACGCCATGCGTTGAGACCGTCAGCAAAGATGGTTTTCTCGCCCTCTACATCGTATTCATCTTCAATCGCGCCAACGATTTGCTCAAGCACGTCTTCGAGCGTCACTAAGCCCGAAATCCCGCCATGCTCATCTATAACAATAGCAATATGGTTGCGATTCCTACGGAATTCCTGGAGCAGTACGTTCAGACGTTTCGTTTCCGGGATAAATACGGCAGGACGAATCAGATCGCGTAGAGTGAGTGTTGGCGTCATCATGTGGCGCAACAAATCCTTCGTGATCACGATGCCAATCACGTTGTCGCGAGAGCCTTCGAATACAGGGAATCTTGAATGCGCCGTCTCGATGATCTGTGGCATCAATGACTCAATGGATTCGCTCGCATCGAGCAAGTCCATGCGTGCACGTGGCACCATGACGTCAACGGCAGTCTGCTCTGAGACCGCAAGCGCGCCCTTGAGCATCGAGAAAGAGTCTGCATCGATCAGATTGCGCGCACGCGCCGCATCGAGAACTGCCATGATGCCTTCGCGGTCCTCAGGTTCGTGTCGGACCAGCGATAACAGACGATCAAGCAGGGATTGGCGTGTGCGAGGGGATTTGGTCGAAGTGCTTTGAGCTTCGGCAGCAGGATAAGGATCTGACATTGTCCTGGGACAGAGTTAAGGAAGTACTAGGATAACCCGAAAGACAGAATTGGAATTGTCATAAATTCGAGAGTTAAGGTAAAACGTATGGATCAGTAATACCTAATTCGGCCAGCATGGTCGTTTCAAGTGCTTCCATGTGTTTGGCTTCGCGTGACTTGATGTGGTCGTAGCCAAGAGCGTGGAGCGTTCCGTGCAGGGTGAGGTGCGCGGCGTGATCCAGAACGGATTTACTTTGTTCGCGTGCTTCTTTAATCAATACAGGCAGGCAAAGCACAATATCGCCGCAGGCCGTGCCATCTGGCATGACACCGTATTCAAACGTCAGTACGTTTGTCGCGTAATCTTTCTGGCGGTACGTTGCATTCAGTTTACGGCCTTCATTCAGACCGACTATTTTGATGCCAAGCTGCATCCGGTCAAATGCGATCAGACCGTCCGCGTGGGCCGTTTGCAGCGCACGCATGACCCAGCGCCTGATACGCCAGCGTTGCAGACGTTCATCCTTGACAGCGTAATCCACCGAAAGGGACAGCTCAGGGATGATCTTGTTCGGCTTGCTCATAGGCATCCACGATACGGGCAACTAAGGGGTGGCGCACTACATCGCGGCTGGTGAAGCGCGTGACAGCTATGCCCTTTACCTCGTCCAGAATATTGACCGCATGCGCCAGGCCGCTCTTGTGGCCTTTGGGCAAGTCGACCTGCGAAGGATCACCGGTGATGACCGCTTTACTGCCGAAGCCGATACGGGTCAAAAACATTTTCATCTGTTCTGGCGTAGTGTTTTGTGCTTCGTCCAGAATGACAAAAGCATGATTTAACGTGCGACCTCGCATATATGCGAGTGGGGCGATTTCGATGGTCTGCTTTTCAAATAAGCGCTGCACACGTTCAAAACCCATCAAGTCATATAGCGCATCGTAAAGAGGACGCAAATATGGATCTACTTTTTGAGCCAGGTCACCGGGGAGGAATCCGAGTCGCTCGCCCGCTTCAACAGCTGGCCGAGTCAGAATGAGTCTCTGTACGGTGTCGCGCTCCATTGCATCAATCGCACAGGCTACAGCCAGCCAGGTTTTGCCCGTGCCGGCGGGGCCTACACCGAACGTGATGTCGTGTTTGAGTATGTTGTTCAGGTATTCGCGCTGTCGCGGCGTGCGGGGGCGCAGATCGCTGCGGCGTGTACGCAGCGCAATGTGTTCGCTTTCATCATCAAGAGGAGGAAATTCGGCAGGATCGAACGTTTGCACTGCAGGTGAGTGCGTTCGCCCTACGCCTATCTCCACCAGGCTTAACTGGATGTCATCAATCGATAGCGGACGTTGTGCAGCCAGATCATGTAAGGCGAAGAGCATCTTACTGGCCGCTTCTGCATGCGCACCCCGTATGGTGAGCTTATTGCCTTGCCGACCAATCTCCAGATCAAGGCCATTGGAGATTTGTTTCAGATTTTCGTCAAGCGGACCACAGAGATTGGCAAGTTGCTGGTTGGTACCCGTCAGGTTGAGTTTGACGGGTAGCGGGCGATTGCGCGCTGAAGACTTCGCAGGTGAGGAGCTCATACGTTCCCTTGATTGGTCGATAAGTCGTCCTGCCCGATGGCAACGCGGGCGCGGAATGTATTCGTGCGGGCCTCCGTGATGACGACATCAACCATCTGTCCGATCAAGCGCGGATGTGCAGGGAAATTGACGACCCGATTATTTTCTGTGCGTCCATATAACTCACTGCTATCGCGCGTAGAAGTGCCCTCGACAAGGATGCGTTGCGTCGTCCCCACCATGCTGAGCGCCACAGCGTGCGCCTGTTCGTTGATACGTGCCTGCAGCCGTTGCAGTCGTGCGAGTTTGACTGTTTGTGGCGTGTCATCGGTCAGGTCAGCCGCTGGTGTTCCGGGGCGGCGTGAATAGACAAAGGAGTAGGCGGTGTCAAAACCGACCTCATCAATCAGCTTCATTGTTTTTTCGAACTCTTCTTCGGTTTCACCAGGAAAACCGACAATGAAATCTGATGATAGCGTCAGTCCAGGACGGGCTGCACGTAATTTGCGTACCACTGATTTGAACTCTATGGCGGTATAGCCACGCTTCATTGCCGCCAGCACGCGGTCGCTGCCAGCCTGAACAGGCAGGTGCAGGTGGGCAACCAGTTTTGGCAGACGCGTGTAGGCGTCTGCAATGCGCGAGGTCATTTCTTTAGGATGTGAGGTGGTGTATCGAAGGCGTTCAATGCCAGGGATGTCATGAACATATTCGAGCAAGGTCGCGAAATCCGCAATTTCCTGGCTATTCGCCATTTTTCCGCGGTAAGCATTGACGTTCTGACCTAATAGAGTGACTTCTTTGACGCCCTGGTCGGCGAGGTCAGCGACCTCGGTCAGGACATCTTCGAAGGGACGTGAGATTTCCTCTCCCCGGGTGTAGGGCACAACACAAAAACTACAGTATTTACTACAGCCTTCCATAATCGAAACAAAGGCAGTCGGACCATCCACACGGGAAGGTGGGAGCGCATCAAATTTTTCAATTTCAGGAAAGCTGATGTCGACCTGGGAGCGACCCTCTGCGCGGCGGCGCGCAATGAGCTCAGGCAGTCTGTGCAGTGTCTGCGGACCAAAAACGACGTCGACATATGGTGCACGGTCAACAATTGCTGAGCCTTCCTGGCTGGCGACACAGCCGCCCACACCAATTACCAGATTTGGATTCAGTTTTTTCAGATGTTTGATCCGGCCGAGGTCGGAAAACACTTTCTCCTGCGCTTTTTCCCTGACTGAACAGGTATTGAACAAAATAACATCTGCGTCTTCGGGGGTCATTGTGATAACCGCCCCGTGTTCTTTGCCCAGTACGTCGAGCATTTTGTCTGAGTCGTATTCATTCATCTGGCAACCAAAGGTGCGGATGAATACTTTTTTTGGGGTGGCTGGGGCATTGCCCGCAACGATAGGAATGATTTTTTGCATGATGGCGCCGAGGCGGGTGTTCATCCCGAGGGCATATAAAGTGTAATGTTGTATCTTAACCCGCTCAGAGGGCTAGAGTTATAGATTAGTTGGACTGCGCTAATTTTTTAGCATGCGTCATACGGCATAACTGAACGAAAAAATCCTCAGTGCATAGATGGCACTGAGGATTTTTTTTTGGACTATTTATTTATAGCTCGTAGCTTTCTTCGACTTCGTCAGGTTTTTTCACTGGCTTGACCATATCTTCACGTGTCACCCCTAACCACATCGCGATCGCGGCTGCCACAAAGACTGAGGAGTAAATACCAAACCAGATACCAATGGTCAGTGCGAGCGCAAAGTAATGCAGCGTCGGGCCGCCAAATATCAGCATCGCCATGACCATCATCTGGGTTGAGCCATGGGTAATGATGGTGCGGGAAATGGTTTGAGTAATGGCTCCGTCAATAACTTCTACGACTGAAGCATTTCTTTCTCTGCGGAAGTTTTCGCGGATTCGATCCATGATCACTACCGACTCGTTCACCGAGTAGCCCAGCACGGCGAGTACACCCGCTAATACTGACAAAGAAAATTCCCAGCCGAAAAACGCAAAGAAACCCAGAATGATGACCACATCGTGCAGGTTGGCCAGCACACCAGCCACTGCAAATTTCCATTCGAACCGGACTGCCAGATAAACCACAATACCGATTACTACAAATAGCAGAGCAAGTAAGCCATTTTCGACCAGCTCGCGACCAACTTGAGGACCGACAAATTCAACACGTCTTAATTCAACTGTTGAATCGCTGACTTTGAGCGCCTTCATGACGGTGTCGCTTTGCGCAGCTGAGCTCTGACCGGGTGCCAGTGGCAGTCTGATCATGACGTCACGCGAGGTGCCAAAGTTCTGAACCTGAAAGTCTGTATAGCCAAGTCCTGATACGACGGTACGAACTTGCTCCAATGGGGCTGACTGTGTGTAGTTCACCTCCATGACCGTTCCACCAGTGAATTCAATCGACAGGTGAAAGCCACGCGTGATGATGAAAAATACGGCAGCGACAAAAGTAAGAAAGCTGATGATGTTCAAAACCAGCGCGTGGCGCATGAACGGTATGGTGCGACCGATTCGGAATAGTTCCATGGTGCGTGTGTTCCGGTAGTAAAAGCGGGCAGATCAGGGAAGAACTGCCGCGCGTGAATGTTCAGTCTTTTGGTTTCCAGACCGTGCCAATCGAAATCGATTGAAGTTTTTTCTTGCGTCCGTACCAGAGGTTTGCCAAGGCGCGTACGCCTACTACAGATGAGAACATCGAGGTCAGAATCCCCAGGCAATGCACGACGGCGAAGCCGCGAATAGCACCTGATCCAAAAACCAGCAATGCAACACCAACAATCAATGTGGTCAGGTTCGAGTCCAGAATCGTTCCCCAGGCGCGATCAAACCCGAGCGCGATCGCTTGTTGTGGGGACTCGCCATTACGCAACTCCTCGCGGATTCGTTCGTTAATCAGCACGTTGGCATCAATCGCCATACCCAGTGTCAGTGCAATTGCCGCAATGCCAGGTAAGGTGAGTGTGGCCTGAAGCATGGACAGGATCGCCAATAGCAGTAAGACGTTGAGTGCCAGTCCGATTGTCGAAAACACACCAAACAAATGATAATAAATCAGCATGAAAAGCGCGATCGCGACAAAGCCATAGAGGGTTGAATTAAAACCCTTGGCGATATTGTCAGCACCCAGACTTGGGCCGATTGTGCGTTCCTCGATGATTTCCATGGGTGCAGCCAGGGAGCCGGCGCGCAACAGAAGTGCGGTGTCCGCAGCCTCTTCTGCACTCATGCTGCCGGAGATTTGAACCTGACCACCTGGAATTTCACCGCGAATCACTGGAGCGGTCACAACCTCTCCACGACCTTTTTCAAAGAGCAGAATGGCCATACGCTTGCCGATGTTGTCACGTGTGACATCACGGAAAATGCGGGCGCCTTTTGAGTCCAGCGTGAGGTGTACTGCAGCCTGCTGCGACTGACTGTCGCGCCCGGCTTGGGCGTCCTGAAGGTTTTCGCCTGTCAGTACAACCTGTCGGCGCACCAATAATGGGCGGCCATCGCGATCCAGGTAGCGCTCAAGTCCAAAAGGAACCGTGCCAGCAGCCAGTGCGCTGGACGCAGCGGGCGAGTCGTCGACCATTCGAATTTCCAGAGTCGCTGTGCGACCCAGAATATCTTTTGCTTTGGCAACATCCTGCACGCCTGGCAACTGCACAACAATTCGGTCCGCACCTTGTTGCTGGATCACAGGCTCGGCAACACCGAGTTCGTTGATCCGGTTATGCAAAGTTGTAATGTTCTGTTTAAGGGCGTTGGCTTGCACGGCAGTGATTGCAGTCTGGCCGAGTGTGCCTACGATTTGCAACTTGGTGCCGTCGGTACGCTCTGAAATTTGCAGGTCGGGGTTACGGGTGCGCAGCGCTGCGATGGCACGATCACGCATGTTTTCGCTGTTGAAAGAGACCACAACGGACATGCCGCTGCGTTCAATACTCGTCTGTTCGATTTTCTGATCACGCAGCGCAGCACGCAGATCCGTGACCATTGAGTCATAACGTGCAGTCAGCGCTCCCTGCATATCGACTTGAAGCAGGAAGTGCACACCACCTCGCAGATCCAGGCCAAGATACATGGGGTGCGCGCCAATTGCGCTCAGCCAAGAAGGGGAAGCAGGAAGGAGATTGAGCGCCACCGTGAAGGTGTGGTCGGCTGCGTTGGGATTCAACGCTTTTTCAATCACGTCACGTGCTTGAAGCTGCGTATCTGTATTGGCAAAGCGCACACGGACAGTGCCGACAGGACCGTTTTGTTCAAACGAAGCACCCGTATGGGCGATATTTGCCTGACGCAAAATACCTTGTACGCGATCCAGCGTGGCAGGGTCAATTTTGAGTGTTGCTTTGGCGCTTGAAACCTGCACCGCAGGCGATTCGCCATACAGATTGGGCAGGGTATAGAGCAGGCCGATCACAACCGCGACCAGCACCGTTAGGTATTTCCAAATGGGATAGCGGTTCATTGCCGATGGGGATGAGAAAGGATTAGGTCCCGTCACAAGGTGTGACGGGCGATGCCGGGAGGGCTTACAGTGCTTTGATCGTGCCTTTTGGCAGGACCGCTGTAACAGAAGATTTTTGCATGATGATTTCGACTGGCTTTTCAGCAAGTTCTGCAACTTCTACAGTTACATAGCTGTCACTGACTTTGCTGACTTTGCCAAGCAAACCACCGGCGCTGATGACCTCGTCACCCTTGGCTAAAGCAGCCAACAGTGCTTTGTGTTCTTTCTGGCGCTTCATCTGGGGACGAATCATCAGGAAGTACAAAACGACAAACATCAAAACGATAGGGGCCATTCCCATCAACGAGCTGGCGGTATCGCCGACCTGAGCCAGCACGATGCCGGTAATTACTTGAGCAGACATTAAGGTCTCCTTTGGAAAATTTGATTAGCTGGCTATTGTACCGATTTGGTGGCGCGATCGAGTGCAAATTGTTTTCGCCAGGCCTCAAATGTGCCAGATCCGATCGCTTCGCGCATTTCAGCCATGATAGTCAGGTAAAAATGCAGGTTATGCACAGTGTTGAGTCGTGCGCCTGTAATTTCCTTGGCACGCTGCAAATGATGCAGGTAAGAAAGCGAGAAATTTTTACACGTATGACAGGTACAAGAGGGATCGAGCGACTGGGTGTCGTCACGATATTTTGCATTGCGTATTTTGACGTCGCCAAACCGGGTAAAAAGCCAGCCGTTACGGGCATTGCGTGTTGGCATGACGCAATCAAACATGTCAATGCCGTTTGAGACGCCTTGTACGAGGTCTTCGGGTGTTCCTACGCCCATCAGGTAACGCGGTGCCTGTTCAGGCAGGCGGGGAGCAACATGCTTGAGAATGCGCAGCATATCTTCTTTGGGCTCCCCTACAGACAGCCCACCGATAGCGTAGCCATGGAACCCGATGTCCTTCAGACCTTCCAGAGACTCATCGCGCAGATTTTCAAACATACCGCCCTGAACAATTCCAAATAGTGCGTTGGGGTTACCCAAGGCATCAAAGGATTCGCGTGAGCGCCTTGCCCAGCGCAGTGACATGCGCATCGAGCGTGCCGCCTCTTCAGAGGTGGCAGGCCTGTCATTGATCATGTAGGGGGTGCATTCGTCGAACACCATGACGACATCAGAATTGAGTGCTGTCTGAATCCGCATGGATTCTTCCGGAGTCAAAAATAGTTTCGCCCCATCGATGGGAGAGGCGAATTTCACCCCTTCTTCGGAAATTTTGCGCATCCCCTGCAGACTGAATACCTGGAAACCTCCTGAATCTGTCAGGATAGGTTTTTGCCACTGCATGAATCCATGCAATCCGCCGTGTTTCGCGATAACTTCAGTCCCGGGTCTGAGCCAAAGGTGAAAAGTGTTGCCTAAGACAATCTGCGCACCGACCTCGTCGAGTTCGTGAGGCATCATGGCCTTGACGGTGCCATACGTGCCAACAGGCATAAAAATGGGGGTCTCTACCACGCCATGATTCAGGGTCATGCGCCCCTTGCGGGCGTGCCCTTCGGTCGCTAGCAATTCAAATTTCAACCCTGCATTCAGGGGAGCTGACTTCTGTTCTGTGGATACTTCAGCGATCTGGGTCAATGTGTTTGATTCCGTTCAAGAAACATGGCGTCGCCGTAACTGAAGAAACGGTAACGCTCTTTGATGGCGTGCGCATAAGCGGCTTGCATGGTGTCTAGTCCGATGAATGCTGCAACCAACATCAATAACGTGGATTGGGGTAAGTGGAAATTTGTCACCATGGCATCGACCACCTGATAGGGGTAGCCAGGGGTGATGAAAAGCCGGGTGTCACCGCTGTGTGGTGTGAGTGCGAGTCGTTGCCCTGAAGAGGGGTGGCTAACGGGAGAGGATTCGAGTTGGGCTTTAGCTGCCGACTCAAGCGCGCGAACGCTCGTCGTGCCTACTGCAATGACACGTCCGCCTGCAGCGCGCGCACGCGCGATCGCTTGTGTCGCAGCAACAGGACCGGTGTACCACTCCGCATGCATGATGTGTTCCTCCAGACGTTCGGCGCGAACAGGCTGAAAAGTCCCCGCACCAACATGAAGCGTCACAAAGGCCGTTGAAACGCCCATTTGTTTGAGCTGTTCAAGCATTGCATTGTCAAAGTGCAGGCCAGCCGTGGGGGCAGCAACTGCGCCGGGTGCACGCGCATAAACAGTTTGATAGCGCTGATCATCTTCGGTGCTTGGCGCGTGCGTGATGTAAGGGGGGAGGGGGATCGCACCGTAGCGTTCAAGCATTTCAAGCACAGGTTCCTGAAATTCCAGGATAAACAGATCGTCTGCGCGACCGAGCACCTTGACGTCCAGCGCCTGCGCCAGGCGCAACAGGCTCCCGGCGATGGGTGATTTGCTAGACCGGACATGTGCCAGCGCTTGATGGGTTGTTGTGATGCGTTCGATCAGGACTTCGACTTTACCGCCAGTAGTTTTTTGTCCGAACAGGCGTGCTTTGATAACGCGGGTATCGTTGAAAATCAGCAAGTCGTTTGGACGAAGCAGAGTAGGTAAGTCGGTAAATGACAGATCCGCACGCGTGCCTTGCCCATTAATATGCAATAGCCTGCTTGATCTGCGGGTGGCCGCTGGCGACTGAGCAATCAGTTCGGCAGGCAGGTTGTAATCGAAGTCAGCGAGAGTAAGGGTGTGGTTTAAATTCATTTGCGGGCATTTTAAGCCTGTCGCCTGACTTTTTTTGTATGCTGTCAGCTTAAACAGTGAAATGGGTGTTGGTATGCGTGCTTCGAACACGAAGGTTGGGCGGTTATACGTCAGGGGTATGGCGCTTGCGATTGGCGCGTTATTGTTCACGATAGGTCTGAATGCAGATGCGCAAGGAGGGATGCCTGCGGAGCTTGCCAAGGCCTGGGCACAAACTAAATTACCCGAATCTTCGCTTTCTGTGGTCGTGCAAGAAGTTAATGGCCCCCGCCTGTTTGCCCTGCAGCCCGATACCCCCAGAAACCCGGCTTCAGTCATGAAGCTTGTCACGACATACGCAGCGATTTCACGGCTAGGCCCGACCTATGTATGGAATACAGACTTCTTGATAGGTGGCAAAGCACGGGTTGATGCCCAGGGCGTATTGAACGGACCTCTATACTTGCGTGCGGGGGGAGACCCCGTCTTGTTATTACAGGACTTGTGGCGTTTGATGCGTGATATGAGACTGCGCGGTATCCGGGAAATACCGGAAATCGTGGTGGATCGTTCTGTATTTGGTGATGTCACGATTGATCCAGCGCAATTTGATGGGGCGGGTGATCGTCCTTATAACGCGAGTCCCGATGCTTTCATGGTTGGTTTTGGTGCCTTGCGCCTGGTCTTCTCGCCAGACCCAGAGACTAAAAGCTGGAAATCTTTTGTAGATCCGCCAATACCCGGCATACAGATCGATGGCAACATCGAGTGGAGTGACGCAAAGTGCCCTGGTTCTCCAGCGATTTCAACGGATACGACATTTGAAAATGGCAATGTGCGCTTTCGCGTCTCAGGTAGTGCGGCTGGTTCTTGTGGTGAATTTGACGTTTTCAGACTTGCATTTTCTCAACAGGAATATGGTGCAAAACTATTGAAAACCATGTGGCAGGAAGTTGGTGGCACGCTCACCGGCCAGGTTCGTAACGGTCTGATTCCAGCGGATGCGGTGGCTATCGCCTCGCATCAGTCACCACCACTTTCGGAGGTGATTCGTCTGATTAATAAGCGCAGCAATAACGTGATGACCCGCGTGTTGCTGCTCACGTTAGGCGCAGAGGCAGGAAGCAAACCTGCGACAGTGGATGGCAGCGTGCAGGTCGCACTTTCTGTCCTGGCCCGACAGGGCCTGAATATGAAAGGACTGGTGCTTGATAATGGTTCAGGCCTGTCGCGTGTGGGTGTCGTCTCAGCCGACAGCCTGACAGAAATGTTGCAAAAGGCCTGGATATCACCAGTGATGCCTGAGTATGTTTCTTCACTTTCAATTTTAGGCATTGATGGAACCTCCAGAAACCGGTTGCGTGACCCCTCGACGCGGTCAATGGCGCATGTTAAAACAGGAGCGTTGCGCGATGTGCGCTCGATTGCCGGTTACGTCTGGGGGGCGAGTGGAAAGCGTTACATTGTGGTGAGTATGGTTAATCACGAACGTGCGCACGATGCGCGCGCCTTCGAAAACGCATTGATCACCTGGCTGACCACTAAATGAAAATATTGTTTAAAAACCTGATCCCCCGGCTCTTTGCTGCGTTGATGTTGACGGGAGCGGGTGCTGTGCATGCAGAGATGTGCAGCGCAAAGTTTTTTCACGATGGTGGCGTGATTGAAATCGGTGGGACCGGAATATTTTCGATTCAAGCAAAGATGGCATTCAGCCAGGTTAAAAAAACCAACGCTGACGTTTGTCAGGCCAAGGTTCGCGGGTTTGCAAATTATTCTTTGATGGGAATGTTCTCTGGATCAAATGATCTGGATCACTTGATGCTGATTAATGGTAATAAGTCGAGCCTGACGAAATCTGCAACAAGTAACCGAGCCGATGCCGCAAGCTTCGACTTACGTTTGCTGAACGTTTTTGGCTATGGCGCGCCGATTCAATCGGCAGGTCAGCGTTTTCCGGCTCAGGCTTTCAAGCTTGATCTGGGAGATCCCAATCAAGCCACCACGCCGCTGATGGTGCGTACGGGTGAAAAAACTGTTGGTACGCGCCAGTCAATTCAGACTTCATTAGGTCAGCAGTCGTGCTGGCCTGTTCGTTATGCTCGCACAACGGATGCCACGGTCGCAAATTTGCGGGGCATGACGATTCCTGTACCGTCAATTCAGTCGAATATTACCGACTGGTTTTGCCCCCAGGCTAATCTGGTCATGAAGCAGGAAATTGAACATGCCGGTCAACGCGGAGTGATTGAAGTAAAGTCCGTTAGATAATTGATATATATCAACTTTTTAGATGCGTTTTTGTCTGTTGTGCTGCTATTATGGATTAAATCTTGGTTTTTAGGAGAGCACCATGAGTCAGAAAGATACGATTGTTCAGGATGTACATGCTGCACAGGACAAATTGATTTCCAGCGTCAAGCTCAGCCTGAACGATGCAGAGGCGCTTCTACGCGAAGCCGCAAGTGCGACTGGCGAACGCGCGACGCAATTGCGCGAGCAGGCTTTGGCCTCTCTGAAACAGACCCGCGAGGCGTTGTACGATGCGCAGGATGAAGTCCTTGCTCAGGGTCGACGTGCGGTGCGTGCGACGGATGAGTATGTCCATGACAACCCATGGCAGGCAATCGGCGTGGCAGGCATGGCAGGACTGCTGCTTGGTGTGCTGTTGAGCCGACGCTGAAATTACGATGAGTATTAAACAGACACTCGCGAGTGCCGCGTCGGATCTCGTATCGATGGTTCGTACGCGCATTGCGCTGTTTAGTGTCGAACTTAGCATCGAGACCTCGCGCTTGTTTGGTTTGCTGGCGCTGGGTTGTGCCGCCGCTGTGTTCTCATTATTGGCGGCACTGGTTTTTTCCATGTTTGTCATCACATTTTTTTGGGATACGCCACACCGGATGCTCGCGATTGGGTTGCTGGGCGTGGCATATGCCCTAGCTGCAATCATTTTGTTAGTGATTCTTTGCCGTCGTTTGAAAAATGGCGCTGTCCCTTTTGAAGCCACACTGCAAGAGTTAGAACGCGATGCGCATATGTTTTCGCGGATCAGGCACGGCGTATCGGATGCGCCACCACCTGATGAGTATTCAGACCGCAAGGAAGGCTGGTGAAACATATTTCATCGAAACGGTTTGATCGGGCTGTGCGCCTTGAACTGTTGCGCACACAAGCGGCAATCCAAAGAGATGACTTTGTCGGACATGTTGAGCAGCTTTCAGTCGAGGCTAATCCTCTGCATTTACTTGGCAGTGTGATTAGCTTTCGTCGCAAAAGTTGGTTTAAAAGTTCTATTGATTTTCTTGCTCACTACCCCTTAGTCGTCTCGACTATATCCACGTTCCTGATGGGCAGAACATCGCGTCTGGCCCGAGGCAGTGGATTGGTGCTGGTGCTGTTGCAGGCTATGCTTGCGCAGCAAGGCAAGAAGCCACCCTCCGGTTCTTGATGGTCATCAGAGGCCTGGCGTCGAGACGTCAAGCTCAAAGGCCTAGTTCTTCCCACATTGCATCAACGCGCTGTTTGGTTGCGGCGTCCATTTGAATCGGGGTGCCCCATTCGCGCTGGGTCTCACCAGCCCATTTATTGGTAGCATCCATCCCCATTTTTCCACCCAGCCCTGAAACGGGCGATGCGAAATCCAGATAATCAATCGGTGTGTTTTCCACTAAAAGTGTGTCGCGCACAGGATCCATACGGGTAGTCATCGCCCAGACGACTTCTTTCCAGTCTCTCGGATTGATGTCCTGGTCGACCACAACAATGAATTTTGTATACATGAATTGACGCAAAATACTCCA
Organism: Sheuella sp.; assembly: GCA_030650995.1. Lineage (GTDB taxonomy): Bacteria > Pseudomonadota > Gammaproteobacteria > Burkholderiales > Burkholderiaceae_B > Zwartia. The sequence goes on along the minus strand of JAUSCY010000015.1, from coordinate 25,684 downwards.
GAGGCCGAACATCACGCGTTTTGCATGACCTGGGTATTGTTTGCGAATCGACACGACAGCCAGTCGATAGCTGCAACCTTCTGGTGGGAGGTAAAAGTCGATTATTTCGGGTAACTGACGTTTAAGAATCGGCACGAAAACTTCATTGAGCGCAACGCCCAGCACCGCGGGTTCATCGGGCGGCTTACCCGTATAGGTTGAATGATAGATGGGGTTACGCCGCATCGTGATGCGATCAATGGTAAATACTGGAAACCAGTCTTGTTCATTGTAGTAACCCGTATGGTCACCATAGGGGCCTTCGAGTGCGAGTTCGTAGTCGGATGCAGGAGGCGGATTCACTCCGGGGGGTATTGCTGGCTTGATCGCACGCGGGTCGCTGCTAGGCAGCAGGTGCCCCTCGAGGATGATTTCTGCTGTGGCAGGCACGGACAGGGAGCTGCCGATTGCCGAGGTAACCTCAGTACGCGCACCGCGCAACAAGCCCGCAAACTGATATTCAGACAATGAATCCGGTACGGGAGTGACCGCACCCAGGGTGGTCGCAGGGTCTGCTCCCAGTGCCACAGCAATTGGAAAGGGTGTGCCGGGGTTGGCAAGCGCATGGTCACGAAAATCGAGCGCGCCGCCCCGATGCGAGAGCCAGCGCATGATCAGTTTGTTGCGACCAATCACTTGCTGACGGTAAATACCCAGATTCTGGCGTTTTGAGTTCGGACCACGCGTAATAACCAGTCCCCACGTCAACAGCGGTGCAATATCTCCCGGCCAGCAGGTCTGGATGGGTAGTTTGGCTAAATCAACGTCTTCTGCCTCCCACACGATTTCCTGGCAAGGTGCGGCGCGGACATTTTTGGGGCTCATATCCCACAAGGCTGCTTTAAGCATGGATACTTTGGCCAGGGCATCCCGGAAACCTTTTGGAGCCTCAGGTTCTTTTAATGAGGCCAGGAGTTCACCTATTTCACGCAGTGCGGTGGTGTTTTCTGCTCCCATTCCCTGCGCCACACGCTGTGGCGTTCCAAAGAGGTTGGTCAGCACAGGCATCGTGGCCTGAAGACCAGCATGCGTGACATTTTCAAAAAGCAGTGCCGGGCCTTCAGCCTTGAGGACCCTGTCAGAAATTTCGGTCATTTCGAGTTCTGCGGCGACGGGCCGCACGATGCGTTTGAGATCACCTGCGCGTTCGAGCTGGCTGACGAAATCTCTCAAGTCTCTGTATTTCAAGGTATCAACTCACTAAAACGGTTACATTTCCATTAATGAATGGAAGGTTAACATCCACATCCCCGCTCTGCAGGGGCAGATACTGATGCCATTTTCCTCAGTTATCGCGTTCTCTGGTCATCTCTTCAGTGGCCTGTATCGGAATATGTCCGAGTTTGTGCGCACCTGCGCAATTTACCTTGGCATTGCGGTACTGGTCGCGGTCGTGATGGTTTCAGGCATGCCAGGCCTGCGCGCGCAGGCTTTCCAGATGCATGGTGCTCTGCTTTATGCGCTTGCGCCCGATGCGTTTGGTCCACCGCCGTCTGCGATCCGTGCGGGACCGGTTGCTCCACTTGTGAGTGCTATTTCTCTGGATGCTATTCCTGGCGACGTGCTGCCAGCCCCTTCTCCCAAGATTTCAGCGAGCAGGGCAGCCTCTTTATTGATGAATAAAACGCCCCCTCAATCTGCTGAAGTCGTAAGAGATGCAGGGTCGAGCCAGGCTTTGGCAAAAGCAACTGAGCCTTCGGGCCCTGTTATCAGTCAGCCTGTCGCAGGCACATCATCAAAATTTGGTATTACGGCCAGACAGAAAGAAGCGCTCGTTCAATATATTTCACGAAAATACTTAATCGCCGTAGAAGCTGCGATCATGTTCGTGGATACCGCCTATACCTTGGCAGAAGAAGTCAATGTTGATCCGCTATTGTTATTGTCTGTCGTTGCAACCGAGTCGCATTTCAATCCCTATGCCGGAGGTCAGTCGGGCGGTGCGACGGGACTGATGCAGATCATACTCAGTTTGCATCGTGACAAGTTTGCCAAATTCGGTCGTGCGGAGTCCATGGCATTTAACCCAGTTGCCAATATGCGGGTTGGTGCGATGATCCTGAGCGACTGCATCCGCCGCAGAGGTAATATTCCTCAGGGGTTGCTTTGTTATTGTGGCGCTTCAAGCCCAGCTTCTGATCGTGGCTATACAGAAAAAGTATTGTCTGAGCGCCGTCGCTTGGCGCTGGCGGGCACTATCGCACTGAAGGACTGAGGCAGGGTTCAGCTGAGATAGGCTTTCATCCTGTGGACAGCTTCTTCAAGTCGCTCCAGTCCTGTTGTGTAAGCAAAACGCATCGTATTACTCGCATGTGCAGGACCAAAATCCAGTCCTGCGACAGCGGCAACGCGCGCACCATGCAACAGAGAGGACGAAAAAATATTGCTGTCCCTGGAGTGCGCTGAAATATCGCCATACACATAAAAAGCGCCATCTGGTTTGACGGGAACTTTGATGCCGATTGATTCCAGAGCGGGGACAAGAAAATCGCGGCGCTGTTGAAAAGCGAGGCGGCGCTGTTCAAATAGAGCGAGTGACTCGTCCTCAAAGCAGGCCACGGCACCGTGTTGGGACAGGGTGGGGGCGCAGATGACATAACTTGCGGCCATTTTTTCTATCGGGGCCACCATGTGCTGGGGGACAATCATCCAGCCCAGTCGCCAGCCAGTCATATTGAAGTACTTTGAGAAGCTATTCAGGATAATGACGTTGTCGTCGAGTGCCAGGGCGGATTGCCGCGGGCCATCATAGGACAGGCTTAAATAGATCTCGTCCATCATGACAAAGCCTTGACGGGCATGGACGGTTCGAATCAGGCGATCGAGCTCGTCGCGTGCAATAGAGGTGCCCGTAGGATTGCTGGGTGAGGCAATCAGTACGCCACGCGTCGACGGACCCCAGTGTTGTTCAATATCCAGGCTGGATAGTTGGTATCTGTTTTCGGGGGTTGTCGGGATGAGTTTAGTGATGCCACCGGCGGCCCCGATAAAATTACGATTAGGTGGGTAGCAGGGGTCGGGCATCAACACCTCGTCACCAGGATTGACTAATGCCATGGCAGCCAGCATCAGCGCGCCGCTGGCACCAGAGGTCACAATGACACGGGCGGGGTCAACGGTCACCCCGAGGTGATTTGCATAAAAGCCTGCGATCGCTTCGCGTAACTCAGGCAGCCCTGCGGGCGCGCTGTAGCCGCTGCGTCCTGCGCGGCTGGCGCGCTCCATTGCCTCAACGACAAGCGGAGCTGCGGTAAAGTCTGGTTCTCCTACGCCAAGACTGATAATGTCGATACCTGCACGTTGCAGGGCTGACGCTTCTTTTAACAGTTCAACTGCGTGAAATGTAACGGTGTCACGCGTGCGTGCTGCCAGTGCTGTCATTTTTTTAATCTCCATTCAGGAGCAGAATTGTAGTGGGTTCGCCAACATCCAGACGCGCTTTCCTGTTCGGTCGCAGAGCTCCACCCTCAGAGTGGGGGAAGTTTTGTGCGCGCCTCGCCAGAACTTGCGCAGGTCAAGTGAGGTGGGATGACCGGCCCGGTCAGCATCAGGCCTGGCTGGTACCCGCCCGCGAGAGAGATATTTTGCATGCTCACGCACTGTGCCGGGAGTACCGGGTCCAGATGGCTTTGGACGGCATCGGACTCGCGGACTCGCCCGCCGGTGACGTGACGCCCCAGCTCTGGGTTGAGTCTGGTTCTGCCTGGGCGCAGCTCTCCTGCGATGCTTCCGGACTGATCTGGTGTGCGGGTGGCGGATCTAAGCTCAGATCCCTGCAGGAAGCTGGGGTGCAGGTTTTGTCAGGCGCCGACCCTGAACAAACGGTTGCACAATGGCTTGCCTCGCGTGCTTCGGCGCAATGGCCGACAGGCCAGGGGATGTTAAGCGGAATTGAGCAGGTACAGGTCATGCTCGCTGACGGCACGATCGCTGTGCTCGGTCCCTTTGGCGCGAACGCCACTTCACCGTTGCGCAGCCTGACTGTTCAGAAGATGATTCCCCAATTATTTGAGCTGGCGAGTTCAGTGGTTGCAATCGAATGCGCACAGGCAGAGCGTTGGCCGGTCAGGTTTCGTCTCGATGCACTCATGCCCGCGGATGGGATGGATATCAATCTGGCATGGTTGTTTGCCGGACATGGCGCAAGTCTGGGTTGGGTGCAGGCGGTGTGGTTCAGGCGTGACGTGCCATTTCAAGCCCATGTTCGCCTTGAACCCATGGATAAGGAGGCGAACCGGCGTGAACAGTATGACGCGTTGGCGGGACAACTGAAAGAGTCATTTGACCCCTTAGGGATTTTTCCCTGATGATTGGTGCAAAAGGGCTAGAATCGGCATCTTGATCAATTGATTGAAACGGTAACAGACCATCATGGAAGAAAATTTTCGTAAAGCCGCTCTCGAGTATCACGAGCAGGGTCGTCCCGGAAAGATTTCAATTGCTCCCACAAAGCAACTGACTAACCAGCGTGATCTGGCCCTGGCTTATTCGCCTGGCGTGGCTGCTGCGTGCGAAGAAATTGTGCTCGATCCTGCCAATGCTTTCCGTTACACCGCCCGCGGCAATCTGGTTGGCGTGATCACCAATGGCACTGCGGTATTGGGGCTTGGCAATATCGGACCCTTAGCCTCCAAACCGGTGATGGAAGGCAAAGCGGTATTGTTTAAAAAATTTGCCGGTATCGATGTGTTTGATATCGAAATTAATGAGCAAGATCCTGACAAGCTCGTAGAGATCATCGCGGGTCTGGAGCCCACATTTGGCGGGATCAATCTCGAGGATATCAAGGCGCCCGAGTGCTTTACGGTTGAGCGAAAATTGCGTGAGCGCATGCGTATCCCCGTCTTTCATGACGATCAGCACGGTACTGCGATCTGTGTTTCGGCCGCGTTTATCAACGGTCTCGAAGTCGTCGGCAAAGATATTAAAAAAGTAAAAGTCGCTGTGTCGGGAGCCGGAGCGGCTGCGCTGGCCTGTCTGGATCTGATGGTTGATCTGGGCTTGCCGCTTGAAAATATCTGGGTGTCTGACATCGAGGGCGTCGTGTACGAAGGGCGTACCGTTTTGATGGATCCTGATAAACAACGTTTCGCGCAAAAGACCGATGCGCGTAAGCTGGCAGACATTATTCAGGATGCCGATGTATTTCTGGGACTGTCCGCAGGCGGTGTACTCAAGCCTGAAATGGTCAAGGTGATGGCCAAGCGTCCGCTGATCCTGGCGCTGGCGAATCCGAATCCTGAGATCTTGCCTGCTGATGCACATGCTGTTCGTGATGATGTAGTGATGGCGACAGGTCGCTCGGACTATCCCAATCAGGTTAATAACGTTTTGTGCTTCCCTTATATCTTTCGGGGTGCGCTGGACGTGGGCGCAACGACCATAACGCGTGAAATGGAAAAGGCGGCAGTAGTCGCTATCGCCAAGCTTGCACAGGAAGAGCAAAGCGAAGTCGTTGCTGCCGCCTACGGCACCTACGATGTTGCGTTTGGCCCTGAGTCCTTTATTCCCAAGCCCTTCGATCCGCGTCTGATTGTACGTATTGCCCCTGCAGTGGCTAAGGCGGCGATGGAGTGCGGTGTGGCAACGCGGCCGATCGCTGATCTGGACGCCTACGTTGAACAGCTTGAGCAGTTTGTCTACCGCTCTGGTGCGTTTATGAAGCCGCTGTTCGCAGGCGCTAAAGCTTATGTACGCGAAGGTGCGAAAGCGCGCATCGTCTTTACTGAAGGTGAGGATGAACGCGTGCTGCGCGCGGTTCAAGTGATTGTGGATGAGAAATTAGCTAAGCCTATTCTGGTTGGCCGTCCTACCGTGCTGGCTGCACGGATTGAAAAGTTCGGCTTGCGGCTGCGTTTAGGTGTGGATGTAGAGGTCACCAATCCTGAGTTTGACGAGCGCTTTCATGATTACTGGACTCTGTATTGGGAGACTATGTGTCGCGATGGTGTGACCAAGGAAATGGCGCGTGTAGAAATGCGCCGTCGTTTGACGCTGATTGGTTCAATGATGATCAAAATGGGTCATGCCGATGGCATGATCTGCGGCACCGTTAGTGGCTATGCGGATCATTTGCGTTACATCGATCAGGTGATTGGTAAACGCGCCGGCACCTCGACTTACGCAGCGATGAATATTTTGCTGCTGCCAGAACAGACGATTGCACTGGTCGACACGCACATTAATGATGAGCCAACGGCCGAGCAGATTGCTGAGTACACCATCGCAGCGGCTCAGCAGATGCGCCGGCTCAATCTGATTCCGAAAGTCGCCTTGTTGTCGCGATCAAATTTTGGTTCAGGCAGTTCTGCTTCGGGTGCAAAAATGCGTGCAGCGTTAGAGTTAATCCGTGCGCAAGCTCCTGAACTCGAAGTTGACGGTGAAATGCATGGTGATTGTGCGCTCGATGAATCGTTGCGCCTGAAAATCCTCCCTTCATCAACACTGAAGGGCGCAGCGAATCTTTTGGTGTGTCCAAATGTGGACTCAGGAAATATCGCCTATAACCTGTTAAAAACGACTGCTGGCGGTAATGTTGCCGTGGGGCCTTTCCTGCTGGGTGTCAATGCGCCTGTTCATATTCTCACGTCGAGCGCGACCGTTCGCCGTATCGTCAATATGACAGCATTGACGGTGGTTGAAGCGAATCACGCAAGAAACGCTTAAGTTAAATCCACACTCATAAAAATATTTTTTTCTTGAGTGTGGATTCTATGTCGGGTAAGTGTTACAAGACTGTAAAACGTTACCGGAATGTGCGGTGCAGTCTTAAATCAATACGCTATTGGGGCCTTCATCTAAGGAGCCATCAGTATGGGTAAAACAGTCGATTCCAAATTGCGACAATTGTTGCAAAAGGGTGGCGACATCGATCCTACGCCGGGTCTGGATGCGCTTGAGGTTGCGGCCAAAGAACGTGGTTTGGTCTGGTGTGTGGCGGATTGTGAAAAAGCGCGCAGCTGGTCTGCAGTGTTTCGTGCCGTCGTCAAGGCAGTTGATTATCCTCAGTTCATTGGCGGCAGTTTCGATGCGCTGTATGACTGTCTGAGCGATTCGCTGTTAGATCAAAAGGATGGCTTGGTGCTTGTGCTCGATAAGCTGCATTCCGCTGATCCCGGAATCGTCAACGAGGGCAATCAGTTTTTACAAATCCTGAACGACTCAGTGCAATTTGCCCAGGAAAATGGCCGTGTATTTATTTACGCGATTCATCATGCAGGCAAGCACCCCGATGCAGTGCCAGGCAAAGTCAATAATTGGAGTGATGAGCCGGCCTGACGGGCCGACTTACGAATTATCAGGACTAACGACTCTTTATCTGGAATGACGACTTTACCAGCCTAATACGGCCGTGGTTGCAGCCACCATCGCGAGTGCAGCGGTTTCCGTTCTCAAGACTCTTAACCCAAATTTGACGGACTGCACGTTGTGATGGCGTGCGGTATCCAGTTCCTGCAGGCTCCAGCCGCCTTCGGGACCGACCATCAGGGTCAGCGCGGGTTGGGCGCTGAGGCTGGCTGCAGAGCTGCCTAGCCAGGCATTGAGCTCTTGGGAGCCTTCTGGGTCGCACAGAAGGCGGTGTGCCGCGCTATGCGTTGAAAGTGCTTTCTCCAGCGTGAGAGGTGACTCGATTTGCATCAGCCGGTTGCGTCCGCATTGCTCGGAGGCTGACTGGATGATTTTGTTCCAGTGCAACAAACGCTTTTCAAGACGTGGTCCTGATAATTGCAGCACACTGCGCTGGGCTGCGACTGGAATAATGCGCGAAACCCCCAGTTCGACCGCTTTTTCAATCACCCAGTCCATCTTGTCTCCCGAGGGAAGACCTTGCAACAGCGTGATCCGACCGAGGAGTTCAGTCTCGCGCTGAGCGTGGGCACCAAGGGCTGCAATGGTAATTTTCCCATTGAAATCAAGAGCCCCGGCGTATTCCCCTCCAAGACCGTCGAACAAAATGATCTGACTGCCTGCAGCGAGTCTGAGTACCCGAATATGATGCGCCAGAGACTCAGGTAATGTGAGTATCTGGTGAGCAATGAGTGGTTTGGAACAATAAAAACGGGGGCTTGGCATGCAGAGGGCTCAGGTGGGGATTACGGATAAGTACGGGTGCTAAAATCCTTGGTTTTGTAACCCATTTTCCGATCCCGTGATGAATATTTACGTGTGATCAGGGTAAAACAACTAAGACGAACCCCTTCGATGACTCAAATAACAGCCACACCCGCCAAATTGGCAGATGCCATCCGCGCCCTCGCTATGGACGCTGTCCAGCAAGCTAATTCGGGTCATCCCGGCGCGCCGATGGGCATGGCTGAAATGGCACAAGCCCTTTTTACCCGTCATCTGCAGCATAACCCCGCCGATCCGGCATGGGCCAATCGTGATCGTTTTGTATTGTCGAACGGTCACGGCTCGATGCTGATTTACGCCTTGCTGCACCTGACCGGCTACGATTTGCCGATGGAGGAGTTGCGCAAATTCCGCCAATTGCACTCCAAGACGCCTGGACACCCTGAGGTGGGCGTGACACCAGGCATCGAGACCACGACCGGCCCGCTAGGCCAGGGTCTGGCCAACGCCGTGGGCATGGCGCTGACTGAGTCATTGCTGTCTGCTGAATTTAATCGTCCCGGCCATAATATTGTTGATCATCACACGTATGCATTTGTCGGTGATGGTTGTCTGATGGAAGGCATTTCCCATGAAGTCTGCTCTCTGGCAGGTACGTTGCGACTGTCAAAGCTGGTCGTGCTGTACGACGACAACGGCATTTCGATTGACGGCAATGTTGAAAACTGGTTTGCCGACGATACCGGTAAACGCTTTGAGGCTTACGGCTGGAATGTGATTCGCGTGGCGGATGGCCACAATACCGATGCGGTAGATCAGGCCATTACTCAAGCCAACAAGCTTGGCAAACAGCATGGGCGTCCAACACTGATTATCTGCCGTACCGTGATCGGTCAGGGCGCACCGACTGTCGCAGGCACTGATAAAGTCCACGGCGCTCCGCTGGGCGCTGAAGAAATTGCAAAGACCCGTGCTGCGATCGGCTGGCCCTATGCGCCTTTTGAGATTCCTGCCGAGGTGTATGCCGGCTGGGATCAACGCGAGTCAGGTGCTGCGCACCAATCCGCCTGGCAGAAATTATTTGACGCCTACACGGCTCAGTTCCCGGCAGAGGCTGCTGAGTTCAGTCGCCGCATGCGTGGTGAAATGCCCGCTAATTTTGCAGACACTGCAAAACAGCTGCTGGACGCAACCAATGCGAAAGCTGAAACCATCGCGACACGCAAAGCCTCACAGCTTGCGATTACTGCGCTGGTGCAAGCGCTGCCCGAAATGCTGGGTGGTTCGGCTGATCTGACCGGCTCGAACTTTACCGACTGGAAGGGCGCTGTTCCCGTTCGTGCGGGGGTTGAGGGCATTCATTTTGGACGTCACATCAACTACGGTGTGCGTGAATTCGGCATGGCGGCCATTATGAATGGTGTGGCACTGCATGGCGGGTATTTGCCTTTTGGCGGTACGTTCCTGACGTTCTCGGATTACTCGCGCAACGCCCTACGTATGGCTGCACTGATGAAGCAGCGTGTGATCCATGTATTCACACACGACTCGATTGGTCTGGGCGAAGACGGCCCGACGCATCAGTCCGTTGAACACGCCAGCAGCCTGCGTCTGATTCCTAATCTTTCGGTCTGGCGCCCTTGCGACACGGTTGAAACAACGGCAGCCTGGCTCGCCGCTGTAGAGAGACCCACCAGCATTGGCATGGATGTCCATGCGGGCGGCCCCACGGCTTTATTATTGTCACGTCAAAATCTTCCTTTTGTTGCGCGTGACGCTGCGACACTTGCTGCGGTCGCCCGTGGTGGCTACGTGTTACAAGAAGCTGCTAATGCGCGCGCTGCGATTATCGCTACGGGCTCTGAGGTTGCAATCGCCATTGAGGCGCAGAAGTTACTGGCTGCAGAGGGGATTGCTGTGCGTGTGGTTTCGATGCCAAGCACGGATGTCTTTGACAAGCAGGAGGCCGAATGGCGCGCGCAGGTTTTGCCCAAGGGCATGCCGCGTGTTGCCGTTGAAGCAGGTATTACTGCTTTCTGGCATAAGTATGTCGGTCTCGAAGGTGCGGTAGTTGGTATCGATACGTACGGGGAGTCTGCACCTGCAGGCGCCTTGTTTAAGCATTTTGGTCTGACTGCTGAAAAAGTGGCTCAGGCGGTCAAGCAAGTTTTATAAAATTTCAAAACCAGGAGCATGTTGTCATGACGATTCGCGTTGCTATTAACGGCTATGGCCGTATCGGTCGCAATATTTTGCGTGCCCATTACGAAGGTGGAAAAAAACACGATATTCAAATCGTTGCAATCAACGATTTGGGCGATCCTAAGACCAACGCCCATTTGACACAGTACGACACTGCCCACGGTAAATTCTCCGGCACAGTAGGCGTCGAAGGCGATTACATGGTTGTCAACGGCGACAAGATTCGCGTACTGGCCAATCGCAACCCCGCTGAACTGCCCTGGGGCGAATTGAATGTTGACGTAGTGCTCGAGTGCACAGGTTTTTTCACTACAAAAGAAAAGGCTTCGGCTCACATCAAAGGTGGCGCCAAGAAAGTCATTATTTCTGCACCTGGTGGTAAAGACGTTGACGCAACGATCGTGTTTGGTGTGAACCAGAATGTACTGAAAAAAGAGCACACGGTTATCTCCAACGCATCGTGCACAACCAACTGCCTCGCACCTTTGGTCCAGCCTTTGAACGAGAAGCTGGGAGTTGTGACGGGTTTGATGACGACGATCCACGCATACACCAATGATCAGGTTCTGACAGACGTTTATCACGAAGACTTGCGTCGTGCGCGTTCAGCCACAATGAGCATGATTCCTGCCAAGACGGGCGCAGCCGCGGCTGTGGGTTTGGTGCTGCCAGAGCTTAATGGCAAGCTTGATGGTTTCGCTATCCGCGTTCCCACCATCAACGTTTCACTGGTTGATTTGTCGTTTATCGCTAAGCGCGACACGACAGTAGAAGAAGTCAATGCCATCATGAAAGAAGCCTCAGAAGGCGCTCTCAAAGGCATCCTGACATACCAGACTGAACAGCTCGTATCGATTGATTTCAACCACAATCCAGCTTCGAGCAACTTTGATTCCACCTTGACCAAAGTTTCAGGTCCGCTGGTTAAAGTCTCATCCTGGTACGACAACGAGTGGGGTTTCAGCAACCGTATGCTCGACACCACTGTCGCACTGATGTCAGCTAAATAATTGCTGCATTGGATAAGGGGCCCTTCGGGGCCCTTTTGTTATTTTCCTATTTCACCTGGCTATTCAATCATGACGACAGTCCATACCCTTACCGCTCTGGCTCAATCGGGCAAGCTTGCCGGTAAAAAAGTTTTTATCCGCGCAGACCTGAATGTACCTTTTGATGATGCTGGCAATATCACTGAAGACACGCGTATCCGCGCTTCTGTTCCCGGCATCAGGCTTGCGCTCGACGCAGGTGCTGCCGTGATGGTGACGTCCCATCTGGGGCGCCCTACGGAGGGTACGTTAACCCCCGCGGACTCTCTGGCACCTATCGCCAAACGTTTGTCGGAATTGTTGGGTATGGATGTCCCGTTGATTCAGAATTGGGTCGATGGTGTCACGGTCGCGCCTGGTCAGGTGGTGTTGCTCGAGAACTGTCGTGTCAACAAGGGCGAAAAGAAAAACGATCCTGAGCTGTCCAAAAAAATGGCAGCATTGTGTGATGTGTATGCCAACGATGCTTTTGGTACATCCCACCGTGCCGAAGCCACCACGTATGGCATCGCCGAGTACGCGCCTATTGCTTGCGCTGGCCCATTGCTACAAGCTGAGCTGGTGGCACTTGGACGTGCTTTACACGCACCGAAACGCCCTCTTGTGGCAATCGTAGGTGGATCGAAGGTTTCAACCAAACTCTCTATCCTTCAATCACTTGCCGATAAGGTTGATCAGTTGATCGTGGGTGGCGGCATTGCCAACACGTTCATGCTGGCAGCAGGTTTGCCGATCGGTAAATCCCTCGCCGAGCCTGAACAGCTCGAAGAGGCTCGCGCCGTCATGAAAAAAATGCAGGCGCGTGGTGCTGCTGTGCCAATCCCGACCGATGTGGTGTGTGCGACCGAGTTTTCAGCGACTGCAAAAGCGACAGTTAAAGCAGCCAAGGATGTAGGTCCTGAAGATCTGATTCTGGATATTGGTCCCGATACGGCGAACCAGCTCGCTGCCATTCTTAAACAGGCAGGAACGATCGTCTGGAATGGTCCTTTGGGTGTGTTTGAATTTGCTGCTTTTGCAAATGGCACTGAAGTCGTCTCGCATGCGATTGCCGACTCTGCAGGCTTTTCAATTGCGGGTGGTGGAGACACGTTGGCTGCTATCGCAAAATTCGGAATTACCGACAAGATTGGTTATATCTCGACTGGTGGAGGGGCTTTCCTCGAATTCCTCGAAGGTAAAACTTTGCCTGCTGTGGATATTTTGCAAAAGCGCGCTGCCAGCTGATTGAGCTGTTTTTGAAAGGTTGTTCGCCCCGCCAGAGTCATGAAGGCGGGGTGATTTTTTTGCATTGATTATTCAGGCATGTCGATCACCAAACTAGTCGACAATAAAAAGTGTCGCGCCTTGTTGTGTCGACGACTGATGGGGTTCCGCGCCATCAGCAACCTGATAACTCATTCCTGGCGTGAGATCAAAAGTCCGGCCGTCCTTGAGCGCTGTGTGTAGTGTGCCCGACAAGCAAAGCAGAATATGCCCTTTTTCGCACCAGTGATCTGCCAGATATCCTGGGCTGTACTCGACCATCCTGACGCGGATCGTGCCGAACTGGCAAGTGCGCCAAAAGGCTTTGCCCGTCGTGCCCGGATGCTCGGTCACCGGGATCATTGACCAGTCAGTTGTACCAAACGGAATGTTTTGAATTTGCATATTTTTACTGAGTTTGACTTGATATTTATCGGTTTTGCCCTCATTGTGAACATATATTCACCTTTTGGGTGCGCTTCGAGCCACCTTGCATATGGAATTCAAAGACTACTACAAGATCCTTGAAGTACCCCGCGATGCCTCGCAGGACGATATCCGCAAGGCCTACCGTAAGCTTGCCCGTAAATATCATCCCGATGTCAGCAAGGAGCCGGATGCGGAAAAGCGCATGCGCGATCTGAATGAGGCCAACGATGTACTGCGCGATGCAGAGAAGCGCGCGGAATATGATGCGCTGGCTGCAGGCCTTTCTGGTGGCAATGGCGCGGCGCCTCCACCAGGTTGGGAACGTGATTTTGAGTTTTCCGGTGCCGGCGGTGCGGGCGATGCGGATTTCAATGATTTTCTGAATGGCATGTTTAAACAAGCTGCTCGCAAACGCCAGGGCTACGCTGCCGGGCAGGGCGGCGCACACCCTGGTCAGGGCTTTTCAGCCGGCCAGGGGGGCGGTCATACCTTCAAAATGCGAGGTGAAGATCATCACGCAGAGATAGAAATTAGTCTCGAAGACAGTTTTTCAGGAGTCACGCGCGAACTGAGCCTGCGTTCTGTTCAGCTCGATGAGCAGGGGAGTCCCTTTATGGGGACGCGCACGCTGAGCGTTCGGATTCCAACCGGTGTCAAAGAGGGTCAGATGATTCGTCTGGCTGGTCAGGGCATGCCAGGTGAGGGTGGAGGGCAAGCGGGTGATTTGTTCCTGACAGTACGTTTTGCCCCGCATGCGGTCTATAAGGCCGATGGGCGTGATCTGAGTATGCATTTGCCAATTACCCCTTGGGAGGCTGCTTTAGGCGGTCAGGTGCATGCTCCCACGATGCAAGGTGAGGTGGAAGTCAATATCCCTGCTGGAACTAAACAAGGCGGTAAGTTGCGTTTGCGGGGCAAAGGCTTGCCTGGAGATCCTGCGGGCGACCTCTATCTGATTCTCGATATCGCGTGGCCACCTGCAGATAATGAGGCGACACGCGCAGCCTATCAACAACTTGCCAGTGCTGCGGCTTTTAATCCACGCCGTCATTTGGGAGTCCAGTCATGAAGTCAGTCACGATTTGCACCGCTCAGTTAGTCGACCACGAGGCTCCCATCACACTTGATGAGCTGGCTCGTTTTTGTGAGCAACAGACCGATTGGGTATTGAGTCTGGTGGATCAGGGCGTTGTTCCAGCGACGAAGGCACACGCCTCTGGACAGTGGGTGTTCACGAGTGTTTCCGTTGTACGCGCCCGGGATGTCGCACGCTTGCAACGCGATTTTGAAGTGAATCTTGATGCTGCTGCTTTGATGGTGGATCTCATGGAAGAGGTACGTCATTTGCGTGGTCGTCTCTCACTGTTGAAATAGAAGATCAGCTGAATTTTTCAGACAATCATTTCAATTCATTTTAGTTATAAGCAAATTACTTATCAGTCATTTCGGATATATAGGGATTGACCTAAACTCCCTATCCTTGTCCGCCAAACGGACGTGAATATATCCTATGGACTGTAGGGCGCCCGACTCAAGGTGCGCCGACTGAATGAATATGAATGCCGGGCCACTCGAATCCACCCCTTATGTTTTGCAAGCTCAAGACCTGCGTTTGCAGTATGGGGATGCTGCGCCACTCATTGAAGGCCTGAATATCAGTGTTGCTGCAGGTGAGATCGTCGCGATCCTGGGGCCGAGCGGTGTGGGTAAGTCCAGTTTGCTGCGTATATTGGCTGGCTTGCAAAAGGCATCCGCCGGAAAGGTATTGGTAGACGGAGAGCCCATCGATGGAACGCATCCCCGTGTGGCGATGGCATTCCAGGATCCCAGTTTGCTGCCTTGGTTAACACTTGAAAAAAACGTCGCATTTGGACTTGATTTTCGTCATCAGCCTCATCTCACTACAACTGAAAAAACCCAGCGTGTCACTGCTGCGATTCGGGAAGTCGGACTCGAACACGCACGACATCGCATGCCCGCAGAACTGTCAGGCGGCATGGCACAACGCACTGCGCTCGCGCGCTGTGTAGCACGTCAGCCTGAGGTGATTTTGCTTGACGAACCCTTTGGTGCGCTCGACGAGGTGACACGTGCTGCCATGCAGCGCTTACTTTTGAAGCTGCGAGAGGATCTGGGTACCGCTGCAGTATTGATCACCCATGACATCGATGAAGCACTGCAGGTCGCTGATCGCATCGTGTTGCTGGGTGGTGCGCCCGCTCACGCAATCGGGGAGTGGAAAATCGCTTATGCACAACCTCGCGATGATCTGGTCGAAGAGCTGGGTCAGCTGCGAATCGAAATACTTCGAACGTTGCATCGCGCTTTACACCCGCACACAAGCAAATCAAAAAATAATGATGTTGTACAAAAAAATATTGAATCAAAGGAAATAGCTCATGTGTCTTGAACATATCACGCGTCGCGAGATGATTAAATTATCGAGCCTGCTGACTGTTGCGGGTGCGGCCCCGCTGCTGTCGGCCTTTAACGCCCAGGCGCAGGGTAAGTCTGATGGTCCCGTGAAAATTGGTTATTTGCCGATCACCGATGCTGCCCCTTTATTGGTCGCGCATAACAACGGTTACTTTAAAGACGCCGGCGTTGAGGTTGAAAAACCCGTCATGCTGCGCAGCTGGGCTCAGCTGATTGAGGCGTTTATCTCCGGTCAGGTTAATGTGGTTCATCTGCTTTCGCCAATGACGATCTGGGCGCGCTTTGGCAGCAAAGTTCCCGCTAAGGTTGTAGCCTGGAATCACGTTGATGGCTCGGCTGTGACTGTATCGCCAGATATCAACGAACTCAAGGATCTGGGTGGCAAGACCGTCGCGATTCCTTTCTGGTATTCGATACATAACGTAGTTCTGCAAGCCATGTTGCGCGATGCTGGTTTAAAGCCCGTGTCCAGTAAGCAAGGCAAGCCTGGCGCTGATGAAGTCAATCTGGTGGTCATGGCTCCTGCGGATATGCCTCCTGCGCTGGCTGCACGTAATATTTCTGGTTACATCGTAGCTGAGCCATTTAACGCCGTTGCAGAAACCATGGGCATAGGCAAGGTGTTGCGTTTCACCGGTGATGTCTGGAAAAATCATGCTTGCTGCACAGTGTTTATGCATGAGCGTGATCTGGAGCAGCGCCCTGAATGGTCTCAGAAAGTGGTTGACGCCATCGTGCGCGCGCAGCTCTGGATTCGTGACCATCGCGCAGAAACCGCTCAGTTACTTTCCAAGGAAGGCGCCAATCACTACACACCACACGGCTTGCCTGCCTTGACGAAGGTGCTTGCGCCACCAGCATCTGATACGCAGACTTATCTTGCCTCACGTGCGATCCGACATCCCGCGTGGCAGGAAAAACGTATTGATTTTCAGCCATATCCGTATCCAAGTTATACAGAGGAGCTGGTCGCCCGACTCAAGCAGACATTGATCGAAGCGGATCGCGGCTTTCTGGCGAATCTGGATGGTAAGACAGCTGCTGCACAATTGGTAGATGATCGTTTTGTAAAGCGTGCGATTGAAGCGGTCGGTGGTCTTGAAAAATTTGGTCAGCCTCCAGGGTATGACCGTAAGGAAGTCATCGAGTTGACATGAGTATTAATGTTTTGACGCGTAATGTTTTCGGGCGTGCAGTGCTAGGCGTTGTTGGCATGCTTGCTTTGCTAGGTGTCTGGTGGTTACTGACCGTGCCTTTTTCAGCCGCAGGAGGCATGGGTCAGCGCTTTGCGCCTGGCCCCTCACTGACTACACTGTTCTCCATGCTGCAAGGCCATGAGATCTGGATTCATATCTATGTGAGTCTGCAGCGTGTAGCGGTTGGACTTGGCTTCGCCTTGCTTGTTGGCGTGCCCTTGGGTTTATTGCTCGGTGCTTCAGCAACCATGAGTGCCACGCTATCGCCAGCATTTCAATTCTTGCGCATGATTTCACCGCTTTCATGGATGCCGATTGCAGTGATGGCGTTTGGTGTCGGTGATAAACCAGTTTATTTTTTGCTGGCTTTTGCGGCGATGTGGCCGATTATGCTCAACACCCTTGCTGGGGTTAAGCAGCTCGACGGGCGCTGGATGCAATTGGCACAGTCCTTGAGCGCTACACGGTGGGAGACGCTCAAGGGTGTGATTATTCCAGGCATACTCGGTCATATTCTGACAGGTACGCGCCTGGCAATCGGTATCGTCTGGATTGTGCTGGTGCCGTGCGAGATGCTGGGTGTCTCAGCCGGTCTGGGTTATTTCATTCTCGACACGCGTGATCGGCTGGCTTATCACGAGCTGATGGCCACGGTCGTGCTGATTGGTCTCTTGGGCTTTTTGCTTGATACGGCGTTCAGAGAGCTTTACAGCTATAGGAGCAAAAGCCGCTGAAGTGTTTTTTCTTCTAGTCACTCACGCTTGAGACAGTGCTCTGGCCATTGACCCGTTGGTGAGTCAATGGCCAGAGTCATTCTTTACTTGATGAATTGCGATGCGAGCCAAAACAAGCTCGCTGAAAGAAACATAGATGCCGGCAGGGTCAGCACCCAGGCAGTCATAATGGTTTTGACCGTGCTTTGATGCAGACCACTGCGGTTCGCAACCATGGTCCCTGCGACGCCGGATGACAGTACATGTGTTGTTGAGACGGGCAGGCTGTAGACGTTTGCCATGCCGATCATAATAACGGCCGTGACTTGCGCGCACATTCCCTGTGCATAGGTCATACCCGCTTTGCCGATTTTTTCACCTACAGTTTTAACAACGCGTCTCCAGCCTACCATCGTTCCCAAACCGAGTGCGAGTGCTACGGCCAGGATGACCCAGAATGGCGAATACTCCGTGGTGGCGACCAGATCTTTGCGCAGTTTGGCCAGGTCTGATTTCTCCCGGGCAGGCAGACCGGGGAGGGCTGCTACTTTGCGCGCAGTATCGTCCAGGCACAATAAATAGCGACGCGCTTCGATGCGGGATTCCGGGGTCATTTGCTGTACGTCACGCACGCCATCTAAAGAGGTCCGCAGTGCGGTGATGGTCGCCATGGTCGTAGTAGGATCGCAACGATAAACCTTGGGCAGATCATTTTGACGATCAGCTTTGTCCAGCATTAAAAACTCCCCCAGGGTGTGGCTATTGCGCTCGTAAAAATCGCTCAGATGCAGCGCTGCATCGTAGCTTCGCTTGATCTGGTAGGGCGTGGCGTCAAAGTCGAGGACGAACTTGGCAGGCACGATACCAATTAATACCAGCATGATCAGGCCTATACCCTTTTGGCCGTCGTTGGATCCATGTACAAAACTCATCCCCATGCCCGAGGCGATCAGGACAACGCGATTCCAGAAAGGAGGTCTTTTCTTTTCTACCAACTCACGGCGTTGCCCGGGAGTTACGTGCATTTTGGACAATGGCTGCCAGTACTTGAGAAGGATTAGCATCAGACCGGCCAGAACAAAGCCGGCCAGAGGCGACAAGACCAGTGACATACCGATTTCAATCGCTTTGCGCCAGTTCACGCCATCCTGAAGCGGGAGGCCTGTCATCCACGCATTGGCTAAGCCAACACCCAGGATTGAACCGATCAGCGTGTGCGAGCTCGAAGCGGGAATGCCGAAATACCAGGTGCCTAGATTCCAGGCGATCGCGGCTGTGAGCATAGAAAAAACCATGATCAGTCCACGGTTGGTATCTACATCTATCAGTAACTCAACGGGTAACAAGTGCACAATGGCGTACGCAACACCCACTCCACCAAGCAAAACACCTAAAAAATTAAAAAAACCTGAAGCGATGACGGCAAAGTGAGGCGGCATGGCTTTGGTGTAAATGATCGTTGCTACGGCGTTGGCTGTATCGTGGAAACCGTTGATGAACTCGAAAGCTAGTACGAACGCCAAAGCGAGAATCAGACTGATGGTGACCAGAGGGGTCAGTCCAGAAAAAAGATCAAACATGTTTGACGCCGGAAGTGGATTTGGCGTAGTTTACTTGTAATAAATATGTCACATAGAAATCACTGAACAGGAAATACTGAGGTGTAGACCTGTACTTTTGAGTACATTAACGCTTGCACTTACTTGTTTTTTCTCGTTTTTAATTATTTTGTGAACCGTTCATGACAAATTCTGTTGCCCCTAACCCAGACACCTTACGTGTGGGACTTGTTTCTGTTTCGGATCGTGCCTCCCAGGGTGTGTATGCCGACCAGGGGATTCCCGCGTTACAGGCATGGTTGGAGGGCGCGGTGACTAACGCCCTGCACATCGTGACTCGTCTCGTGCAAGACGATGCTGCAACGATATCAGCGGCCCTGATCGAGCTGGTCGATGTTGAACGTTGCCATCTTGTCTTGACCACTGGCGGTACAGGGCCTGCGCGGCGGGATGTGACACCCGAGGCGACGCAGGCGGTGGCAACACGTGAAATGCCTGGGTTTGGTGAGCAGATGCGCCAGATCAGTTTGCAGTTTGTTCCAACCGCTATTCTGTCGCGTCAGGTGGCTGTTTTGCGTGAGACGCCAGATCATGCCGCATTGATCATTAATTTGCCTGGTCAACCCAAAGCCATCAGTGAAACCCTTGAAGGCCTGAAAAAAGAAGATGGCAGCTCGGTTGTGTCTGGGATTTTTGCTGCAGTTCCATACTGCATTGATTTGATTGGTGGCCCTTACATAGAAACGCGCGATGAGATCGTGAAGGCTTTTCGCCCGAAGTCAGCACGCCGCCCGCCCGTGGCCTGAGTTGAAAAAACCTGCCTATACATTGCATAGGCAGTACATAGTCCCGGGCTCAGCACGTTTTAATTTTCTTCCTGAATTTGCAGGCGCCACAAAGAGGTGACCTCAAGCTTTCTGGCATCTGCCAGGGGGTCCTCTTCGTCTTTGGATTTCGGGTGGACCGGACGGGTATCAAGGCGTTCGATAACGTCGAGCCCGGCATCGTCAAATAACGCTAACAAGTCTGCACGGCTGCGCAGCTTGAGATGCTCTGCCAGATCGGACAGGATGAGCCAGACCTCACCTTGCGCATTGAGATGCTCATGCGCGCCATTGAGCAGGCCTCTAAGCATGCGCTGATCCTGATCGTAGATGGCATGCTCAAGATTTGAGGCTGGGCGCCCTGGCAGCCAGGGTGGATTGCAAACAATCAGGTCAGCTCGCCCCTCTGGAAAGAGATCGACAGTGCGCAGTTTGATCTGGTTTTCGAGTTTGAGCGCACGAATGTTTTCGCGGGCGCATTCAATTGCCTTAGGGCTTGAATCTGTGGCGACGACGCGCTCGACACCACGTTGAGCCAAAAGCGCAGCGATGACGCCTGTTCCCGTGCCGATATCGAAGGCTAATTCCGTGTGGCCTAATTTCGCACGCATGATCAGATCAAGGTATTCGGCCCGCACCGGTGCAAAAACGCCGTAATGGGCGTGAATACTGGCATGCAGTGCTGGGATGTGGACACCTTTCTTACGCCATTCAAAGGCGCTGATTACACCGAGCAGTTCGCTCATCGGCACTACGTAGCCATGCTTATCCTGACCGTAGGCGGCCAGACACGCCTCGGTGACATCGGGTGCACGTCGTTGTTTCAGAACGTGGTTCGCCTCGACCGGCATCAGCAGCATGCCAAGTGTCCGGGCGCGTTGGGCGCGCGCAAGCCGGACTTGATGAAAACGGTCCGGATAAGGCATGTCAGTGTATTTGCTGCGGCGCTTTGCGGTGCGGCGTCCAAGTGCCTGGAGCAGTTGTCGGGCGTTTTGAAAATCACCCGTCCAGATCAGTCCTACGCCTTCGCTGGCATAGCGGTAAGCGGTATCAGCTGTCATGGTGTCATCGGCCACTATGCAACGCTTAGGAGGTGTCCAGCCATTTTCCGAGTGCCAGATTGCGCTGACAGGCTGGTCCTGGTGGGTCCAGTTGATGGTCTGGACTCCCGCGGGCGTTGCCTGCGCAGGGGGTTTCTCCCTGACGGCGGCAGTTTTTGTTGCAGGGTTTGAATCAGTCATCTGGAGCTCACTTAAAGCGGAATCTAAGGGCCAAAACCGACTTTTCGGCCGAGTTGGGGCAAATACTGTAACGCTGCCGTAAAATAACGCGTTAATTAACGATCAACCTTATCATTTTGCTCTAAAAAAGGATTCTTCATGGCCCTCGTCTCTATGCGCCAGCTTCTTGATCATGCCGCCGAGCATGGTTACGGCATTCCCGCTTTCAACGTGAATAACCTCGAACAGGTCCAGGCCATCATGGAAGCGGCTGCACAGACCGACAGTCCTGTGATCATGCAGGCATCGGCTGGTGCGCGTAAGTACGCCGGTGAAGGTTTCCTGAAGTATCTGATTCAGGCTGCTGTTGAGTCTTATCCACACATCCCGGTTGTCATGCACCAGGATCACGGACAGTCACCTAAGATCTGTCAGGGTGCGATTGACCTCGGATTTTCAAGTGTCATGATGGACGGTTCGCTCAAAGAAGACGGCAAAACCATTGCCGACTACGATTACAACGTCGCTGTAACAAGGCAAGTTGTCGATATGGCGCACAAGCTTGGTGTCACCGTTGAAGGAGAACTTGGCTGTCTGGGCTCGCTCGAGACCATGGAAGGCGACAAGGAAGACGGCCACGGTGCGGATGGCAAGCTGACCATGGATCAGTTGCTGACTGACCCCGAGCAAGCCGCTGATTTTGTGCGCCGCACCCAGCTCGATGCGCTCGCGATTGCAATCGGTACCAGCCACGGTGCATACAAATTCACACGCAAACCCACAGGCGATATTCTGTCGATCTCGCGCATCAAAGAAATCAACAAGCGCTTGCCAAATACGCACCTTGTCATGCATGGTAGTTCGAGCGTGCCGCAGGAACTGCTCGCCGAGATTCGTCAGTTTGGTGGCGATATGAAAGAAACTTACGGCGTGCCTGTTGAAGAAATTCAAACCGCAATCAAATTCGGCGTGCGCAAGATCAATATCGATACTGATATCCGTCTGGCCATGACTGGTGCGATCCGTCGTTTCTTTGCAGAAAATCCAGGTAAATTCGATCCGCGCGAATACCTCAAGCCCGCACGTGAAGCAGCTAAAGCAATTTGCGTCGCACGCTATGAGCAGTTCGGAACGGCCGGTCACGCCAGCAAGATCAAGGTTGTGCCATTGACTGAAATCGCTGCGCAGTACGCCTCAGGCAAGCTGTCGCAGGTTGTGCAGTAAGACACGTTCACCGGGCGCGCAGTCATTGCGCACCGGTCTGTCATTAAGCGGACGTAAGCGTCCGCTTTCACTTTTATAGGTTTGGCTGTGATTCCAACAATCCTTCAGTCCTCTATTCAATCCTTGCCGCTGCTTGCCCGCGGCAAGGTACGTGATATGTATGCCGTCGGTGATGACAAACTGCTCATCGTTGCGACCGATCGTATCTCAGCTTTTGATGTGATTCTTGATGACCCGATCCCCGGCAAAGGCCAGGTGCTGAAAGAACTGACTGATTTCTGGCTGCACAAACTTGCACACGTTTTACCTAATCACTCAACAGGAATCAATCCTGAAGATGTTGTGACGCCTGTCGAACGCGAACAGGTGATCGGTCGCGCTGTCGTCGTCAAGCGGCTGAAACCCATTCTGGTTGAGGCGGTTGCGCGTGGCTATCTGATTGGTTCGGGCTGGAAAGATTACCAGGCGACAGGTTCTGTCTGCGGTATCTCATTGCCAGCAGGAATGAAGCAGGCGGGCAAGTTGCCTCAGCCGATTTTCACACCTGCTGCTAAAGCCGAATTTGGTCTGCACGATGAGAACGTCGATTTTAATCACGTGATCAATGAAGTCGGTCAGGAAATGGCCGAACGTATCCGGGATGTCACCTTGCGACTGTACTCGGCGGCATCTGCCTTTGCCGCGACCAAAGGGATTATCATTGCAGATACCAAGTTTGAATTTGGTCTGGATTCAGAAGGCACCCTGCATCTCATGGACGAGGTACTGACGCCGGACTCTTCCCGTTTCTGGCCTGCCGATGGTTATCGTGAAGGTATCAGCCCACCGTCTTTTGATAAGCAGTTTGTTCGTGACTGGCTTGAGACGCAGGTCTGGGATAAAACGCCGCCTGCACCAAGGCTGCCTGCCGATGTGATTGCCAAGACAGCTGCAAAATATCGCGAAGCACTTGATCGTTTGACAGCCTGATTGTTCTCTCTGCATAGCGTGCACGTCAATCGTGCACGTCGGTATTTATTGCTATTTATCTTTCTACGAGGCTTTGCATGTCCTCTTCAACGTTTTCTGAAGTAACGGGTTCGGCCAAGCCGATCGTCGGTGTCATCATGGGGTCCTCAAGCGATTGGGATGTGATGCAGCACGCGTTCAATATGCTCAATGACTTTGGCATTGCATGCGAGACACTCGTTATTTCTGCTCATCGCATGCCGCAGGATATGGCCGAGTATGGTGCAGCAGCAGCGGATCGTGGTTTGCGCGCAATCATCGCGGGTGCGGGGGGCGCAGCGCATTTGCCTGGGATGATGGCCGCACTGACGGAAGTTCCTGTGTTTGGTGTGCCGGTCCCCTCGAAATATTTGCGTGGTGAGGACTCCCTGTTGTCTATTGTTCAAATGCCTAAAGGCATTCCTGTTGCGACGTTCGCAATTGGAGAGGCGGGTGCCGCAAATGCCGCGTTACACGTGATTGCGAATCTCGCGACCACCAATGCTGAGTTGCGTCGTCAGTTGATTTCTTTTCGCATTAAACAAACTGATGTGGCACGCGCAATGAAGGTGCCGTTGTGATTGCCCCTGGCGAGTGGCTCGGGCTGATGGGGGGAGGGCAACTGGGTCGTATGTTCTGTCATGCTGCGCAAGCCATGGGTTTTCGCGTGGTTGTGCTCGATCCTGATGCGGATGGCCCGACGGCTGCTGTGGCTGATGCGCATATTGAGTCCAGTTACGATGATCAGCAAGGGCTGATCAAGCTTTCGCAACGTTGCCGTGCGGTGACGACAGAGTTTGAAAATGTCCCGGCGCAGAGTCTGCAGTTACTGGCATCAAGCTGTCGCGTCACGCCAGGCGCACATGCTGTTGAGATTGTGCAAGACCGGATCGCCGAGAAAAATTTCATCGAGAGTCAGGGTGTACCTGTTGCACCTTATATTCCAGTTCGCAGCGATGCCGACCTGCGTGCTGCTGCTGCACATTTGTTTCCTGGAATTTTGAAAGTGGCTCGTCTGGGGTATGACGGCAAGGGCCAGGCGCGTGTCCGTAACGTCGAGCAGGCGATCGAAGCATTTTCTGAGTTTGGAGCAGTGCCTTGTGTACTGGAGTCCATGCTCGATTTGAAAGAAGAACTCTCCGTGGTGATGGCGCGGGGGTTGGATGGTGAGTGCGCGGTGTTTCCTGTTGCGCGCAATGTACATCACGAGGGAATCCTGGCTGTAACGACTGTAGATACGCAGCCTGTTGCGATGTCCACACAGGCGACCGAGGCAGCACTCGCAATCGCGCGCGGACTGAATTATCACGGTGTGATGTGCGTGGAGTTTTTCGTGTTGCATGATGGTCGGTTGCTTGTGAATGAAATCGCACCACGACCGCACAACAGCGGTCATTTCACAATGAATGCTTGTGTCACGAGTCAGTTTGAACAGCAGGCGCGTGTCATGGCGGGCTTGCCTTTGGGAAGTACGCGGCAACTCGCGCCGGTAGTGATGCTTAATATTCTTGGCGATGCCTGGTATCCCGATGCAAGCGAATTACAAGCAGAGCCTGACTGGTCCGCGGTCCTCGCCGTGCCTGGCACCTCCTTGCATCTTTATGGCAAGCGTGAGGCACGTCGTGCGCGCAAGATGGGTCATGTCAATATCACCGGCGTTACCTTGGCAGAGACGATTGCTGCGGCGAATCAGATTGTAAAAATCTTGCGTTTACCGGTAGCTGCCTGACGTGTCTGAAAATCTGGTGACTGCTTGCTCGTCTGATATTGCGCACGCAGTTCAGGTGCTGCTTCATGGTGGACTGGTAGGCTTTCCCACTGAAACGGTTTATGGGCTGGGGGCGGACGCTGAGAGTCCCGAAGCAGTGGGCCGTATTTATGAGGCAAAGGGACGTCCCAGCAATCATCCCGTAATCGTGCATGTAACGCCTGAAGCCGATTTGTCATACTGGGTAGAATATCTGCCGCCCGAGGCGCAAGCACTCATTGATGCCTTCTGGCCGGGACCACTAACGTTGATTTTGAAACGTGCCTCGCATATTTCTGATGTAGTGAGCGGTGGTCAGGACAGCATTGGATTACGTTGTCCTTCGCATCCCGTTGCTCAGGCGTTGATACGTGGTTTCGCTGCGGGCAAAATTTCCGGTCAGGGTGGTATTGCAGCACCTTCCGCTAATAGATTCGGCCAGGTTTCTCCGACACAGGCTGCGCACGTGCGTAGCGAATTTCCCGAGCTTGTCGCACAGGGCATGCCCGTTCTGGAGGGTGGTTCAAGCGAGGTGGGGATTGAATCGACTATTGTTGATCTGTCTCGTGTCGATCAGGGAGTCGGTCCGGTTTTATTACGTCCCGGGCATATTACTGCCGGGCAGCTTGAGGAGGTCCTGCACCAATCAGTCAGCGCTGCTGATGCACATGCGCCAAGGGTATCGGGTGCATTGAAATCTCACTATGCTCCGCACACACCCTTGCAACTCGTCACGATTGA
>JAUSCY010000151.1 GCA_030650995.1 Sheuella sp. | reverse complement strand
TATAGATGCACAGGTCACCCGCGATCTCCAGAGATAGCTTGACGATTACTTCGGGTGACAGGTCAGTGTAGCGCAACAGAGCCAGTGCTGCTGATACCGCATACTCACCACCTGAGCCAATCGCAGCCACTCCATTCTCGGGCTCAAGTACGTCACCGTTGCCGGTCAGCACAAGCGTATGTTCGCGATCAGCGACGATCAGCATGGCCTCGAGTCGGCGCAGGACCCGGTCTGTCCGCCAGTCGCGAGTCAGCTCAACAGCGGCGCGCATCAAGTGCCCCTGGTGTTTTTCAAGCTTGCCTTCAAAGCGCTCTTGCAGCGTGAAGGCGTCGGCCGTTGCACCGGCAAAGCCCGCCAGAATTTTGTCGTGATACAGCCTGCGGATTTTGCGGGCAGTCCCTTTGATAATGATATTGCCGAGTGTGACCTGACCATCTCCACCGACCGCGACTTCGTTGCCGCGTCGTACGCTGATGATGGTGGTGCCGTGAAATTGTTCCATATCTGCTCTTTAAATTAAAAGGGCACCCTGGTTGCAATGTGATTGCAATGCGGTGTGCCCTTGGTGAATCAACACATGTCGCATCACTTGCCCGGATATGAAGCGCTGCTTTTAGGCAGGGCCACAGAGAGCCTGTGTGCTGACATGCGGAGTCGATCAGTCTCCGAACATCTTTTGACGCATTTCACGGCGCTCTTGCGCCTCAAGTGATAGCGTAGCTGTCGGGCGAGCGAGCAAACGGCGCAGTCCGATTGGTTCGCCTGTTTCTTCGCACCAGCCGTACTCGCCACCATCAATACGTACGATGGACTGCTGGACTTTTTTCAGCAGTTTGCGCTCGCGGTCGCGGGTACGCAATTCGAGGGCGTGTTCTTCTTCGATCGTTGCACGATCGGCTGGATCAGGCACGAACTGTGTTTCGCGCAAGTGCTCGGTAGTTTCACCGGCGTTGCTCAGGATTTCCTGTTCCATCTGGCGCAGACGGTCACGGAAAAACCCCAGCTGGCGCTCGTTCATGTAATCCGATTCTGGCATTTTGAGCAGTTCGGCTTCAGTGGGCAGATTGTTCTCGGACAAGTCGCCCTCTGCGTCAGTTTTTTTCTTTGCTGCCTTGGTCGCCATGAAAAACTCCAAAAATTTTTAAATTCTGCACACTGCGCGCAGAGTAGTTACTTGGCCAAACACTGCTCAAGACCCTTGGTGAAGATGTCTTGGGGCAGTTTGCGTCCGATAAAAACCATTTTTGTGGTTTTCTTTTCGTTTGCCAGCCAGGGTTTGCCGGGTTCGGCGCCCATCATCATGTGTACGCCCTGAAATAGCATCCGACGGTTGATGCCTTTCATGTAGAGAATACCTTTGTAACGCAATAAATCAGGCCCATAAACTTGTACCACGCCACCGAGAAACTCCTCGAGACGTTCTGGATCGAAGGGTTTATTGGACTTGAACACAAAGGCACCGATCTCGTCACTGTGAGCGGGCTTGGGCGCGTGGTGGTGATGGGTTGGGTCAGTACAGGTCGCTGCATCATGGCCATGCGCGTGATCATGCGTGTGGTCATGGTCATGATGGTGATGTGTAGGATCCGTGCAGGTCGCATGGTCGTGATCATGACCATGATCGTGATCGTGCGCAGCATCAGGATGATCATCAGAAAGAAACTCAGGATCAATATCCAGAATCGTATTCAGATTAAAGCCGCTGATATCGATCAGTTGCTTGAGATCGGTTTCACCAAAATGAACGGCTTCGATTGAAGCGCGTGGATTCATATGAACGATGCGATGGCGCAGGGCAGCGTAATCGGCCTCGGTAACCAGGTCTTTTTTCGAAACCAGAATACGATCGGCGAAGCCAACCTGTTTCTGTGCTTCTTCCTGGGTGTCGAGTGTTTCCATGCCGTGCTTGGCATCGACAATGGTGACGACCGCATCAAGCCGATAGTAATCAGCGATGTCATCGTCCATGAAAAATGTCTGGCAGACTGGGCCTGGGTTGGCCATGCCAGTCGTTTCAATAATGACACGCTCAAAGTTCAGCTCACCAGCCTGACGGCGTGTGCGTAAATCATTGAGGGTGCGCATCAGGTCGCCGCGTACGGTGCAGCAGACGCAGCCGTTGGACAGCTCAATGATTTCTTCTTCCTGATCGGTGACCAAGAGCTCGTTATCGATGCTTTCAGGCCCGAATTCGTTCTCAATCACGGCGATACGTTTGCCATGATATTCAGTCAGGATACGCTTGAGGAGCGTGGTTTTACCAGCACCGAGAAAACCGGTGAGGACTGTGACGGGGACCATTTCGTCCGGATTACGAGGGGAATTCATTAATCAGCCAACTTCTGAAACAGGTAAGGGTGCGGGGCACCGGGCCATAAGCTTACGCATCAAGGCGAACGCCGGATTACAGCACAGTGAGCGTCAGGGGGCAAATAATTTAAACTGAGGGTTTACCCTCGCGTACTGCTGATCTGACAATTAAAAGCTTATATGGGGGCGTAAAAGCGCATTTCAATAGTTATGCCAGATTGTTTTTTGAGTTGTTTTAATCGTAACTTATTGTTTTGTAATGATTTTGTAATAGTGGCTAAGATTTTTCAGTGAATATAGTTGTAATTTTGCTAACTTTTTCTACCCGCTCGGGGGTGTGCTGAATCATAGGCTTTGGCCAGATGCTGGAAATCAAGTTTAGTGTAGAGCTGCGTGGTCGAAATATTTGCGTGACCCAGCATCTCCTGGACCGCACGTAAATCCTGAGCCGATTGGAGCACATGACTGGCAAAGCTATGGCGCAACACGTGGGGATGCACACTGGTTGGCATGCCTGCGAGCGCGGAGAGTTTGTTGAGCTGTAACTGGATGACACGCGGACTGATCCTGCCCCCGCGTGTGCCAATAAATAACGCCATCTGATCAGGACCGCTTGTCTGCTCGCTGACGAGTTGTGGGCGCACGGCGAGCCATTGAATAATGGCGCTCACTGCTTTGGAACCCATCGGAACACTTCGGCGTTTACCGCCTTTACCCAATACGTGTACATCCTGATCGGGCAGATTGATCCAGCTGATGGAGCTGAAGGTTTTGTTTTGTGTGTACTCAATATCCAGACTGATGAGCTCGCTCAGACGTAAGCCGCTCGAGTAAAACAGCTCAAAAATAGCGCGGTCACGAATGGAGACGGGGTCGTTTTGCGCCAGCATCGCCGGTGCATCCAGCAGCGCCTTGGTCTGATCGACCGATAGCGCTTTAGGTAGTGAGCGTGAGGCTTTCGGGGCACGTACATCGGCTGCCGGATTGGAGGTCATGCCGGATTGTGGCGCCCACCACTTATAAAATCCCCGCCATGCGGCAAGCATGCGCGCCAGGCTGCGCGGACCATGCCCCTGTGCGTGCAGTCGTGCCAGGTAATGCCGGATATTTCCGTTCACCAGTTGCTCGAGCGTCTTACCATCGGCCAGTCTGATCAGCTGGAGCAAATCCCGTTCGTAGGCTGAAAGGGTATGGGCAGAGTAGCGGCGATTGAGCTCAAGATGACTGAGCCATTGTCTGGCCGCCTCAGGTAAAACCAGGTTGTCTGATGCGGCGGCTGACGGATCCGCTGACATTTCTACGCGCTGGTCAGGGTGCTAGCGGGTTTAAGACGGCACAGTGCGGCACTGGCGAGCAGGCTGACTGTTTCAAGGAAAGCCGTACCCATTTCGGGACTGAAGCGTTGTGCATCGTCTGATCCGAGGACTAACAGACCGAAAGCCGGCTCCTGGGCTGAGGCGCGCAGGGCGAGAATGGCCAGCGAGGCGGGTTTTGCACTGAGCCAGCTAGCGGGGGCGAGGGCGGTATCGGTGCCAACATAGGGGTGACTCAGCGCGCTCGCATAGGTGTGAATGGCCTGGTCTACGGGGGCACCCACGCCTTCTGCGGGCAGCTCGAGTCCCCAGACACGCATGGCGACTTCCTGCAGATTGAAGTGTTCGGCCAGACCGAGAGCGACTTCGCCCGGTAGTCGGATGGTTGAATTCTCTGACAGCATTTTCGCGCACCACTGATTCAGTTTGACTGAAGTGGATTCGTTAAAGGCTGCGTTGCGTACCAGATCAGCCAGACGGAATTCGAAATCACGCAGCCGATCTCGCAACGTCATGATCTGGCGTTCGCCCAGAGAGATGGCGCGTGACTGATGTGGGTGTGGCACCTCAAGGGTGGAGAAAAGATCAGCATACTCGACAAAAAAATCAGGATTTTCTTGAAGGAATTTGGCCACGTGTTGCGCGGTCATGGTGTCGCTCATAAGTCTTTACTCTTTTCTGTACTCTTGTTAATGATGAGTAGTGTGTTTGAGTCGAAAATAATGGAATAGTTCACTCGGGCTCAGACTGGTTGGCTGGCAACCAGCCGATCAATATCCACACTGCCGGTAAACACGGTTGTAGCGGGACCTGTCATGCGTAATGCTTTGCCGTCCCAGTCGATGTTCAGCCAGCCTCCGCGCGTGCGCACACGAACGGGAGAGTCCAGCAGACCGCGCCGGATACCGGCGGCTACCGCTGCGCAGGCACCTGTCCCGCAGGCAAGTGTTTCGCCCGCGCCGCGCTCATAGACGCGCAGGTGAGCGGTGTGGCGATCCACCACTTGTAAAAAACCGGCATTCACGCGACGTGCAAACCTGGGGTGGGACTCGATGACCGGTCCCATGGACGCGACGGGCGCGAGATCAACATCGTCGACGATCTGCACCGCATGAGGATTTGAAATCGCAACAGCTGACAGCCAGACTATTTCGCTGCCGATCGTCAGGCCATAAAGCGTGTCCTGCCCTTGTGTACGTGTGGGTAGACCGGTTACGTCAAACGGTAGCTCCGCAGGTGTAAATCGTGTCTGGCCCATATCGACCGTCACATTGCCATCTGGCAGTTCTTCGAGAGTGATCAGGCCTGTCGAGATTTCTGCACGCAACGGATTGCGCGACGAAAGTTTTTGCTCGTGTACAAACCTGACAAAGCAGCGGGCACCGTTGCCACAGTGCTCGACTTCGCTGCCATCGGCATTGAAGATGCGGTAACGAAAGTCGGCCTCTGGATGGCTCGGCGTGTCGACAAGCAAAATCTGATCGCAGCCAATTCCAAACTGTCTGTGGGCAAGCGCGCGAGCACGCTCGGGGGTCATTTCTATCGGTTGGCGAACGCCATCTAGCACGACAAAATCGTTGCCCGCACCGTGCATTTTTGTAAAGTTCCAAGTCATGCTGACATTATCTCTAATTTGCAGGCTATCGCGTGCAAATTACTGTTTGATTGTGTCAATAAAGCTTGGCCTGCCCAATTGGGCGTGTTTTAAAACGACGATGTACCCAGTAATACTGACTTGGGCAGTCCCGGACCCAGGATTCAATGTGCAGATTCAGGCGCGCGGTAGCGGATTCCAGTGAGTCCGTGCCTGGAAAGTCTGCCAGCGGTGGATGAACGGTCACGGTGTAGTGTCCGCTGGCGGGATCCCATGTGCTCACAACAGGCAGAACCGGCAGCTGCCATTTGCGCGCAATCTGTGCGGTGGCTGTTTGTGTCGCAGCCTCGCGTCCGAAAAACGGGACAAACACTGCGCCTTTGCGTCCGAAGTCCATATCGGGGAGGTAATAAATGGGTAAATGCTGTTCGATATAACGAATCAACGGGCGGATGCCCTCGCGCCGACTGACCAGATGAACCGTATTAAATCTGGCTCGCCCCAGCCTGACGAGGGCATCAATGTCGGGATGACTTTGCGGGGTATACATCGTCGCACCCTCGGGTCCCTGCAGTGTCAATCGTGTGGCTGCTGCATCGAGCCCGATAAAGTGTGGAGCGAGCAGCATGACAGAGCCATGGGTGGCGATGAGCCCGGGGACCTGTTCGTGGCCGGTCAGGCTAATCATTGTGCGAATCGTCTCGGTCGAGCCGAACCAGAATACGCTGCGGTCAACAAAGCTCTGGACCAGCGCGCGCAGGTGCTGGCGCAATATGATTTGTCGTTCAGTGGGCGTGAGCTCAGTCAGGCACAAGTCCAGATTGCGCCGAACGATTTTGACGCGTTGACCGATCAGCCACGGCGCGACGATGGTCAGTACCGCCCCGATTCGCATCCGTGTGCGTTGCGTGCGACGTGCAAGCCATTGAAACAGGCTGATCAGCATCCACATTTTGACGGACTTGTATTGCAGCGCCCGGACAGATGCCTTCCAGGCCGCGTCGAAGTCGGGCTTCTGGTCTCCCGGGCTGGGGGCAGCGGATTGTGCGCCCGAAGCGTCCAATCTGCTCATGAAAATGTGGGTATTAGCAACATATGCGTATTTTCGCTTAAAATAACTTCAGTCGCTGTGTTAACCGACAACTTGCGGGGCGACTGAGTTGGGTCAGGGCATCAATGCTCTGGCCGGCAAAAAAACAATTCCGCTAAAGCGTCGCGCCCATTCCAAAGTCTTTCACAGGTCACGGTACGGGGTGCAACGCACCTCCTTAACCATTTTGGCGTATTGCCAATAAAGGGCGTGATCATGTCTAAAGCTAGCGATTTTCTCTTTACTTCCGAATCCGTATCCGAAGGCCACCCAGACAAGGTAGCTGACCAGGTTTCCGACGCGATTCTCGATGCCATTTTTACCCAGGATCCACATGCACGTGTTGCCGCGGAAACGCTTTGCAACACCGGTCTGGTTGTTCTGGCTGGCGAAATCACCACCACTGCTAACGTCGATTACATCCAGGTTGCGCGTGACACCATCAAGCGCATTGGCTACGACAATACCGAATACGGTATCGACTACAAGGGCTGCGCGGTACTAGTTGCCTACGACAAGCAGTCGCCTGATATTGCGCAGGGTGTGGATCGTTCCTCAGAAGACTACCTGAACCAGGGTGCTGGCGATCAGGGTCTGATGTTTGGTTATGCATGTAACGAAACGCCAGATCTGATGCCTGCCCCGATCTGGTTTGCACATCGTCTGGTTCAGCGCCAGAGCGAATTGCGCAAAGACGGTCGTCTGCCCTGGCTGCGTCCCGACGCCAAGTCACAGGTCACCTTCCGTTATGTCGATGGTAAGCCTGTCGAGGTGGACACGGTCGTGCTGTCAACCCAGCACGCACCTGAGATTTCCCAGCAGGCGATTCACGAAGCCGTCATCGAAGACATTATTCGTCCAAGCTTTCCTGATGGTCTGCTGACGCCCAAGACCAAGTTCCTGATCAATCCAACCGGTCGTTTTGTGATCGGCGGACCACAGGGCGACTGCGGTCTGACCGGTCGCAAAATCATTGTTGATACTTACGGTGGCGCATGCCCGCACGGCGGCGGTGCTTTCTCCGGAAAGGATCCTTCAAAAGTGGATCGTTCAGCTGCCTATGCTGCGCGTTATGTTGCCAAGAACATTGTTGCTGCGGGTCTGGCCTCACAGTGCCAGGTTCAGGTGAGCTATGCGATTGGTGTGGCTGAGCCTATCAATATCACTGTCTACACAGAAGGTACGGGCGTGATTCCTGATGAGCAACTGGCCAAGCTGGTGCGCGAGCATTTTGACCTGCGCCCCAAGGGTATCGTCAACATGCTTGATCTGCTGCGTCCGATCTATAGCAAGACCGCTGCGTACGGCCACTTTGGTCGTGCAGAGCCCGAGTTCACCTGGGAGGCCACTGATAAAGCGGCCGCTCTGAAGAAGTCGGCTTAAGGTCATGAGTAATGACTCACGCCCTGTTGTGGTCGAGGACTTGTCGAACGGCGCGGACTCGCCTTGCGTAGCCGTTTGTTCGACCTTGTTTGATGATATTTGCAGGGGGTGTGGTCGGACCATGATCGAGGTATCGAACTGGGTGTTTATGGACGATGCGGAAAAGAAAGCCGTGTGGACCAGAATCCTGGCAGAAGGGTACCCTCGCAGGCCTTAACGGCCACAGCGTAGTTGTCATTAAAAAGGACCTCATCTGAGGTCCTTTTTAATTGCTGCGATAAGTCATGTGCTGACGTGCAGGATTATGTGCGCAAACTGATTTTTCTCACGCTGCCATTATTCGGCAGAGATCTTTGCATCTTTGATCAGCTGTGTGAATCGCGGCACATCCTTGGCAATCAGCGCAGCAAAGGCTTTGGGTCCTTGCTCGGACTCAGGAGGAATAACCGCCGCCATTTTTGCAAAGCGGTCCACGACCTCTGGATCTTTCAGTGCGTTGGCCAGCGCGCGAGCCAGTCGATCTACAACGGCAGGTGGTGTACCAGCGGGCGCTGCAATGGCGTTCCAGACACTGAGGTCAAATTCAGGTGCACCTGCCTGGGCAAATGTCGGTACATCTGGAATTTGTGCAAGACGATTTTTGCCAGAGACAGCGAGCGCTGTCACGCGGCCACCATTGTGGATCGGAATCATGGTGACGGTCTGATCGATCACCGCATCAACTGTGCCAGCAAGCAAGTCAGCGATAGCTGGTCCCGCACCGCGATAGTTCACGAGCGTGGCACTGGTTTTAGTGACATATAAAAACATGGCCGCACCAATGTGCCCGGTCGAACCAGGACCTGCTGTACCAAAATTGACAGACTTGCCGTCTTTTTTCAGTTCTGCAAGAAATTCGCCCAGAGTTTTAATACCGCTTTTTTTGCTAACCGAAATGACCATCGGGACATCTGCAACTACGCCAATAGGCGCCAGGTCTTTGACCGGATCGAATTTGATATTTGGGTAGAGAGGCGCTGCGATAGCCAGAGAGCCCATATTGCCAAAGGTGATGGTGTAACCATCAGGCGTTGACTTCAGGACTTTTTGTGTGCCAATCGTGCCGCCCGCGCCAGTGACGTTTTCAACGACCACCTGTTGCCCGAGGTCTTTGGACATGGCTACGCTAATGATGCGCGCAAGTCCGTCACTCGAGCCACCCGGAGGATAAGGCACGACCATTGAGATTGAGCGTGTCGGGAAATTTTGCGCAAAACTACTCGCGCTGATGAATACCGTGCCCAACAGTACTGTGCTGAGGGCAACACGGACTATTTTTTTCATGCTTTGTCTCCTGCCTGCCTCTGGTCAAAAGCCAGAGTTTGGTCGATCGATACGCTCAGTGCGTGCGTTTTAGTTCACGCACTGAGCGAAGTGTAGTCAGAGCATACTTAGTCCGACAGTGTTGTACCAGCTAATTTTTCTGACATTTTTGTAACTGCCGTGTGGTCTTGGCCGGGTCCGAGCATGGCTGCTGAAGCGGCCCACATTTCACGGCACAGTGACGCAAACGGTGTGGGGGTGTTGGTGTCCCTGCCAATGCCCAGCGCGATGCTCAGGTCTTTGACCATCAGGTCCAGACCAAAACCAGCGTTGTATTTACCTGACAACACAAACTGCTTGAACTTCTTTTGTGTTGAATTGTTCATACCGGTCGAGGCATTGAGCACATCAACCATGGCGGCTGGATCCAGGCCGAAGCGTTTGCCAATCAGCAGTGCTTCTACGCCGATCAGAAAACCGCCAGCCGACACCAGATTGTTGAGCGCTTTCATGGCGTGAGCCGATCCTACATCGCCCGTGTGGGTGATGGCGGTGCCCATGCATTCCAGCACGGGACGAACGCGTTCAAGCAGGGCAGTGTTACCGCCGAACATGATGGCGAGTTCGCCTGTGATCGCGCGTGGCACACCGCCAGAGACGGGCGCATCGACAAGATGTGCCTTGACGGCTGCGACTTGCTCAGCCAGTGTGCGTGTAATGGTCGGCACGCCTGAGCTCATTTCAACGATCACGGTATCCGGACGCAGACCAGCAATCACACCTTCGGGGCCGTTCAGCACGCTATCAACAATCGCGCTGGTGGGCAGGATCGTGACAATGATGTCTGAGCCTTGTGCCAGGGCGCGATTCGACGCGGCAACCGTGCCGCCGATTTCTTTGGCGAATTTTTGTGCACGTTCTGCGCAGGCGTCAATGACTATTAATGGATAACCTGCCTTATGCAGCAGCGAGGCCATAGGCCATCCCATGCTGCCCAGGCCGATAAAGCCAATTGTTTGTTTGGAGCTCATTATTTAGCGACCTTTTTGGCAGGAGCTTTTTTAGCTGGTGCTGCTTTCTTTGCCGCAGCTTTTTTGGCGGGTGCTTTTTTAGCAGGTGCTTTTTTAGCCGCTTTCTTTGCGGCTTTCTCGTAGGCGCCTTGCTCTTCCAGAACCTGGTTGGCGGCTTTGAAGGCGTCCAGACCAGCAGGAATACCGCAATACACGGTGGCGTGCAACAGGACTTCCTTGATTTCTTCAACCGTCACGCCATTGGTGAGCGCGCCTTTCACGTGCAGTTTGATTTCTGCTGAACGGTTCAGTGCGGTCAGCATGGCGAGGTTGAGCATGCTGCGTGTCTTGCGTGACAGGCCTGGACGTGTCCAGGCGTAGCCCCAGCACATTTCTGTGGTGATGTGCTGGAATGCCATTGTGAAGTCATTGGCCTTTGCAATCGAACCGTCGACATATTCAGTGCCGAGTACATCGCGACGCACTTCGAGACCGTCTTTGTACAGTTTGGCCAATTCGTTTTTTGCAGACATGTGTTGCTCCAGGATATTTTGGGTATGGATGAAAAGAGTGTGTCTTTGGACCGGTAATTTTTTAATAAATGAGTAGATATACCGAGTCAGGGCTTGATTGTGTGCGCGTGGCTTTGCCTGTGTCAAGTTGATTGTCGCCCGAGGGGTTGACAGCCAGTCAGGCGCACGACCAAAATGGATCCATAAGGAACCTATAAAAACTCAGCCGGAGACAATATGAAATTGCCAGACTATGAGGTATTTGCGTTGCGTTACGCCACCATGGAAAAGCGCACGCGTCGTGATAATTTCATCACGCACGATCCACACGATGAACCAATGCCCATGGATTATTTTGTATGGGTCATTCGTAATGCAGACCGGACTGTCCTCGTGGATACGGGCTTTAACGCGCGTCAAGCGACAGAGCGTGGACGCAATTTGCTGCGCTGCCCGATTGGTTCACTGTCTTTGCTGGGTATCTCGCCTGAGCAGGTTGATGATGTGGTGCTGACGCATTTGCACTACGACCATGCCGGCAATATCGATCTGCTGCCGCGCGCGCGCTTCCATATTCAGGAAGACGAGGTCAACTTTGCCTGTGGACGTCATATGTGCCAGGGCTTGTTTCGTCATGCCTATGACGTTGAGGATGTTGTGGATCTGGTGCGTCGTGTCTATGCTGCCCGGGTATCTTTCCATGATGGTGCGCATACGCTGGCCCCGGGTATTGAGTTGGTGAAAATCGGTGGACACACCAAAGGCCTGCAGTCTGTCCGCGTGCACACTGCGCGTGGTTGGGTCGTGCTGACTTCGGATGCCAGCCACTATTACGAAAACATGGAAAAACCCTCACCCTTTCCAATTGTTTTCCATCTGGGAGAAATGCTCGCGGGATATGAAACCTTGCGCAATCTGGCTGACTCACC
>JAUSCY010000042.1 GCA_030650995.1 Sheuella sp. | reverse complement strand
GCAAATTTTGCGCTGCATGAAAATCCTAGTCCAATTCATCATTTGGAACCTGGCGGCATGCTCGATACCTCGAATTGTAAATTTGAGCAATTGACGGATCGTAGCGTTCGCGTCAGTGGCATGGAGTGGCAACCTAATAATGTCTACACCGTCAAACTCGAAGGCGTTAAGCGCACTGGCTACAAAGCGATCACGATCTGTGCGACACGCGATCCGGTTTTGATTCGCGGAATAGATAACTATTTGAAAGCGGCGCATGTCCTCATAGAAGAAAAAACTGCTGCCTTTGGCGTTAAGCAAAGCGAATATCAGATTGCGATTCGAAGCTATGGTCGTGATGGGGTGATGGCTGAGCGTGAACCGCTGCGGGATCAATTACCTCACGAAATGTGTTTTGTCGCTGAAGTGATCGCAGCAACACAAGTCGTCGCCAATGCAGTGATTGGCATTGTTCGTTTGACGCTATTGCATTCGGATTTTCCGGGTCGCATGTGTAAAGAAGGAAATATGGCTATTCCTTTTTCACCGTCTGATATCGAACTGGGCGCGGCTTATGAGTTCAATGTTTACCACATCCTCGAGGCTGATGATCCTTACCATCTTTTTCCTATTGAATATCAGATGATTGGAGATCAAACATGACTCGTTTAATCGACTTGGCAAGTATTTGTAAAAGTAAAAATGCAGGTCCTTTTGATTTGACAATTGATGTGATTTTTAACTCCAGATCACTTTTTGATCGCGTAGCCGCGACAGGGATTTTGAACGCAACACTTTTTGCAAAACTCTATAACGTTAAAGAGAGTGACGTACTGTTTACGCCTTATCCAGCAGCAAATGCATTTAAGGCAACCCTGCCTCGCCTTTATTCAGCAGGCTCATTCGGTGACAGGGATGTCTATGGCGCTCAACAGCATGCACCCATATTGAATGTGGATATACCTGACTGATAGTGCGCTTAACAAACATTGCGTCGTTGTTTTTTTGTATGAATGGCAAAGGATTGATTTATGACACAAGCATCCAAACAGATGACTTTGATTGGCTTTATGCAGGCTCAAAATTGCTCGATTTACCCTGGAAGTTGGAGACACTCTGCTACAACAACTGATTTCCTGACTCCTGAATACTATCAACGCATCGCTCGCGTCCTGGAGGAAGGGAAATTCCATATGGCTTTTTTTGATGATCGCCTGGCGATGCCTGATATTTATTCCGGTGATCATAGAGATACGGTTGCGCATGGCATTCGTGCGGTGAAACTCGATCCGGCGATTGTGCTCGGCGCCATGGCTAGTGTGACTTCAAAACTGGGTTTGGGCGCAACATACTCTACAACTTACTATGAGCCTTTCCATGTTGCACGTCTTTTTGCGACGCTCGATCTGATGACTAAAGGCCGTGTCGCCTGGAATGTGGTGACATCCTTAAATGATTCTGAAGCAGCAAACTTTGGGCACAGCAGTCACTTAGAGCATGACTTGCGCTACGACCGCGCAGACGAGTTTCTTGAAACGACCTTAGGTCACTGGGACACCTGGCAAGAAGGATCTCTGGTTGTAGATAAGGAAAGTGGTGTGTTTGCTCATCCGGATAAGGTTAAGCGTCTGGACCACAAAGGTAAGTTTTTCAACTCACGCGGTCCTTTTACTGTTCCCAGATCTCCTCAGGGACAGCCTGTCTTGTTACAGGCGGGCCAAAGTGGTCGAGGAAAAGCCTTTGCGGCGCGTTGGGCAGAGCTGATTTTTGTTGTGTATCCCAATTTGAAGATCGCAAAGAAGCAATACGCGGATATGAAGGCTGCTGTAGTCGAGGCAGGTCGAGATCCTGAAAAAATTCAAATCGCAACAGCTATCTATGTAGTCGTCGCTGAAACAGACGAGCTTGCACAGAAAAAATTTGAGTATATGGATAAGTTAGCCAAACCTGAGGATGCTCTTGCGCTGATTTGCGAAGTACTCAATTATGACTTTTCAAAGCGGGACTACGATGCACCGCTGACCGATGAGGACATGGCAGCTGTATCCGGTTGGCAGGCTTTCAGGGATCGTGTCGTAGCGCTCAGTGGCAAGCCTAATCCTTCTGTGCGTGACTTTGTCGAGTACTCCAATCGTGCGCGCCTAAAGGAGTTCAATGTATTTATTGGTTCTCCAAAAACCGTTGCTGATGAGATGGAGCAATGGTTTAAAGAGGGTGGCTGTGATGGTTTCGTTTTAGCACCGACCCATATGCCGGGTTCTTATGAGGATTTTGTACGCTTGGTTGTACCTGAACTACAGCGTCGTGGTTTGTTCCGTAAGGATTATGAGGGCGACACGCTGAGGGAAAATCTAGGTTTGCCATATGCAAATAGCGGTGACTGGAAAAAACAAGCATATCCAGATCAGAAGTAATTTATCGACAAACCTTGTTGTATTTTGATATGACAGGGTTTTTTCTCCCCAACCTTCAGGTTAAAACCGGCGAATGATCCATCTGATAAGATAGTGAGCAAGTACTGAGGCAACCCCCACCAAAACCAAAAAAACACCTATTGAATAGGCGGAGTTATCCCCACTACTGATTAAGATAATTCCAATCACGAAAAGTACTGCAGCGGCTCCAAATAGAATAATCATGCTGATTCGTTCCAACACGGCTTTAGTATTCATTTTTCATTACTCCTGAAAGAATTCTTCTAAGCACGTTTCAGTATTGCAGACCTGCTAAGATAAACACTGTACTTCTTCCAAGTGTCCGCTTAACTTAATCAGGCTTCTTTATGAAAAAAATACTGTCTTCAGCATTATTCACCTCGCTTACTTTGGCTGCGTCAATCAGTATTGCTCAGTCAACTAAGCTCGAGCCTGTATTTTCTGATGTTTCGGTTATCACTGCGACAGTTGAGTCAGTTGATGCACAAAATCGCATTATTATGCTTAAAGACGGTGCTGGTAATGTCGAAGGCCTCGTCGCTCCTAAAAGCGTTAAGAATTTTGATCAAATTAAAAAGGGAGATAAATTTGTTGTCGAGTACACAGAGTCGATTGCTGTAGGTTTAACTCCAAAAACAGCGAGTAAGCCTGGCACTGCATCATCGTCGGCTGTGACCATGAGTGCAAAAGGTAAATTACCATTTGCTGAAACCGTAGACGTCAAAATTTACACAGCAAAAATTACCTCAATCGATGTCGCAAACCGGACTGCAGCGCTTCAATTGCCAAACATGAAAACTGTTATGGTAAAAATTGATAAACAAGTTCAGGGCCTCGACAAAGTTAAAGTCGGCGATGAACTCATGGTTGAGTTGATTGAGAAAACAGCTATTGGATTTGTAGCGCCATAAGCCTTTTATTTCAGTCAAACTGTTCGTTTTGATAGCGAGCGTTCAGTTGGCGGGTGCTGGAAATTATTAGTCCTTAGTTTCAACAATTTGGGGTGTAGATCTTGGATTGTTGAAACTAATGGGAAGTGCTATTGATACCAACACTGTCATCATTCCAGCTGTCCGACTATTTCAACTCCGAAGATTCTTCGTTCAATAATTCTTGAATCTCATCTCGAAGCTTCATTAACGGCATTGCCAGGTTTTCAATCACATCAACGGATTTGTCGTGCGTTGAGGTGCTGGCATTCAGGGCATACGTTGAACCTCCGACCTGCGATGGTGTAGCGACCGCGACTACACCAGGTTGCCACGAAGCCACACAAAACCCCTGTGTCTGAACGTCCCTAATCGCTGATTCAATTTCATGCCGTAATGAAGTTTGCCACTGTGATGCTATGCGAGTTCTCGCATCTTTGGTGCTGCAATTGTCAGAATTCGGAAATCTCACTATTTCCCAGCAGATCAGAACCCGGTCTAAACGCTCGCAAAATTTCTATACCCCGAACCAGTGAGCGATTACTGGGAGAAAGGCCTGGTTTTTCTCCAAGTTTGTGTGTGTGTTTGTCTTTGATTATGTTGCTCTTGATTGAATGATTATTTTTACATAATTCCATCTGTTGGAATTGACTAGTCACCAACACTAAGATTCTAGCCTATCATTTGAACTGGATTTTGCATCGAAATCTTACTCGCCTGAGATGCTGTAGCGCTTAGGTTATGGAGAGAATATGAGTTTTATGCCCCGACGCCCTTTTCTGGGGAGCTTCGTTTTAGCGCTGGTATTCACCGCAGCCAGTTTTTCAGCAATGGCCGTATTTCCAGATAAAGCTATTCGTCTGATTGTTCCGTTTTCTCCAGGTGGCGGTACAGATCAGATCTCTCGAGCGCTGGGTGCCGGGATGGCCAAAGCGCTAGGCCAGGCTGTTGTAATCGAAAACAAGCCTGGTGCCGGAACAGTGATCGGTATGGACGCTGTAGCCAGAAGCACTCCTGACGGATACACACTGGTCATGGCAACGTTTGCGCATGCGGTCAATCCAAGCCTGCAGTCTAAATTACCTTATGAAAATGATCTTTCTTTTTCGCCAGTTGCTCTGGTGGCGCGTGGGCCTAACGTATTAGTCGTCAGAACAGAAAGCCCATTTAAAACTGTTGATGAGATTATTGCCGCTGCGAAGTTAAAGCCCGGTTCGCTGACCTATGCATCACAAGGCAACGGTACGTCGGCTCATCTCGCTGGCGAAATGTTTGTCAATCTAGCAAAAGTAGATTTAACGCATATTCCTTATCGTGGCGCAGGGCCGGCGATGACGGATTTGTTAGGAGGTCAGGTTGATCTTTTTTTTGGGACTGCTGCGGCTGTTTCACCTTTAATGGCGAGTGGAAAATTGCGTGCGATTGCTGTCACCAGTGCGATGCCTTCGCCCGCATTGAGTGGCGTTCCAACTGTTAGTGCATCCATTCCAGGTTACGCAGTGGAAAGCTGGTACGGTTTGTATGCACCCGCAGGGACACCGAAAGAGGTGATCGCAAAACTTAATTCTGCAATTGCTGATGCGGTAAACAATCCTGATTTTGTTAAGAAAGTCGAACATGAGGGACTGACCATCGTGGTGGGCTCGCCGTC
Organism: Sheuella sp.; assembly: GCA_030650995.1. GTDB lineage: Bacteria > Pseudomonadota > Gammaproteobacteria > Burkholderiales > Burkholderiaceae_B > Zwartia. The sequence continues at coordinate 2,953 of JAUSCY010000042.1, read as the reverse complement.
TGATTTGCATATTTATGTTCAAGGCGAACAGACGCGCTGGAAAAAAATCATCACAGAAAACAAAATTCAAATTCAATAAATAATTCGACAGGAATACACATGGAATACAAACTGATAGATATGGACGTTCAGTCCTCGATTGCAACGATTACCTTCAATCGCCCGGACAAGCGCAATGCAATGAGTGACGACATGCGTTATGAGTTCATTCATGCTCTTGAGCGTGTGTCTGCTGATAAAGCTATCCGTGCCCTGGTGATTACTGGTTCTGGTAAAGGGTTTTGTGCTGGTGGTGATATAGCAGGCATGGAAAAGCGCATGAGTGCGCCCACAGGTGAAATCGCGTTCAACGGCTGGCACAGACAGCAGCGCGTGCATCACACGCAGACACTTTTGCATACGATGCCCAAGCCAACGATTGCAGCGGTAAATGGTGCTGCGTCGGGCTTGGGTGCAGATACTGCTTTAGCGTGCGATTTTCTGATCGGCAGTGAATATGCAAACTTCACCTGGTCTTATATTAATCGAGGCATTATTCCTGATGGCGGTGGTATGTATTTGCTACCTAGACGGGTTAGTTTGTCGATGGCGAAACAACTTATTTTTTCAGGTCGCCGTGTCGATGCTGAAGAAGCGTTATCGCTTGGCATTTTAGACCGTCAAGTTTCAAGCAATGACTTGCTTGCGCAAGCGCAGGCTTGGGCAAAGGAAATGAGTAAAGGTTCAGGCACTGCCTTAGCGCTGTCAAAAACGATTTTGAATCAGACTTACGAATCGACGGCGCATCAGGTGTTTGCACAAGGTAGTCAGGCTCAAGGTATCTGCTACACAAGCACCGAACATCGCAATGCGGTGATGGCTTTTCTTGAAACCAACAGCAAAAAGGGTTAAAGCGCAATGAATGCTATTTCCCGTTTGATGAGGCCTCAGCGCGTTGCTGTGATTGGCGCTTCTGCTGATACGAAAAAAACTGCTGGCAGACCGGTCTCCTATTTGCTCAAGCATGGTTTTGCTGGTGAAATATATCCGGTGAATCCTAAAGCTACTGAGATCCTTGGTCTGACTTGCTATCCTGATATTGCTTCGCTACCCGCCGTGCCAGATGTAGGAATTGTTTTGCTTGGTGCTGAACGCGCGCACCAAGCGGTCAGGGAATTAGCAAAGATGGGTTGCTCCGCTGCGATCGTTTTGGCGAGCGGCTACACCGAAGTGGGCGAGGAGGGCGCGAGACGTCAGGCCGAACTGATCGAGGCTGCGGGCGCCATGCGTATTCTCGGTCCTAACACCATTGGTCTGGTGAACATTACCGATGGAATCGTATTGTCAGCATCGGGCGCCTTGGAAATGGACCATTTTCCTGCCGGTGCCGTCAGTCTGATTTCTCAAAGCGGTGGCATTCTTGGTTCTCTGCTGTCACGCGCTGCAGCAAGAGGGATTGGCTTGTCCAAACTCATCTCTACCAGCAATGAAGTCGATTTGGAGCTTGCGGATTTTATCGACTGGCTGATTGATGATGAGGCGACCAAGGTCATAGCGTTATATGTTGAAGCAGTTCGCGATACGCAGAGATTTCGTCAGGCGGCATTGCGAGCCTCTCGGGCTGGCAAGCCAATAGTTGCTTTTAAGATAGGTCGTTCAGAGGCCGGTGCTAAAGCTGCGGTTTCACACACTGGTGCACTTGCCGGTACTGACCGTATGTATGATGCTTTGTTCAGGCAAGTCGGAATTATTCGTGCGAATAGCTTTGATGAACTGCTGGATATTCCCGCGGCGCTTGCAACCGGGCGCGTACTGCGTGGAAATCGTGTGGCGATCTTAACTTCAACTGGAGGGGCAGGGACTCTTGTATCAGATGCGCTGGGTGTTTCAGGTTTTGAAACGCCAGCACCTGATGAGGCTTGCGCGGCGGAGCTTCGCGCACTGCAAACCGGTGACCATGCAGCGCTGGATCGTAACCCGATTGATGTCACGCTCGCCGGCTTAAAGCCTGATCTGCTTAAAGGCGCAATCAGCTCATTATTGCGCAGCGAGACATATGATGCTTTGGTTGTGATTGTTGGTGCATCAGCGCTCGCAATGCCTGAGCTGATGTCCGATGCGATTAAAAGCTGTCTGGCTTCTACAGATAAGCCTGTGATTGCTTATGTGAGTCCACACGCACCGAAAATTGGTGCACTGTTGACTCAGGATGGCGTACCTGCTTTTTCCGCGCCAGAAAGTTGTAGTGCGGCGCTGAGTGCGATGTTGCACGCCAGTCAGTGGAAGGCTCCCAGTGGGCAACCCGTTTCAAATCAAACGGTGAGTTTGGAAAACATCCCCGCAGGTAATCTCGACGAGGAGCAGTCCAAGCGCTTGTTTTCAAAATTTGGCATTCAGTGTGTCAGGGAAATCGTCGTCACAAATGCTGATGAAGCAAAAACAGCAGCCGTCAATCTGGGAAACCGTGTTGTTCTTAAAATTTTATCCAACGTAATTCTGCATAAAAGCGATATCGGGGGAGTGGCTGTGAATCTTGCTTCCGGTCAGATGGATGAACGTTTCGTCCAGATGGCAGCCACAGTGCAAGCGAATACGGGCGTGACACCCGACAGGTTTCTTATTCAGGAAATGGTGACTGGCGGTACTGAATTAATTCTGGGCATGCATCGCGATCCTTTAGGGACGGCTATTTTGCTGGGTATGGGAGGCGTGACCGCTGAGCTGCTACAAGACACGACCATGCGCCTGCTTCCCGCTCAAGGTGGGCTGAGCCCTGAAAATGCTCTCGAAATGGCCCGGGAACTTAAAACCTGGCCTTTGCTCGATGGCTATCGTGGCAAGCCTCTTGCAGACGTGGATGCACTGGTGTCTGCCATCGTCGCTTTTTCTGGCATGGTGGCACAACTCGGCGAGCAATTGACCGAGGCCGAAATTAACCCACTCTTTGTATTAGAGCAGGGGCATGGCGTACGCG
>JAUSCY010000146.1 GCA_030650995.1 Sheuella sp. | reverse complement strand
TGACCAGGATGAATAATTTTTGTTAGCGATATAAAGTTTCATTTTTAATCTCCTCGCACCGCACGAAATCCTTGTGCACGTAATGTCGTCAAAATCTCATCGACATGCTCATGCCCGCGCGTCTGCATCACCAGGTCGACTTCAACGTCCTGGGCCGGGAGCGAAGTGAACGCGCGCTGGTGATTCACCTCCGTAATATTCGCTCCCGTATCGGCCACGAGCTGTGTAATCTGGGATAGTGCGCCTGGTAAATCATGAATACTGACGCGAATTCGCGTCAGGCGCCCTGCTCTGACCATACCGCGCTCAATGAGTCCACCGAGTACCAGCGGGTCTATATTGCCGCCACATAGCACTACGCCTATTTTCTTACCCTCAAAGCGCGTGTCATCCATGGATTGTGCGTGTAACAACGCAGCCAGTCCTGCAGCGCCCGCCCCCTCTACAACCGTCTTTTCAATTTCGAGTAACGTCACGATCGCGTACTCAATATCACGCTCGGAAACCAGCACAATGTCATCGACTTTCTGACGAATAATTTCCAGTGTTTTCACGCCAGGTGTTTTAACTGCAATACCTTCGGCAATCGTGCGTGTCCCGCCTTTTATGGTTTGATGATGGACAGCTGCTGCCATATAGGGGAATGCTTCTGTTTGCACACCGATCACTTCGATCTCTGGTCTCAATGCCTTGGCAGCGGTAGCGATACCGGAGATCAATCCGCCACCGCCAATCGGGACAATCAGCATATCCAGATCTGGCTTGATCTCTAGCATTTCAAGACCAATCGTACCTTGACCGGCAATCACCGCATCATCATCGTAAGGATGAACTAAAGTGAGCTGTCGGGTCTGAGCAAGTTCCAGTGCTAGTGCACGCGCATCATCGAATGTTTCACCATGCAGAATGACCTCGGCACCAAACCTGCGGGTATTGGCAACTTTAACTGTCGGTGTGAACTTCGGCATCACGATCACGGCTGGAATATCCATGCGTTGCGCATGATAGGCAACACCCTGTGCATGATTACCAGCGGACATCGTGATCACACCGCATTTGCGTTGCTCTGCGGTCAACGTACGCATACGGTTATAGGCGCCACGCTCTTTAAAGGAGGCCGTAAATTGCAGATTTTCAAATTTGAGCCAGATCTCTGCACCGAGAATCTCTGACAGTGTGCGGGAATGGGTAAAAGGCGTATCAATAATCTGCCCTTTTAGCGCCAGACGGGCTTGTTCGATATCTTTAAGCTGGATCATTAAGCACCTGGTCATAGAGAAAATACATAGTTCTTTAACTTTACATTCCCTGTGCCGAATTGGGGGGTGAATCCTCCCTTTAGTATCTTTTTATTTTGTTAGTAATTGTGAAAATGTATATTTGGAGCAGCCAAGAAAAAGCCCTGCAAGGCTCGACACCTTGCAGGGCTTTGTACAACAACTCTTATTACTGAGCGGCTGGTGGTGCCTCGGCAGCAGGTGCAGCAACTGGGGCGGCTGGAACACCACCTTCAGCTTGCTGCTCAATACCACCGATTGCTTTAGCCGACAGACGCAGACGACCTTTGTCGTCAGCCTCGATCACTTTCACGCGAATCGCCTGACCAACTTTCAGAACATCATTGATGTTAGCAATGCGATAGTTAGCAATCTCAGAGATGTGCAACAGGCCATCACGACCTGGCAAAACCTGAACGATCGCACCGAAGTCCAGCAGACGCAAAACGCTGCCTTCATAGACCTGGCCAACTTCGACGTCAGCTGTCAGTTCCGAAATACGGCGCTGAGCCTCGTGTGCACGGTCAAGATCGGCGCTCGAGATTGTGATCGTACCGTCATCACCGATATCAATCTGTGTGCCAGTTTCTTCGGTCAGAGCACGGATAGTTGCACCGCCCTTGCCAATCACGTCACGGATTTTCTCAGGATTGATCTTCATCGAGATCATGCGTGGAGCAAAGGCCGACAACTCGCCTGACGAACCCTGGATCGCTTCGCGCATTTTCGAGAGGATATGCAGACGGCCATCACGGGCTTGCGCCAGAGCAACCTGCATGATTTCCTTGGTGATACCCTGGATTTTGATGTCCATCTGTAAAGCGGTAATACCATTTTCGGTACCAGCGACTTTAAAGTCCATATCGCCAAGGTGATCTTCATCACCCAGAATATCTGTCAGTACGGCGAATTTGCCTGCATCCAGGATCAGACCCATCGCAACACCGGCGACATGATCCTTAACGGGCACACCGGCATCCATCATGGCGAGCGAGCCGCCACAAACAGAAGCCATCGATGAGGAGCCGTTTGACTCAGTGATCTCTGACACAAGTCGGATTGTGTACTGGAAATCGGCTGCATCTGGCAACAAAGGCACGAGTGAGCGCTTAGCCAGACGGCCATGTCCAATCTCGCGACGCTTTGGTGTACCAACACGACCCGTTTCACCCGTAGCGAAAGGAGGCATGTTGTAGTGCATCAGGAAACGATCACGGTACTCGCCCATGAGCGCGTCGATGATTTGTTCATTTTGCTTGGTACCA
>JAUSCY010000143.1 GCA_030650995.1 Sheuella sp. | reverse complement strand
CATGCACAGTCAGTTCAGTATGCACGCTGGCTAAGTGATTCGGGAATCGGTTGTTATGCGTTTTCATCCCATATAGATCTCGGACGTGAAGATGCGGTCGAGGTCTTTCGCGGCCGCATGGATTTCGCACGAAAAATTGGGGCGAGAGTGATCAACACCAATGCCTCCGCGAGAAAAACCCGCGAACGCTTCTTTCAGAACATCGCAATACTTGCTCGGCATGCCGAAGAACTTGATATGTGGATTGGCCTGGAAAACCCGGGCGATGGCTCTGACAACTTATTGAATGTTGCCTCTGATTCAGAAGAACTTTTACTTTCAATTGCGCATCCCAGAGTTGCCCTGAACTACGACGCTGGCAACACGGTGTCCCACCGCCCTGCTGTCAATGCGACTCAGGATGCGCTAGATGCCTTGCCGCAATGCTTGTACACACACATTAAAGACGTCAGCAAACGCGATGACGGATTTTTCTTTTCGGGACTAGGCCAGGGCACAGTAGATTGTGCCCTGATTTTGCAACATATCGCGCAAACACCGCTTTGCTTATCGATTGAAATGCCGTTGCGTTTGCATCGACTGCCTGACGCAAAACCCAACAGACATAGTCATGCGGTGCCACTGACCGAGATTGAGCTCGCACTCTCGCAGGCACTTGATTTTGTTCATACACATCTCGATACGTCCAACAAATAGTTTAAGGAGCCCCCATGAATCGTGTGATCAACGATCCCGATCAGGTTGTGGAGGATATGCTCCACGGCTGGTTAATTGCTCATGCTGACACGCTTGCATCCACTGCAAACCCCAGAGTCATCAAACGCATAGAAGCACCACAAACAGGAAAGGTCGGTATTGTGACGGGAGGCGGATCCGGTCATGAACCTGCATTTTTAGGCTACGTGGGGAACGGTCTTGTCGATGCAGTCGCTATTGGTGAAATTTTTTCATCTCCTACTGCGAAAAGCTTTCTCGATGCCATGCGGCATGCAAATGGTGGCGCAGGTATAGCCTGCCTGTATGGGAATTATGCAGGCGACAACATGAACGTTGGCATGGCTGTCGAGATGGCCAAGCACGAAGGCATGATCGTACGCTGTGTCGTAGCCAATGACGATGTGGCCTCGGCACCTAAAGGACAAGAAAACAAACGTCGCGGTGTAGCGGGTGAAATCCTGATGTGGAAAGCAGCTGCCGCAAAAGCCGATATGGGCGTCTCGCTCGATGAGGTCATTGCACTTGCTCAAAAAGCGATCGACTCGACACGCAGTATCGGCATTGGCTTATCCGCCTGCATTATTCCAGCAGTAGGTAAAGCCAATTTCAACATTGCCCCGGGAAACATGGAGGTCGGTATCGGACACCATGGTGAGCCGGGTATCGATGTGCGCGTGACGGTCAGCGCGAAAGAAATGGCGCAGATGATGCTGGAGGCGCTTCTTCCTGACCTACCCTTTTCACAGGGGGATCGCGTCGCAGTTCTGGTCTCGGGACTGGGCGCCACACCGGTCATGGAGCAATACATTCTCTATGGAGAAATTGCTCGGATACTTAAGGAAAAAGGCATCGAAATTGCATTTAATCAGGTCGGTAATCTTTTTACCTCCCTGGAGATGATGGGTGTGACGCTCACACTGATGAAACTCGATGAGGAGCTCCTTGCATGCATGAAACACCCCTGTGATGCGGTAGGAATGCGAATTCAAGGGGTGCGGACTGTACAGCGCTTTACCGATCAAAAACCCGCACATACTCCTCAAATGTCAGAGATTCCTGCTGAAACGATCTCCATTAGCAGCCACACCATAAAAGGCCAGAGCATTGATTTGAAGCAGGCCCGGACAATCGTCTGCGACATGATTGCCACGATTATCCAAAACAGACAGTACCTCAGTGAGATTGATGGCCTGATCGGTGATGGTGATCATGGCATCAACATGGCAAAAGGCTTTAGTGGGTGCGCGCTAAGACTGGAGAATCTAGGTCAGGACTCAGAACACTTGCCGACAGCATTTGCTCAACTATCAGAGGCATTAATGGACGATATTGGCGGATCAATGGGGCCGCTTTATGGAAAGTTCTTTGACGGCTGGGTCTCAGTACTCAAACCATATCCGCGCATGGATGCAGAATTATTCGGTCTTGCCCTCAAACAAGGCGTTGCCAACATCCAGAGCATGGGGCAGGCAGAGCTTGGGGACAAGACATTGATTGATACGCTGCTACCTGCTCTGGAGGCGTTCAACGCTTCAGTCATTCGTGGCGACAGCTTTGATCAGGCGCTGACGAGCATGGCGCGCGCAGCCGAAGCTGGCAAAAACTCAACCAAAAACATGCAGGCCCGTATCGGTCGCTCAGCCAGGCTGGGTGCACGATCTATCGGTGTGCTGGATGCAGGAGCGACGTCTTGCTGGCTGATTCTTAACTCCATGTCCGATTCAATTCAACACCTCCTACTCCATACAACTCCCTCCGGCACCCATACAGCCCAAAATTAAAGGTCATCATGAAGCTTGCAATTGGTTGTGACGAAGCAGCATACGAATTAAAAATAATCATCAAAAAACACTTGCTGGATGCGGGGCACGAAATCCTCGACTTAGGTTGCCATAATGGAGCAGCAGTGCTCTATCCTGATATTGCTTTCGCTGTAGCAGAGGAAGTGATCAAAGGGCACGCACAACGTGCAGTGCTGTTATGCGGAACGGGAATAGGCATGGCTATTTCTGCGAACAAAGTACAGGGTATCCGTGCTGCGCAATGTCATGACACCTATTCAGCGGAACGCGCGAGCCGCAGCAACGATGCGCAGATCATTACGATCGGTGCACGGGTCGTTGGTCCGGAATTAGCCAAAGCAATCGTAGACAAATATCTGGCCAGTACCTTTGACGGCGGTAAATCGCAACCGAAAGTTGATCTGATTTCGAACTACGAAAAGCAGCGCTGATTCCTCAGTTTCGCCTTTGTGTGACCTGTACAAATTTTCGCTTTTAAGACCGTGTAAGTTTTTTACAACGAAATCCCATGCAAATTAGCTATGCTGCGCCGCAGCATAGCTAATAAATTCAATCCGATACCTTTAGTGTCTAAGTGTAAGCAGGGTGTAAACTACGCGCGATTCTTATTAGTCATATAAGTCCTTTCTCACGTCCACTTTCATCATAAAAAGACACTATGGATCTCTCACTCAATACATTTTGGATTCCACTACTCCAAATTATCGGCGTCAACATTGTCCTATCAGGTGATAACGCAGTTGTAATCGCCCTAGCAGCCAGATCACTACCTCCCCTGCAGCAAAAGAAAGCAGTTTTATGGGGCTCGGGCGCAGCCATTTTGATGCGTATCGTTCTGACGATTTTCGCAGTCAAATTACTCACATTGCCCTATCTGAAACTCGTAGGTGCAGGTCTGCTGATCTGGATTGGCATTCAATTGTTGCTCCCCGAAGATGGCGAGGAAAAAATCTCCTCAAGCGATCACTTGATGACAGCCATTAAAACCATTTTGCTCGCTGACCTGGTGATGAGCCTGGACAACGTACTGGGTGTGGCTGCCGCAGCAAAAGGCAGTATGCCTTTGTTGGTAATTGGTCTGGCCATCAGTATTCCTCTGGTGATTTTTGGTGCGCAAATGCTGCTAAAAATTATGGAAAGATTTCCTATCATCATTACGATCGGTGGCGGATTGCTAGGCTGGGTTGCCGGTGAAATGGCTGTTGGTGATCCTGCAGTCAAGGATTGGGTCGATACAACACTGCCTATCCTCCATACTGTCGGACCGTTAGCAGGCGTAGCAATCGTACTGTTTGTCGGTAAGGTAATGGGTAACAAAAAATCAGCAGTTGCGTAAGTAAAACTGCAGATTAATCATTGACTCCATGAGACTGAATAGCTTCCAGTCTCATGGAGTTTTTGCATCCGGACGCTATTTTGTCAGGCATCCGGCACTACCTCATCACTTAAGCTTTGCGCTTTTTTACATATCCAGCAAGTAAAACAGCGCCTATCACCAGGAAATCAATGCCCCAGGTATAGCGAGCGTAGTCACCCATAAACTCTATAACAAATGGCTCCGAAAACATCATCTTGGAGGCTGTCCATGCTAGAACGCCTGCGCCCAGATAGATGACTTGAGGATAGCGATCCAGCAGTTTTAACACCAAACCACTACACCAGACAACGATCGGGATACTGATCAACAACCCAAGGACAACTAACAGAAAATTTCCTTGCGCTGCGCCTGCCACGCCTAGAACATTGTCTACGCCCATGACCGCATCAGCAATGATGATTGTTTTCATAGCGCCAATTAAGGTCGCTTCACCCTTGCCGTGTTCGTTGTCGTGGTCGTTTTGATCTGAAAGCAGAAGTTTCACGGCAATCCAGACAAGCAACACACCGCCCGCAAGCAAAAGACCCGGGATTTTTAATAGCCAGACCACCCCGAGCGTCATGACCGAGCGCACGACAATCGCACCCACCGTTCCCCAGACAATTGCCTTTTTCTGATCTGCGGGAGGTAATCTACGCGCAGCCATGGCGATGACCAACGCGTTATCACCGGCCAAGACCAGATCAATCAAAATAATGGCACCAAGTGCCGAGAGAAACTCTAGGGAAAAAATATCCATCATTCATTTCCACGCGCTCAACCAAGAGGGAAAAACCATGCGGAATTGATTAAAAACTCAGGCGAGCGCAGAAGCCTTTGTCGGTTATCAGCCGCCAAGGTCTTGCATGCATGGGAATAACACCCCATACCGATGTGCCCGGAGACAGAAGTCACGTATTGACGAACACATCATCAAATGGATTGCCCACCTGATCAGCTACTCCCCTTGAAAACGCAGAATTTAACCTACGCTTTAGGTATTAGTCAGTACTTTAGTGATCAGATTAAAAGATGTCAACACTTTTTAATAAAAAATGCTTTTCCACAGCAGGCAATAAAAAACTACTCGTATGAGTGATCGAAACGCTTTTCCCAGCTTTCAACTTCGCTGATCGCAAGCGCGTCGTTGTATTGCGCA
>JAUSCY010000138.1 GCA_030650995.1 Sheuella sp. | reverse complement strand
AGTGATTTCGGCTTCCAAAGTTGGGAAGACCTCATGCCCTACGGAGTCGGTGCGTTTGTCTTATTCGGTTTAGGTTCAATACCCTCGGGTCGCCTGGGAGATCTCTGGGGACGTCGGCGCATGATGGTTGTATTTTTTATCGGCATTGGTGTGTCGACTTTATTAGTTTCCCTGTCCCAGAATGCCTGGCAGCTGGCCGTCACGCTGACGTTAGTCGGTGCGTTTGCTTCTATTTATCATCCTGTCGGTATTCCACTGCTCGTTCAGAAATCTGCAAATCCAGGATTCGCAATTGGTGTGAATGGGTTGGCAGGAAATTTCGGGGTTGCCTTGGCCGCCATGGCAACCGGTTTTCTGATTAAGTGGATTGGCTGGCGCGCGGCTTTCGCGGTGCCTGCCGTGATTTCAATTATCTGTGGAGTCTGGTTCGCTTATGCGTGCCCAGCAGAAACAGAAGCACCCGCTAAACGTAAAGCTGGCGCAAAAGTCAGTCTGCCGCCCTCAATGATTGCCAGGGTGCTGGCCGTGATGACCGTATCGGCCGCGACCGGCAGTATCCTCTTTAATCTCAGTACAAACGGCAATGGGCAGCTGATGACCGAGCGCTTTCTGGGCGTGATTGAAGATCCCGCCGTGCTGGGAATATTGCTTGCTGTGATCTACGCCGTTGCTTCATTGATGCAAGTCGTAGTGGGTAAATTACTGGATCACTTCTCCATCAAGCCAATTTTTCTGGGCATTGTATTGCTGCAGATCCCTTTGTTGCTGCTGGCTTCTTTTGCTCAAGGCTGGTGGTTGTTTACTGCGCTATTGGGTGTCATGGTTTTCATTTTCGGCGCAGTGCCTTTTGTAGATGTCATGATTGTGCGTTATGTGGATGACCGTTCACGCTCGCGTGTCGCGGGTATCCGACTGGCCGTATCGTTAGGAATCAGTTCCTTTGCGGTTTGGCTGCTAGGCCCTGCGGTCAAAGGTCTTGGCTTTGAAATGCTTCTGTGGGTCATGGCTGGATGTGCTGCTTGCACGGCAGTGGTTGTTTTGTTCCTGCCTTCCGAATCCTCCGCTACAAAGAGTGCAGCATGACCCGCTCTATTAAATACGAAAAGAACGCAATCCAGGCTGTGATGGAGTCTTTGCCGGACTGGGAATATCAGGATGTTCGGGGTGGCGCGATCACACGAAATTTCATCTTCAAGGACTTTAATCAGGCCTTTGGATTTATGACGCAAGTCGCGCTCTGTGCAGAAAAGCGCGATCACCATCCGGAGTGGTCTAACGTCTACAACCGGGTGTCGATTTTGCTGACCACGCACGATGCGGGCGGCTTGTCAGACAAAGACCTTGAACTGGCCTTAAAGATTAATGAACTGACGTCAACCATTGATGAATAGTATTCATTAGAAGTAGATTTCTCAACAAGAAACAACAAAAAATTAAAATAATAAAAATATGATGTGTCTGAGTTCATTCTGCTGAAAAACTCAGGCACAAAAGACTACAAACTATCCAGATCTGAATGGATTTTCACAGCTTGCTTTCTGAAAGAGAGTTGTGCTGCATCATCCATTTTCTGCAAATTGCGATAGACCATTCCTAATCTGAAATTTTTCGATAATTTTTCCCGGTTTCGATCGAAAAAATCCCAGTAGAGTGCATTAAAGGGACAGGCCTTATCGCCCTCACGTAGTTTCTTGTTGTAATGGCATCCTTTGCAATAATCGCTCATGCGATCAATGTAGGCAGCACTGGATACATAAGGTTTGGTTGCAAGCAATCCACCATCCGCATACTGACTCATCCCAACTGTATTGGGTAATTCGACCCATTCAAATGCATCGATATAAATCCCGAGATACCAGCGATGTAGTGCTTGAGGATCAAGGCCTGCCAGTAATGAGAAATTACCGATGATCATCAGCCTTTGTATGTGATGCGCATAGGCATGCTCGAGCGACTGACCAATCGCATGCGACATGCAATTCATCTTGGTCTGACCCGTCCAGAACCATTCAGGCAGAGGCCTGTTGTGTTCAAAGAAATTATGGTCATCGTACCCAGGCATATGGGCCCAGTACATGCCTCGGATATATTCACGCCAGCCAATAATCTGACGTATAAATCCTTCCGCTGTCGCCAAGGTGACCTCGTCACGAAGATAAGCTTGCTCAGCTTGAGTGACGACCTCACGAGGCGTTAGCATTTTCGTATTGAGGGCAAAGGATATCAGTGAATGAAACAGCCGCCATCCCTTGGTGCTCATGGCGTCCTGAAAATTACCGAATTCAGGCAATATGTTTTGGATGAACACGTCAAGATGTTCAAGAGCCTCCTGGCGATTCAGTGGCCATCTGAACTGCGTCGCACAGGGATCGCCAAAACTCTTGACGCCGGCATGAACAATCTTATCCCACAGAAGTCGATGATCATGTGTGACTCTAGTATCAGCAGGCTCGGCTGGATTGCCTGCCCAGGGTTTGCGGTTCTCCTGATCGAAATTCCATTGATCGCCAAGTGGCTTTTTCGCATCTTGCATCAGAATCTGATGTTTGGTCCGCATTAAACGATAAAAGCGTTCCATGAGCCATTGTTTTTGGTCTGTGAATATTTTTTCGCACTCTTCGCGCACCGTATAGAAATGCTCACTCGACACCATTGCTGATTGAATTTTCAGTGTGCTTGAGAATTCTTTGAGCTGCTGATCGAGTCTGTATTCATCTGGTTCCTGATAGTCAAAGCGCGTCGCCTCGTAACGATCAATGAGGAAATCCAGATTTTTAGTTAATACGTGCGAGTTATCTTTTGAATCGATTTCAAAATAATGTACACGGTGGCCTCTGGCTAAGAGAGTCTGTGCCAGGTGACGCATCCCTGCGAAAATACCAATGATCTTTTGCGCATGGTGCAAAACATAATCCGTTTCCTGACGTATTTCCATTAAGGTATAAATGGTGTCCGGGTTCACCTCAGTAAACCAGCTATGTTCAGGATTGAGCTGGTCACCCAGAATCAGTCGAATGGTTTTCATGTGCAGCCCCAGCTTTTGCGATATTGCCCTTGCGGGTCGTGATCGTGTGTTTGTTTTTGAACGTTGAATGGGCGTCCGCCGCGCGGATCGCTTCCACGGCCTGCGATATAGAGCCAGTTTCCCTGATTGCTGTAGACGTCGTAATCTATAAGTTGTGATTCGAACCACGCCGCACCCGCTCTCCAGTCGAGTCCCAGGTCATAGATCAGATAACTCGCTACGACTTGGCGCAGGCGATTGGAAAGATAGCCCGTCGACTTGAGTTCGCGCATCGCTGCATCAATCAGCGGTACCCCTGTTCTACCTTCGCACCATTGTTCAAATTGCGCAGCATGTTTTAAAAGATGAGCCTTTGCATATTTATTCGCATTTTTAGCGTGAGAAGATATTCCTTGCTCACGGTAAAGCAACTTTCCGTACTTCAGGTGCAGCAGCCTGAAGTAATCACGCCACATCAGTTCAAACCAGATCCAGTAAGAACTCTTACTCGAACCATTTTTTTCTTCAAAATTATCCAAGGCCTCGATAATCATGGGGGCAGAAACTGAACCGATGCTCAGCCATGGGGAAAACTTTGTTGAGTAATCTATGCCGCATAGGCCATTGCGAGTTTCTTTGTAAGTATGCGCCAGATCAGTCGAAAAATAATTTTCGAGATGTCGGACTGCCGCCTGCTGAGATCCAAAAAAATCAGTTTGATCGTAAGGAAAAGAATGAACAGCTAAAGGATAATCGGCTAATGGATAGGGATACGTTTTCTGGTGTGGTTGTATGGCTGAATGTATCGTTGGTATGGATTTCTGCAAGTTAAATTTTTCAGGCAGAGGAGGGATGATGGATATGGCTTTCTGCGGCTTGCGTGCTTTCAGTCCGCATTTTTCGATCTGTGTGCGAAAAGTTGTAAATATATCAGCTAGGTTTTCCACCGTGAAAGGTAGTGCCCCGAAATCCAGCATGCTTGATTGCCAGGTCTCTACAACCTTGAGTCCTTTTGCGCGTAGTTTGTCGACCACAGACTGTTCAAAAGGTGCTGCGATTTTTTCACAATGTATTTCCGTCGTGCCAAGAGACTGAGCTAAAACCACTAATTCCTGAACAATCTCTCCTTCTAATTGCAGGAGCTTGCTGCCCTTTTCCTGCAGCAGTTCATCCAGACCGGTTAACGCCGTACTTAGAAAATGCGTGCGGTGCGTTGAGAGGCGCGAAAACTCCCATTGCGTAGGTTCCGTCAGGGATGCGTCATTCACATATACCGGAACAATATTGTCCGCGAGCTGACAGGCATTGGTGAATCCCGGGTTGTCTATTAACCTGAGATCATGGCGAAACCAGTAAATGACTGTATTCAATTTGAGCCTTTAGTGGACATGCGACATTTATCAGAACAATATTTCACTTGTTCCCAGTCACGTGCCCATTTTTTTCGCCAGGTGAAAGGTCGCGCACAATGCAGACAAAGCTTAGTGGGTAAGTCGCTTTTTTTACGACCCCGCATCTGTGAATCATTGGTCATTAGAATTCAAAAGCATGTTGTTTGTTTGAGGGATTGAGTTTGGATTGAGTGCGTGTCGTCGTAGTTTTTTTTCTTGAAGCGTGTTTTTCAACAATCGCTGCCTTTCCAGCTTTGATCTCAGGCTGGGCACGCAGAGAAAAAAGTTTTTTCTTCGCTACCCGGGTAGCATCATCCAGATCAACTCTTGGTTGAAAAATATCTTGTTCGGACGTGAGGCCATGTTGCGCGAGCAAAGATTCAGGCATACGCCAGGGCTCGAACAGCCAGGTATCAGGTACTTTTCTGAGTGCAGGGATCCAGCGACGGACAAATATTCCATTCGGATCGTGATCGCGGGCTTGTTTGATTGGATTGTAGATGCGCGGGATATTGATACCGGTTGTGCCGGACTGCATCTGAATCTGACTCCAGTGTATCCCCGGCTCATAA
>JAUSCY010000037.1 GCA_030650995.1 Sheuella sp. | reverse complement strand
TAGTGTTGATGCATGCTTTCGCGATCCGTTTAACAACCTTGTTGGATTAACAGGTATCAGCAAGGTATATCAGCATATGTTTGAAACCTTGCAAACTCCAAAATTTAAAATCACGCATGTAGTCGTTCATAACGAGCAGGCATTTGCTACGTGGGATTTTTATTTTGGTCTTAGCGGACGATCCATGCTGGTACAGGGATGTACCCATTTTGTACTCAACACCGAGGGACTCGTCACGATCCATCGTGACTATTGGGATGCCGCAGAGGAGTTATATGAAAAGTTCCCTGTGCTGGGCAGTCTCATGCGAATTCTCAAACGCAAACTAGCTACCAAGCTCTGAGCACGAAAAAAAAGCTCCCGAAGGAGCTTTAAAAAGCCATTTGGGTGCAGCAGTCCCAGCTGGCGGGGGAACTTTTATTTACTCGTTGATATCGACGTGGCGCGTATCTTTCACAAACAATGTGCCGACGACCAGAGTCATTACCGCGATGATGATTGGATACCAGAGGCCGTCATAAATATTGCCTGTGGCGGCAACGACAGCAAACGATACTGTTGGTAGAAATCCACCAAACCAGCCATTACCGATGTGGTAAGGCAAGCTCATTGAGGTGTAACGGATCTTGGTTGGGAACAATTCCACAAGCATCGCTGCGATCGGGCCATAGACCATCGTGACCAGAATCACCAGGAATGTCAGCAGAACAACAACCATAGTTTTGTTGATTTTGCTTGTATCTGCAGCAGCAGGATAACCAGCGGTGCGGATAGCTGCGGTCATATCTTTGGTAATCGCAGCAGTTTTGTCTTTGAATTCAGCCGGGCTCAGCGCACCACCTTCGAAAGAGGTGAACTCTTTGTCGCCAATTTTTACTTTAGCAACTGCTCCAGCTGGCGCTGCTTCGTTTTTATAGTTCACGGCGTTACGCGCCAGGAACGATTTAACGATATCGCAAGAGCTTGTGAACGCTGAAGTACCAACTGGATTGAACTGAAACGAGCACTTTGCTGGATCAGCAATCACCGTAACAGGCGCGGTAGCTTGTGCTTGCTCAAGGGCAGGATTCGCGTAATGCGTGATCGCCTTAAAGACTGGGAAGTAAGTCAGTGCAGCAATCAGGCAACCGGCCATGATGATGACTTTACGACCGATCTTGTCTGATAGCGTACCAAAGATCACAAAGAATGGTGTGCCGATCAGCAATGACACAGCAATCAGGATGTTCGCGAGGTTGTTATCAACTTTGAGCGTCTGTGTCAGGAAGAAGAGCGCATAAAACTGACCGGTGTACCAGACCACAGCCTGACCTGCTGTCAGACCAAACAGTGCAAGCAGAACAATTTTGAGGTTGCTCCATTGACCAAATGATTCCTTGATCGGTGCCTTGGATGTTTTACCTTCTTCTTTCATACGCTTGAAAGCAGGAGATTCGTTGAGCTGCAGGCGAATCCATACCGATACACCCAGCAAGACAACGGAGACCAGGAAAGGAATGCGCCAGCCCCAGGCTTTGAAAGCATCTTCACCGATTGCAGTACGCACGCCCAGAATCACCAGCAGCGACAGGAACAAGCCCAGTGTCGCGGTAGTTTGAATCCAGCTGGTGTAAGCACCACGTTTGCCATGCGGCGCATGCTCGGCCACATAGGTTGCCGCGCCACCATACTCACCACCGAGCGCAAGACCTTGGGCCAGGCGCAAGACGATCAGGATGATTGGAGCAGTAATACCAATCGTTTCATAACTTGGGAGAATACCAACCAGAAAGGTTGAGGCACCCATCAGCAAAATGGTAATCAGGAATGTATATTTCCGACCGACCAGATCGCCCAGTCGACCAAATACCAGCGCACCGAATGGACGGACAGCAAAACCAGCAGCAAAGGCCATCAATGCAAAAATGAACGCTGCGGTGGGATTGACGGCGGAAAAGAAGTGCGAAGCAATAATAGCGGCAAGTGAACCGTACAGATAAAAGTCATACCACTCAAAAACTGTTCCGAGGGATGAAGCGAAAATAACTTTCCGCTCTTCTTTGCTCATGGGACGTGGCGCTGGATGCACCTTGCCCGCTGTGGCTGTCGTCATGGATGTGTCTCCTGATTGAACGAACTGATATTGGTTATTGTTGTGAACGGATCATGGGCTGATCAGATCTGGACTGAACTTTAGGCGTCCTGGCTGACGGGGGTCTGACATTTTGCTTACGTGAAACTGAATTTTCTGGTTAATTATCAAATAAAAAACCCCGCACAAGGCGGGGCTGACGAGGTATAGGCACTAACTCCGTGTTTTCCCTTAGAGCGGGACGCTAACGAGAGGACGGCCTTCAATTGTCCACAAGTGCAGTGATCCGTCATAAAGTTTGACGCTCGTATTACCTACAATTTCATTGACTACAAACCATGAACCCGCTGCAAAATGACCGCTATTACAGTAGCTTATAGCAGGCATTGTAGGATTGATTCCACTTGCTGTTAGCAAAGCCTCGTAGGTATTTTTGTTCAGAAAATAAAGCGCGCCATTTTTAGCTCTTGTCAGTAATTCAGGTGCGAAGTCTTTTGCACCTGCAATATGACCATAGCCTGAAACATAATCGCGTTTTGTCACACCAAAATACTGTGAGGGCGGACGTGAATCGATTAGCTGCGTTTTACCGGATTTTGATGCCGCATCCACTTCGTCAGATGTCGCAACCAGCTCTTTGCGATAGTCGCGAGCCTGCCAGTTTCCTGCTTTGAGCCTGCGGTCCTCTGTTGAGACTGCCTTACCGTCCATTAGCCAGCCAGCTAAACCTCCGTCGAGTACGGCAATATTGCGCTCACCATAGACTTTGAATTGCCAGAGAACACGCAAGGCTTCGTCCACATCTGCAATATCAAGACCGATCGGAACTAGAACGATGGGTTTGCCTGCTTGAATCCCTGCAGTTTGAACCAGTTTCTCAAAGTCAGCTTTTTCTGGAATGAGGTATTTAACCTTTTTTTGTTCAATCATGCGTTCAGCACGAACTTTCGTGAAGTCAAGTAACGCAGATCCTTCAATATGACCGCCAACTTCAGCAAGAACTTTTTTACCGGTTTTTTTATCAGTTTCAATTTCTGGGTTTCGCAGGAATGAAGCGACATCGCTTGTGACCTCGATAATCTGTACTTCAGATTTGTTTTTTGCAAGCCATTCGGCGTCAACGACCGAGCCGGGCAGAGTGACTGCCTGAGCAAGTGCCGCAAATGTACTGAACGATAATGCGGCAATGAATTTGTAGAGTTTCATGATGATTTACCTCTTATTTAAATAACGTTATTGCAATGAAATTTTTTCAATCAAATTTATCTGACATGTTGTCAGGCAGTGATGAGATCGATCTTCGAGAAAAATACTTTTTTTAATGCCTGAATTTGCTTGCCCAGCAATAATCAAATCGCGCTCATCAACCAGTGATGCAATTTCTACGGCATACAAAGTCAGCATTGCACGGATCCACTTTGAGATTGGCGCCATGCGCCCTTTGGGACGTATCGTAAAATCGGTGATGCAACGTTGTACTGTTTTTGCATCAGCCATTGACTCACCTGTTACCCACTGGTTCGTGGTGAACAGGCGCACGGGTAATCCCTTTGTGTCTAAGGCAATACCGATTAAATGGATGAATTTTTCCGGAAGATCCAGCTCACGCCTGAATATGTGAAAGTGACCATGTTCAGATGCAGGCATTTCAGATCGCTCGTGCGCATGGTAATAAAACCCATACCCCGTACTGGAATCGGAATGGTCGTTTTTTGGATAATGTTGCCATGCAATAAATTGCTCTGCACCACACAAAGCAGCCTGAGAAAGAGCGACTCCCCGAGCGGCGTAGCCGACCTGCACACGCATTAATACTTGCGCTGCGTATTCAGGTGTTGGTGCTTGCGTGGTTGTCATCAATATCATCCAAATTAGAAAAACGATTTACTTTAGTCGCCAGACTTACGTTTTTTGGGACCACAAGGATTCGACGGACCGCATGGGTTGCTCGCTTTTTTCTTGCTAGGGCCACAAGGATTGGATGCTTTTTTCTTGTCTGGTGCGCAGGGGTTTTGTGCGGGCTGCTTAGCGCCATCTGTTGCAGATTTTTGTTCTGCACCCTGCGTGCCCGATGTAGTAGGTGTCTCTGCTGAGCGTGCCATTGGCGCACCAACAATAGTCGCCATGGCAAGAGCAAATGCTGCAACCGTTGATTTTTTTGACATTTGAATCTCCGTAAACTCAGTTGAATAAATTTGTTGAAATCAATTTCTTTTTTGATCGGCCAATGATCCGTAAACAGCTTCTTTTGCGCTCACTGGTCCGACCGAACGTTTTTCCATAAAAGTACCTAATACGAATACGCCAATGGCCGCGATAATCATGATGACGTTGACTGTGATGTCGGTCACATTGAATGCCTCAGGCAGGGTTTGTGCTTTCATGTACTCTCCCATTTCTGTCAAAGGCTCAAGGCTGTCAAAGAAACTGGCGAACAACCATGTTCCGAGTAAAAGACCAATCAGAAAAATTGCAGCATCAATGCGGCCTGAAACAAATCCCACGACAGATGTGCCGGGACAATAACCACCAACGGCAAAACCAATTCCAACCAGCGCCCCTCCCAACGCCGCAGCACCAAGAAAGGCGGGGGGTACAAAGAGGTCTTCGGCTTGAATTACGCCAGTCCTTTCTAGGATCATCAAACCTACCGCTGCAACGACAATCGCGGTAAACATTACCTTGAAAACCGACCAGTCCGTCAATCTAAACTGTGCGGTCAGTTTGCAAGGACTGCCAAAGCCGGCACGTTCCAGAACAAATCCAAATCCGGCGCCCAGCAAAAGGCCTGACACAATAGTGCTTAACATGATGTTTTTCCTGTTTTGAACAGTCGACTGGCCAGCAGACCAGCACCAAAAAATGCAACTAGAAATACAAAACCAGCAATGCTCAAGGTTGCAGATCCAGACAATCCCATCCCGCTTGTACAGCCAGCAGCAATTCGAGCTCCAAAGCCAGCCAGTACGCCACCGGCCAGAGCGGTCAGCGGACGTTGACTTCCTCCTAGGATTTTCCCGTCCATCTGCAAGCGAATTCTTCCTGCAAACCATGCAGACAATAGGGCGCCGATCGCAACACCCGCGACTTGCCAGGTAATCCACGAACTTAAAGGATGACCATCTTCAATCATCACACCCAGGTATTCGTTTGCTGAAGTCGCAATAGGCGCAATCTCCATCCCGATCCATGCTGTCAAGCGTGTGGTGAAGCCCGTTGCGCCTAGTCCGTGTCCAGTTATTGCGAATGTTGCGAGGAGCACCAATCCCAATAACAATCCTGCTGTAAGTGGGTGCCAAAAAGGCGCTGGCTCTCTGTGATATTTTTCATTCATTGACATGCCCATCCCAATATTCTATTAAATAACATAATATATTTACATATAATATAGTAATATTAATTGTTTTCGAGTGTCAATCTTTTTTTGTGATGATGTAAGCGAAGTGATTACAAAACTCGCCCTTCAGTAATCAGTCTTTGCATTTTGTATGCGTTGGCCAAGCTCAGAACTTTTATTGCTTTTAGTTAAATACAAGCATTCGCTTGAGTTGTTTTGGAGTGCTCAAGCGGTGATATGGCAGAATCAGCTCAAACCTTCCGTGTAGGATAGCGTGGATTTTTCAAAGGACTGCTTGGTTTGCGTGCTGTGACTATGGCGATCCTGTTCGTATCACCACACCTGCGGGCCATATTCCGGGATCAAGCTTAGATTCAAAAAGTTATTGCTAAAGATTATGTATAGGAAATCTGATTTCTATACATGTTCCTGGACCTGAACCATTTTGTCTGTGCGCATCGACGACATGAACGCTCGCATGATGGCGCTGTGCGATTTCACGGACAATCGCCAGACCCAGACCACTACCATCTGCACGGGTACCCAGTACGCGGTAAAAACGGTCAAAAACCCGCTCGCGTTCTTCAGGTGCAATCCCCGGTCCCGAGTCTTCAACGGCCAGAATGATTGGTGTCAGATGGCGTTTGACGCTCACCGTCACCTGACCAGGTGCCGGGGTATAGCGCAAGGCGTTATCAATCAGGTTGTTCAGAACC
>JAUSCY010000125.1 GCA_030650995.1 Sheuella sp. | reverse complement strand
TTAATGAGGGTAAAAAAAATCCCTCATACCCCTTTGGCGCGGTGATTACGCATGCTAAAACTGGTGAGGTACTTGCCCGTGGTGTGAATAACTCACGGAAAAATCCGAGTTTTCATGGCGAAATCGATTGCATGAACAATTATGTCGCAACACATGGGAATCAGGGTTGGAGCGATCTCATACTCTACACAAGTGGTGAGCCATGTCCGATGTGCATGAGCGCCATGATCTGGGCGGGTATCTCAGGTGTTGTGTTCGCATCGTCTATCCAGACACTGGTTCGTGCGGGAATCCTTCAAATACTCATCTCTGCCCAGACTGTCGCGCAAGCCTCGGCCTTTTATCGCGGTGAAATTGTGGGCGGTGTGCTGGAAAGTCAGGCAGATGAAGTATTCATGAACCGAGTAAGGTAGTCAGAGTAGTTAGAAAAAACACCCATGTCCCACACTGGTGCATAAAGCTCTTGTTTTAAAGCATTTTTTTAAAATCAGACATCTCGTGCACTTTGTTGGTGCGTCATGCTCTAGGGTTCTCAGTATTTCAGATTGTGTTCGATATATTCTTTGTGGCACAGTTATTGCTGTGTTTTAAACAAGTGTATAACTCGCTCAATCAACGCCAGTAGATGAATAATGAATGCTAGCCCCTGAGTATGAAAAATCGCAGTTCCCTTCAGAACTTAAGGACGAAATTGAGCCTTCTGGTTCCTGGACTGCGCGTCTCGATCTTGACTTTAATGTTGCTCCGCTTGTGCAGCCTGGGCACACGGAGGCGTCACAATTATTGAAAACGCGTCTGGGCTTTCAACACAAAGGGCCGCTGCGGATTCAGAAGGCTCTCTATCCCGAGGGGCCTTCACCCTGCCATGCGATTATTGTTCATCCTCCTGGCGGTATCGCTGGCGGGGATAGGTTAGAGGTGATCATTAACAGCCGCCCGCTCAGCCATGGCTTGGTGACCAATCCCTCGGCGACCAAGTGGTATGGAACCGACTCGGTTGTTCCTGCCTCACAATTAATCGATATCGCACTGGAGGGGAAGTTTGAATGGCTGCCCCAGGAAACGATTGTCTTTAATCAGGCGCGTGTGCGTTCTGATATTCATGTTCGTGCGTCGAAAACTGGAGCGATGTTAGGCTGGGATCATCTGATTTTTGGTCGGCACGCATCGGGTGAGACTTTTGCTGCAGGAAATTTCAATCAGACACTGAGCGTTGAGATCGATGGCAAAGAAGTCTGGCGGGACAAACTGGTACTGAGAGGGAGCGATCCGCTTTTTTCTTCACCGATTGGATTGAGAGGACATCATGCACTCGCCACGGTCTGGGCGGTATTGCCCGCCTCGAAGTCCTGGGATGAAGAGACTATCCAGAGCTTGCGTGAGCACATGCCGGACCAGACAGGGCACGGCATCGTCTGGACCGTATTACATCCCCGTCTATTGGTGGGACGTGTTCTGGCGAATCCGTTGTATTTGAAATCAGTCTTGCACAATGCGTGGGCATTTCTTCGTCCACGTGTTTTAGATCGTATAGCAGTTGCACCGCGTTTATGGGCAACTTAATCAGTAGCGTTCAGGAGTAATAATGGATTTGACCCCAAGAGAAAAAGACAAGTTGCTGATTTTCACGGCAGCATTGCTAGCGGAGCGTCGTCAGGCGCGTGGCCTCAAATTGAATGTACCTGAATCAATCGCAATGATTTCAGCTGCCATCATGGAGGGGGCGCGCGACGGCAAAACCGTTGCAGAACTTATGAGTGCTGGCCGAAGCATTCTGAGCCGTGCCGATGTGATGCAAGGTGTGGCTGAAATGATTCCCGATATACAAGTCGAGGCGACCTTTCCCGACGGCACTAAGCTTGTTACCGTGCATCAACCTATTCAGTAAGGATCAATGATGAATACCACTCCCATGATCCCAGGCGAGATGCTGGTCGCCCCGGGTGAGATCGAAATTAATGTCGGCCGCAAACTGATCCATGTACTGGTTGCCAATACGGGTGATCGGCCCGTACAGATCGGATCGCACTATCACTTCGCCGAAACCAATGGTGCGTTGCGCTTTGATCGCCAGCTCGCCACGGGTTTCCGTCTGAATATTCCCGCAGGGACTGCTGTGCGCTTTGAACCTGGTCAGGAGCGGGAAGTTGAGTTGGTCGAGCTAGCTGGCGACCGCATGGTCTACGGTTTTACGGGTGCGGTCATGGGGAGCCTGGACAAATGAAAATTTCAAGACAAGCCTATGCAGAAATGTTTGGCCCCACTACGGGTGATCGTATTCGTCTGGCGGACACGGCGTTGTTTGCGATGGTAGAAAAAGACTTCACCATCTATGGCGAGGAGGTGAAGTTCGGTGGTGGAAAAGTCATACGGGACGGGATGGGTCAATCCCAGCGCATGAGTAAGGACTGCGTCGATACGGTGATCACCAATGCGCTCATCATCGACTGGTGGGGAATTGTAAAAGCTGATGTCGGCATCAAGAATGGTCGGATCAGTGGCATTGGCAAGGCAGGCAATCCTGATATTCAACCGGGTGTAACCATCGTAGTCGGACCGGCGACGGAGGTCATTGCAGCAGAAGGCATGATTGTCACGGCAGGTGGAATTGATAGTCATATCCATCTGATCTGTCCGCAACAAATTGAGGAGGCCTTGAGTTCGGGGGTGACCACAATGATTGGTGGTGGTACGGGCCCTGCAACAGGCACCTTTGCTACAACGGTCACACCGGGCCCCTGGCATATCGCACGGATGTTGCAGGCAATGGAATCTTATCCGATCAATATTGGTTTGCTGGGAAAGGGCAATGTCTCACTGCCAGGTCCCTTGCACGAGCAAATCGATGCGGGCGCAGTGGGACTGAAGCTGCACGAAGACTGGGGTTCAACGCCTGCCGCGATCGATAACTGTCTGAGCGTTGCTGACGATACCGATACGCAAGTTGCCATCCATACGGATACCTTGAACGAGTCCGGTTTCGTTGAAGCCACACTCGATGCAATTAAAGGTCGTGTGATCCATACTTATCACACGGAGGGTGCAGGGGGCGGTCACGCGCCTGACATTATCCGCGTGTGCGGTGAGTCCAACGTATTGCCGTCCTCGACCAATCCAACACGTCCTTTCACCATCAATACACTTGACGAACACTTGGACATGCTGATGGTTTGCCATCATCTGGATGCCTCCATAGCAGAGGATATCGCCTTCGCAGAGAGCCGCATTCGTCGTGAGACAATCGCTGCAGAAGATATCCTCCATGATATCGGTGCGTTTTCAATGATCTCCTCTGACAGTCAGGCGATGGGCCGTGTCGGTGAAGTCATCATGCGTACCTGGCAGACCGCGCACAAAATGCGCGAGCAGCGCGGTTCAATGAGTGAGCCAGGTTTTTCCGATCCGTCCACCAGCGACAATGCACGGATCAAGCGCTACATCGCTAAATACACGATTAATCCAGCTATCACCCATGGCATGGCAAAAGAAGTTGGCTCTGTTGAGGTTGGAAAGTTTGCTGATCTGGTGTTGTGGCGCCCGGCATTTTTTGGTGTCAAACCGTCTACGGTCATCAAGGGTGGGATGATTGCGATGGCCGCGATGGGTGATCCGAATGCATCGATTCCCACGCCGCAACCGGTACATTTCCGCCCTCAGTTTGGTGCAGCACCGAGCGCGATTGCGTCGAGCTGCATTACCTTTTTATCAGGCTCTGCGATTCATAAAGGCGTTCCACAAGAGCTCGGTCTTAAGCGTCATATCGCTCCTGTACAAGGCATGCGTAGTCTGACCAAGGCTGATATGAAACTGAACGATGCCACACCCAAAATTACGGTGAGTCCTGAGAATTACAAAGTTTATGCCGATGGTGTGCTGCTCGATTGTCCGCCAGCCAAAACCTTGCCTATGGCTCAACGTTACTTCCTCTTTTAAAAAATATGGCTATTACTCTGACTCAACAACGCGCGGCAAGCGATCCTGCATTACGACAGCATGCCAAGGGTGACGCAACACCATGGGCGCAACCCTGGCCAGTGCTTGAACTGACCTATGGTGATCGTCAGCGATCTCGTCTAGCTGCAATGCTGCCAAGCGGTAAGGCTGTGGCGGTGATCCTCGCTCGCGGTGAAAACATGCAGCACGGGGCCGTATTGTGCGGAGATCAGGGCGAGCGTGTTGTCGTACAAGCAGCGGTTGAAGAGCTGATGCGGATCCGTGCCAGCAATTCCTTTGAGCTCATGCGCATTGTCTATCACCTCGCCAATCGTCATGTCCGTGCGATGCTCACTCAAGAGGCTGCTTATATTGAACCGGATGGAGTGCTTGCTGATTTAGTGCGTCGCCAGGGGGGGCAGGTTGATCTGGTGCAAGAGGCTTTTGTGCCAGAGGGTGGCGCCTACTCTGCCGGTCACGGTGCTGCAGGTCATGGCGCTTCAGGTCACCATCACCATCATCATTCAGATGAATGCGGTGATGTTGCGCGTGATGAAGCGATGGGCAAGCTCGGTGAGGAACTTTCGATTGCTGCGCATGCTAAAAAATGATGATCAGGATCCGTTCACTTTTGTTGCCCGCTATGGATGTCTCGGTTAAAGATGTCGCATAGGAATCCACTCCTTGCAGCGCTGCATCTGGCGAGCCCTGCTCTGCCAGTTGGAGGCTTTGCTTATTCGCAAGGTCTGGAGCAGGCCGTTGAAGAC
>JAUSCY010000035.1 GCA_030650995.1 Sheuella sp. | reverse complement strand
CGCTGGAAGCCTCCGAGGGTAAAGCATTCCTGACGCGTTCAAGAGTATTTACAGAATCTGAGTGGCAAGAGATCGGTCCAGTCGCGAGAGAGGCACTGGCCTAGGACTGTCAGGCTCCAGGCGCTTAACAGGGTCGTCCAGAGAAAATCAAATTAGTCGGAAACGACCAGGACCGCAATATGCGGAGTGCGCGACCATGCCATCCATCCAGTGCAACAGAAAAGGCTATTAGCCAGCTTTGTTTGTTTTGCCTGATTTTGAAGACTTGCTTGATTTAGTCTTTTTTGTCGACTTTTTGCTGTTTGTCTTTTTTGAAGACTTGCTTGCGGTTTTGCCTGTATTTTTCTTAGCACTGGATTGAGATGTCGAGGGTGAGGTACTCTGGGCAGCAACTGGGGCAGCCTGAGCGAAACCAAAGAAAGCGACAAATATCAGTACAGCTAATTTTTTAATCACAAAAAATCCTTTTGAAGCTATGCAGCGTTGTGTTGCGTAACGACCTTATTTTAGACCTCAAATGCAAAAAAATAATTTGGAATCGTCAGATTCTGCAGATCAAAAGTCAACTGTTGGTATGAATGAGACATCTTCTGACTGGGAGTTCAGTGGAGTCACTCTTTTTCGTGCCCTGGGTTATGTAGTGGGCTTGTTGTCTTTTATGGTTGGCACCGCAATTTTTATGCTCGGTTTTTCTCTGGCCAGCACGGTCTTAGTGCAGACCGCCTCGGTTCTGTACAGTTTGGCGATCGCGTCGTTGCTCGGACGCGTTGTGATTGAGCGAGTAAACCCCAAGAATGA
The DNA here is from genome assembly GCA_030650995.1 of Sheuella sp. Classification (GTDB taxonomy): domain Bacteria; phylum Pseudomonadota; class Gammaproteobacteria; order Burkholderiales; family Burkholderiaceae_B; genus Zwartia. The sequence continues at coordinate 6,119 of JAUSCY010000035.1, read as the reverse complement.
AATGCAGGCGGCTGGGGTTGCTGTGATGATGTTTGTGCTCGCAGGGAGTGTTTATGCTGCCTTGACTTTCCTGATTTGGATCCTTGAGCTTATTTAAGTTGTTTAAGTACGAGCTGTTTAAGTACGCTATGACTTCACGTTCATACAGCCAGACTGATTAGTAAAAGTTGGCACGCCTCTTGCTCGAACAACACTTGTATATAAAAATAAGTCCTTCTTCTGTCGAAGTCTGCACTTTCACGTATTGATTGCATCCATTCAATCACCACCAGGAGTTCCCATGTTTTTCAGGTTGCTGTGTAGTCTGTCCGCTTTAGCTGTCTCGTTTGTCTGCCAGGCCCAGCCCTTAGCGTCATGGCCAACCCAGCCGATCCGGGTGATTGTGCCTTTTCCCGCGGGTGCCAGCACACTCGACTACATGGTCAGACTGGTTGCCCCTGAAGTATCAAAACAAGCAAGCAACCCGCTATTTGTTGAAAATAAGCCGGGTGCAGGCACTGTGATTGGTGTTGATGCAGTTGCTAAAGCAACCGATCAGCACACCTTTGGAGGTGTCGCCAATAGTTTTACGGTTAATCAGACACTGGTTAAAAATCTGCCCTACAACACGACCAAGGACTTGGCTCCTGTCGTGCTTATGGCTCGAACGGCCAATGTGCTGGCTGTGCGCGCGGATTTACCTGTTACCAATTTAAAAGAGTTGATTGCCTATGCCAAACAAAATCCGGGCAAGCTTTCCTATGGTTCTTTTGGTAATGGCACCACGCCTCACTTCGCAGGTGAAATGCTTAAATCCATGGCAGGCATCGACATGGTGCATGTGCCCTATAAAGCACAGGGCCCTGCACTGAATGATCTCCTGGGTGGCAATATCGATTTGATGTTTGGTAATTTGCCAGATTTCATTTCTCATATCCGTTCGGGCAAACTCAAAGCGATTGGCACGACCTATCTGACCCGCGCACCGCTTGCACCTGAAATCCCGACGATTGCTGAGCAAGGTCTACCCAAGTTTGAAACCGACTCCTGGTATGGGATTGTGGCTCCCGCCAATACCGCAAAAGCATCTGTTGATCAGATGAATGTCTGGATTAATCAGGCGTTGACTGATCCACAGATCAAAAAGAATCTCTCTGAACGCGGAATTGAAGTGCTCGGCGGCAGTCCTGACGTATTTGGTCAGCATATTCAAAGTGAAATCGCGAAGTATGCTGAAATAGTGAAATCCTCAAACATGAAAATCGACTGATCTCAACAATGACTAACGTAAACCAAACCAAACCCTTGCGTATTGCTATTGCAGGCCTGGGTGCAATTGGCAAGTCAATTGCCACCTCCTTGGCGCGTGGTGCCGTGCCAGGTGTTGAACTGACCGCCGTTTCAGCTAAAAACCAGGAGCGTGCTCAGGTTTTTGCTGCAACCCTAGCTCATCCAGTTAAAGTCCTTACGATTGCTGAACTTGAAAAAGAAGCGGATCTGGTGATTGAATGCGCGCCGGCGGCGCTGTTGCCAGAGATCGCGGTTCCTTTTTTGAAAGCGCAAAAGCAAGTCATTGTGCTGTCCGTAGGTGCCTTGCTGTTTCACCCTGAGCTCATCGAGATGGCCAGGAAAGAGGGCGGTATCATTCATGTGCCGACCGGTGCGTTGATCGGTCTGGATGCGATGATTGCCGCAGCAGAGGGGAAGATTCACTCTGTTCGTATGATCACACGCAAACCACCAAACGGGCTGGCTGGTGCACCGCATTTGGTTGAAAACAACATCAGCATTGAAGGTCTGACAGAACCTAAACTGGTGTTCACGGGTAATGCGCGTGATGCAGCAAAGGGATTTCCTGCGAATTTGAACGTCGTGGTGGCGCTCGCTCTTGCAGGGGTTGGACCAGAAAATACCTTGCTGGAAATCTGGGCGGACCCGGTTGTGGTGCGCAACACGCACTCAATCGTGGTCGACTCAGACTCTGCAAAATTCACGATGACGATGGAAAACATTCCGTCAGAGAATCCGAAAACAGGGCGAATCGTTGCACAAAGCGTGATTGCCTTACTGCGTAAAATGCAATCGAATTTCCGCGTCGGGACTTAATTTTTTAGCGCGCTGGGACTTGCTTTTGAATCGCAGTTTATGCAGCCTGTCTGAAAGGCAAGTCCAGTGTGGTCACACGCGTGAGCTCTCGCTTGTATTTGACATCGTCAAATGGGCGGGCCCGGTGCATGGTTGTTCGGTTATCCCAGATCACTAAATCGTTGAGCGACCACTCGTGTGCCCACGTGAATGGGGTCTGTGTGGCGTGCTCGATCAGGTCTTTAAGCAGTAAGCGGCCCTCCGGGATCGCCCACTCCATGATGCGAGACGCGTGCGAGGCGAGGTAAAGCGCCGGACGAGGGTTGTCGGCACAAACTCGAACGAGCGGGTGAATCGCTCCCTTGAGCTTTACGCTTTCTTCCTCAGAAAAATCAAAACCCATCGTGTGACGCGAATAAACGATCGAATGGTGGACATGCAGATCAGCAATGATATTTTTTGTTTCGTCGTCGAGCGCATCGTAGGCCGCACGCATGTCTGCAAACTGGGTATCTGCCCGAACAGGCGGGATATTGCGTGCATACAGCATCGAGTAGCGGCCCGCAGGATCCTCAAAGGACGCATCGGTATGCCAGATACGGTTGCTGATGCCATTCATGCGTCGCCGGTCTTCAGCTTGCAAAATACTGCCGTCCTGACCAACATTTGAAATGTCTGTCAGCGCTTCGTTACCAAATCTGTTTTTTGCCAAAACAGAAGAGGACGTCTTCGCGTGCAGTTCGCCGTCCATCCGTTGCGCGAAATCGAGCTGCTCCTGATTAGTGAAGTGCTGATTTTTAAAAATCAATACGCCATACCTGGCCATGCCGGCACGTAGTTCGGCGAGTGTTTCTTGATCAAATACCTGACGCAAATCTATGTCACTGACTTCTGCAACAAAGCTCTGATGCAGTGGTTTAAAGGTAATGCTCACGGTTGTCTCCCTCAGCGTCTTATGCAATCCAATTGACCCGACGTTTTATTCTGATTTTAATATTTACCACTAAATATACTCCTTTCATCCCTGTCGTATTACCTGTGGACGCTTAGGATAATTATGCGTACATTATCTAGCTGGTTTCAAAATAAAAAAAGAATTATTGACGGAGACATGTCATGGCATACCCATCTATTACTCGCGGTGCGCGATTTATGCTCGCTAGTCTTTTAATTGCCTTATCTGGCACGGCACAGGCGGCTTACCCGGATCGTGCCATCAAGCTGGTTGTTCCTTACCCCCCAGGAGGCTCAACGGATATTGTTGCGCGAGCGGTCGGCCAGAAACTGAGCGAACTCATGAGTACGCAGGTTGTCATTGAAAATAAAGGGGGCGCTTCTGGCATGATCGGCGCCGGGCAGGTTGCCAAGAGTGCGCCGGATGGCTATACGTTACTGATGACTGCGAGTGGTCCGCATTCAATCAATGTCAGCTTGTTTAAAGATATTGCCTATGATCCGGTCAAGGATTTCTCACCCATCATCCTGACGGCGGTGAACCCGTTGCTCATGGTCGTGAATGCTGAGCATCCAGCCACCAGTGTGAGTGAGTTTATTGCCTGGGCAAAGGCTAATAAAGGAAAGGTGAATTTTTGTTCAATCGGTCCTGGCACCCCCTCACATCTCGCTGGCGAGTTGTTCCAGTCAATGGCAGGCATTGAAATGACACATATCCCTTATAAAGGCAGCTCGCAGGCCATTACAGATATGCTCGCAGGGCAGTGTTCAGTGTTGTTCGATAGTGCGCTGTCTTCCGGTCCCCAGGTCAAAGGTGGCAAGCTTCGCGCGATCGGGATCGGGTCCAAAGAACGTGTTGACTCATGGAGTCTGATTCCAACTATTTCTGAGTCTGGTCTGACCGGGTACGAAGCCTATACCTGGACGGCCCTGGTGGCACCCGCAGCTACACCCAAGCCCATTATCGATCAGCTGAATGCTGAGGCTGCCAAAGTACTCGCAACGCCATCCTTTATGGAAATGATTAAATCGCAGGGAGCGGTGGTCGGGGGAGGAAGTCCTGAGGATCTGGCCCGGTTTACACAGTCTGAAATTGCAAAATGGGGAAAAGTCATTCGAGATGGCAATATCAAACCCCAATAACTAGTTGAGTGAAAAGTCTTCGCTCAGGACAGGTTAAATAATCAGAATGCCAGTGGTTTTCAAAATCGGTGCATTTTTTTGCACGCTTTTGTTGCATAAGCACTAAATATATTAAATATATCTGAGCTTAAGGCTAACCCTTCCTTTAGGTTGCATGTTAAGGGTTACTCCCCGGTCATTCCGGTGCTAATATTTCGGGCTACCTTAATTGATTTTTTTGTCTTCATTCTGAAACATTTACATGAATATTTCATTGAACGCACCCGCATATGTCCGCCACGAGGGTTTAAAAAAGTGGGTTGCCGAGATTGCCGCCAAGGCTAAACCGGCCAACATTGTCTGGTGTGACGGATCGGAAGAGGAATACGACCGCCTGTGCGCCGAGATGGTGCAGTCAGGTATGTTGCACAAACTCAATGCCGAAAAGCGTCCCAATTCATATCTCGCACGCTCGTCACCCGATGATGTGGCGCGAGTCGAGGACCGCACCTTCATCTGCAGCGAGCACAAGGCTGATGCCGGACCGACTAACAACTGGATCGCACCGGCTGAAATGCGTGTCAAACTCGATCAGTTGTTTGACGGTGCAATGGCAGGGCGCACGATGTATGTGATTCCGTTCTCGATGGGCCCCCTGGGTTCACCTATCGCGCAGATCGGAATCGAGCTGTCGGATTCGCCCTACGTTGTCGTCAACATGAAAATGATGACCCGTATGGGTAAAAAAGTCTATGACGTGCTGGGTGACAAGGGCGAGTTTGTTCCTTGCATACATACCGTTGGTGCTCCGCTTGCCGCAGGTCAGAAGGACGCAGTCTGGCCGTGTAACGAAACAAAATACATTGTGCACTTCCCTGAGACCCGTGAAATCTGGTCTTACGGTTCGGGCTATGGTGGCAACGCCTTGCTAGGTAAAAAGTGTTTTGCCCTGCGTATCGCGTCCAACATGGGTCGCAGCGAATCAAATGAAACTTCACCCGGTTGGTTGGCTGAGCATATGCTCATTCTGGGTGTTGAAGCTCCCTGGGGCAAAAAATATCACGTTGCTGCAGCGTTCCCCTCGGCATGTGGCAAGACAAACTTTGCAATGCTGATCCCGCCAGAAGGTATGGCGCAACAGGGCTGGAAGATCACCACGATCGGCGACGATATCGCCTGGATCAAACCTGATGCAAAAGGTAATCTGCGTGCAATCAATCCTGAGGCTGGCTACTTTGGTGTTGCTCCAGGTACCAATAAATCGTCAAACTTTAATTGCATGGCGACACTGAGTCGTGACACGATTTTCACCAACGTTGCACTGACCGACGAGGGCGACGTGTGGTGGGAAGGCATGACCAAGGTTCCACCCGCTCACGCCATTGACTGGCAGGGCCGTGACTGGACCCCTGAGCTTGCAAAAGAAAAGGGCGTTAAAGCTGCCCATCCTAATGCGCGCTTTACTGTGTCTGCGACTCAGAACCCGGTTCTGGATCCTGAATGGGACAATCCTGAGGGTGTTGTCATTGACGCATTTATCTTTGGCGGACGTCGTTCCACGACTGTACCGCTGGTGACAGAGGCACGTGACTGGGCTGAAGGCGTTTACATGGCTGCAACGATGGGTTCAGAAACCACCGCAGCAGCAGCCGGTCAACTTGGCGTTGTGCGTCGTGATCCTTTCGCAATGTTGCCATTCTGTGGCTACAACATGGCTGAGTATTTCTCGCACTGGCTGGAGCTCGGTGAGCATCTCGAAAGCTCGGGTGCGAAATTGCCGAAGATTTTCTGTGTGAACTGGTTCCGTACGGACGAAGAGGGCAAGTTCGTCTGGCCTGGTTTCTCTGAAAACACCCGTGTCCTGAAATGGATGCTCGAGCGTATTGAAGGTGAAGCCAAAGGTAGCGAACACGTGTTTGGTATTACCCCCGGTTACGAAGACCTCGACTGGAATGGTATGGATTTCTCCCTGGAAAAGT
>JAUSCY010000111.1 GCA_030650995.1 Sheuella sp. | reverse complement strand
GGTGCGCGTTGCACTCGACACCTTGAAAGCGTTCAAACCTGATGCCGTTGTACTGGCACTTGGTTTTGATGTGTACAAGGATGACCCCCAGGCACGTGTCGCCGTCACGACAGAAGGCTTTGGCCGCCTTGGTCGCGAGATTGGTGCGTTGGATTTGCCGACTGTCGTGGTGCAGGAAGGCGGCTATCACTTTGATTCGCTCGCTGCGAATACCGTGAGCTTCTTTACGGGGTTTTTAAACCCCAAAGCTTAAGGTAAGCAGCTTTCACCGCGTATCAAATCCTCGAACGTTTCACGCTGACGGATCACGTGGTACTTGTCGCCATCGATCATGACCTCTGCAGGACGCGGACGGCTGTTGTAATTGCCAGCCATCACAAACCCGTATGCGCCTGCTGACTCGATGGCGATGATGTCGCCTTCGTTCAGCGCGAGCTGACGTGCACGGGCCAGCCAGTCGGCGCTTTCGCACACGGGGCCTACGACGTCATACAACGTCGTGGCTGGTGCGTTTGAGCCGCTATTTGGCACGACAGGTAATACGCCGTGCCAGGCTTCGTACAGGGCAGGACGCATCAGGTCGTTCATTGCAGCATCCACAATCGCAAAATTGCGTGCCTCGGTGTGTTTCAGATACTGGACGGTGGTCAGCATCACGCCTGCGTTGCCGACCAGCGAGCGACCAGGTTCCATCACCAGCTGCAGATTGGCGTAACCACGTGCGTGCAATTGCGCAAAAACGCGATCGAGCAAAACTTTAGGCGCGAGCGGCGTTTCGTCGTCGTACTTGATACCCAAACCCCCACCGATATCCAGATGTTTGAGCACAATGCCTTTAGCTTTGAGCTCATCGATTAGCTTGAGTAGTTTGTCCAGCGCGTCCAGATAAGGGTCGACTTCAGTGATCTGTGAACCAATATGGCAGTCGACACCGACAACAGAAATCCCCGGCAAGGAGGCCGCAAGCGCATAGGCTGCGGGGGCTTCTTCGATTGCAATACCGAATTTATTTTCTTTCAAGCCGGTCGAAATATAGGGGTGTGTTTTTGCATCCACATCAGGATTCACACGTAGTGATACCGGGGCGGATTGACCCATTTCCGTTGCGACGGCAGACAGACGTCTGAGCTCGGGGATGGATTCAACGTTAAAGCATTTCACACCGGCCTTGAGCGCGGCCTGCATTTCCCAGGCTTGTTTGCCCACTCCGGAGAACACCACTTTCGCGGGATTCGCACCTGCGGCCAGCACCCGGGCGAGCTCGCCCCCTGACACGATATCAAAACCGCTACCCAGACGCGCAAACTCCTTGAGTATGGCCAGATTGGAGTTGGCTTTCATTCCAAAGCACACCAGTACGTCGCGCGTGCCGATGGCCTCTTTATAGGAATTAAACGCAGTCGCGAGCGCCGCACGGGAATAAACGTACAAAGGCGTCCCTAATTTCTCACCCAGCGCTTGCAAAGAAACGCCTTCGGCGTGGAGCACGCCGTCCTTGAAATGGAAATGTGGCGAACCGGCGGGAGTATGGATGTTTGAATCGGTAGCTTGAGCAGTCATGTTGGCGCTATGGGTATTCAGTGTTTTGGGGGCATCCCGAACGACAATCTCGCTATCGCGACCAGGATGCAGGTGTTGATAAATGTAATCAATCCGTGCGGATAGGTGTTAGCCAGGTTATTCGATGATCACCGGGGTTGGCATCAGGATCAGATCTTCGTCAAAGAAAGGAATGATTGCACTGTCTTCATCCGGATAGGCGCCATACATGGAGTAAGGTGACGCAGCGGGAGCAAGTTCAGTGGGTTTGCCCGGCAGAAATAGCGGGCCTTTATAGCCGCAGCCACTGAGCCATGACGCGAACGCCAGCATCGCTACAATGCGAACAACACTGCGATAGTGGGTTTTGCTGATCACTGCAAACTCCCTCAAACGTGAGGATAAGGATTATGAACGAAACTGAATTCCATACTCGGGTCCAGACCATCCTGGATGCAATTGAATCACAGGCTGACCATTGGTTCGAGGTACTCGACCTTGACGTGGAAAGTGCCCGCCAAGGCAACGTGCTTAATCTGACTTTTGAAAACGGCCATCAGGTCGTCATCAACAGTCAGGCGCCTTTGCAAGAAATGTGGCTTGCCGCACGCAGCGGGGGCTTTCATTACCGGTTTGATGGCCAGCACTGGAAGGATACGCGTGGTGGCCCCGACTTGCATGACGCCCTGTCACAAATCTGCTCTGACGAAACAGGTCACAAGCTAGAGGTCACCCTCTAATTGCCTGGACCTGGTCCGGTACCTGGGCGGGTACTGCCACCGCCCATATTATTTAAAAAGTCTCCCAGCGAGTCCTTGGCAGGCGCACCAGGTGCGTCTTTCTCTGACAGGCCGAGCTTTGTGACGGCTTGTCCGGGAGGGAATTCGCTAAAGTAGAAATTCGTACCTTCCACGATCAAACCCTCTGGAACCGGCCCTCTCTTTTCTTCCGGGAATGATTTAAGCGCATTCTGCATGTAGCCCAGCCAGACTGGCAGGGCAGCGCCACCACCCGTCTCGCGTGAGCCCAGCGATTTGGGCTGGTCGTAGCCGAGCCAGGCGACACCCACTAACTGCGGGGTGTAGCCGGCAAACCAGGCATCGACAGAGTCGTTGGTCGTACCCGTCTTGCCTGAAACATCGTTACGCTTGAGAACCTGTCTGGCGCGCGCTGCTGTTCCATAGGTTGCAACGCCGCGCAACATATCATCCATCACGTATGCAGTACGCGCATCAATCGCACGTGCAGCAGAGTCTCCTGCAACGACTGGCTTAGCCTGCATAATGACCTGGCCATTGGCGTCCGTCACCCGGTCAATCAGGAATGGAGTGATGCGGTATCCACCATTGGCGAATACCGAAAATCCCGCGGCCAGTTGCATCGGTGTGACAGCGCCGGCACCCAATGCCATCGGTAGATAAGCAGGGTGGCGTGCTTTGTCAAAGCCAAAGCGGCTGACATAGTCTTGTGCGTAGCTAGGGCCGATCGCCTGCAAAATCCGGATCGAGACCATGTTTTTGGATTTGGCAATGGCTTCGCGCATGGTGAGTGCCTGCTCATACTGACCACCGTAGTTTTTCGGTGACCAGGCTTTGGAGCCAGTTTGCTCAGCGCTGAGTTCGAAGGGCTGATCTGAAATGACTGTGCCGGGTGTCAGGCCTTTTTCAAGGGAAGCGGCATAGATGAAAGGCTTAAAGGATGAGCCGGGCTGGCGCCAGGCTTGCGTGACGCGGTTGAAATTACCCGAGTAAAAATCAAAACCACCAACCATCGCACGCAACGCGCCATCCTGTGGCGTCATCGCGACAAAGGCAGACTGTACCGTTGGCATATTGAGTATTTCCCAATAGTCAGCGGTTTTGTGCAGATAGACGACTGAACCACGCTGAATCCGCAAATCATTGGACGCTTTGGGGTTCAACGCACGGGCAATGACACCGATCGCTTTTTTGTCCTTAACAGTAATGATATCGGTCGAGCTGCGCGCGACACGGACCTCATCGGGCTTGACGGACAACACTACGCCGATCAGCATTTCTGTCCGGTCCGGGTGTTTTTCGAAGACTCCGTCCAGGAACTCGTCCAGTTTAGCGGGATCATTTTCGATACCGGCAGGCATGTTCGTCTGAGCCTCGGGACCCGGATAGGGCGCGCGGCGGGTGTAGTCGAGTACGCCCTCACGCAGAGACTGATAGGCCCATTCCTGATCTTTTGACTGAATCGTGGTGTAGACGTTGAGCCCGCGTGAATAGACATTGTCCGGATAGACGCTGATCATGAGTTGCCGGGCGAGTTCGGCGGCATATTCACCGTGTACGGCATAACCACCTGCGGGAGTGCCTTCCGAGGACTTGATCACTACAGGTTGGGCCAGTGCGGCTTTGTATTCGGTTTCGGTCAGGTAGCCCAGCGAGTGCATGCGACCCAGAACATAGCGCTGGCGCACGACTGCACGGGCTTTGTTGGCAATCGGGTTAAAACGCGAAGGTGCTTTGGGGATACCGGCCAGCAAGGCGGCATCGGCAGGGGTAATGTCCGCAAGTTGCTTGCCCAGGTAGGTGCGCGAGGCCGCAGCAAAACCGTAGGCGCGGTTACCCAGATAAATCTGGTTCAGATACAGCTCAAGGATCTGATCTTTTGAAAGACTGGCCTCGATTTTAAAGGTCAGCAGTAATTCATAAAACTTGCGCGAATAGGTTTTCTCAGAAGACAGGTAAAAATTACGTGCAACCTGCATCGTGATTGTGCTGGCACCCTGGGTTTTTTGCATGGAGATCAGGTTGGCGAGACCTGCACGCACCACACCGAACCAGTCAATCCCGCCGTGCTGGTAAAACCGGTCATCCTCGGCCGAGAGGACTGCGGATTTCATGACGTCTGGAATTTCGTTGAAACGCAGTACGTTGCGACGCTCTTCACCGAATTCACCCAGCAATACCTTGTCCGCGGTGAAAATACGCAGCGGAACCCGTGGCCGGTAGTCGGTCATCGCATTCAAGTCAGGCAGGTTAGGCCAGGCCAGCGCAAAGGCCATGCCGACCAGTAGCGCAGCACAAGCACCCAAGCCTGCAGTGAGGATGGCCAGCTTAAGGAAAAATCGAACAACCCGGGACCCTGACGCTTTAGCGTCATCGTCGTAGTTGTCGTCGTCGAGGTGTGTGGAAGATTTGCTCATTGCGCGTCATTTTAAAGGTTTTACAAGGGTTTGCTCGACTGTTTGAGTAGTTTGCCTGTCCCCCGTCTGCCTAATCCTCCCGGTCAATGGGATAATGTGGGCATGATTAACGCGTTGACGCCCGGTATGCAAGCCTCTAGTGACAAAAACTGCGATCCAAATCCCGCTGCCCAGGCGGACGTGAGCCCTGCCATGGCAGAGCAGTTGCCTGCCGGGCCAACCCTTTCGCAAACAGTGCCGCTTGCTGCATACACCCTGCCCCACACGCTACCAATTTTTCTGGTTGGCATGATGGGGGCGGGGAAAACCACGATCGGAAAAAGTCTGGCGCGCGCCTTGCAGCGTGACTTTATAGACCTCGATCACGAGCTCGAAGCGCGTTGTGGTGTCAAAATACCTGTGATCTTTGAGATTGAAGGTGAGTCAGGGTTCCGTAAACGTGAGTGCCAGGTCCTTAACGAATGCACGGTTCGGCCCGGTATTGTGCTGGCCACGGGCGGCGGCGCCGTTCTGGCGAGCGAAAACAGGCAGGCTCTGCGTGGCCGCGGCATCGTTGTGTATTTACGCGCGACGGTCGAAGAGTTGTTTCGTCGCACCAGTCGTGATCGCAACCGCCCGCTCTTAGCTACGGCTGATCCCAAAACCACCCTGCGCAACTTACTGGAAATGCGTGAGCCGCTCTATCAGGAGGTTGCTGATCTCATCATGGATACCGGCACGGTTTCCGTTGGTGTGCTGGTAGGTCAGCTGATCGAACAGCTTAAAAAAGTCGATAAAACTCTCGATCCGCGTGATCAGGAATTTACACATCAGGTTTTTGCACCCTTTATCCAGCCACAGCCAACCGCTGCGGCAGACACTACTAAAGAGAATCAATCTTGAGCGCCATCACTCAAACCGTCAGCGTCGCGACACCTGGGGGCCATTACCCGATCAATATTGCACCAGGCAGGCTCGATGCGCTGGCACAGAGTATTCCCGCTGATGCGACCACCATTGCCCTGGTGACTAATCCAGTGATCCATGGCTTGATGGGCGAGCGTGTGACACAGGTCCTGCGTCAGACGGGCTGTCCTGTGATGACCGTGATGCTGCCAGATGGTGAGTCACATAAAAGCATTGAGACACTCAACACGATTTTCGATGCGATGCTTGGCGCCAAGCTCGACAGGAAATGCGTCATCGTGGCGCTGGGTGGTGGCGTCATCGGTGATATGGCGGGCTTTGCCGCTGCGGTCTATATGCGTGGCGTGAGGTTTGTGCAGGTGCCCACCACGCTGTTGTCCCAGGTGGACTCCTCGGTGGGCGGTAAAACCGCAGTCAATCACCCGATGGGTAAAAATATGATCGGCGCTTTTTATCAGCCGGTCGCCGTCGAGATTGATACAGATGTACTCAATACTCTGCCTGACCGAGAAATGTCGGCGGGTCTGGCAGAAGTTATCAAATACGGCCTGATCCTGGATCCTGAGTTTTTCGAATGGTGTGAAAAAAATGTTGCGGGATTGCGGGCGCGTGACCCTGCGCTGATGGCCATCGCGATTCGCCGTTCGTGCGAATTCAAAGCCTGGGTGGTTTCCAAAGACGAGCGTGAAACAGGTCTGCGTGCGATTCTGAATCTGGGACACACCTTCGGTCACGCCATTGAGGCTGGTATGGGTTATGGCGAGTGGCTGCACGGCGAGGCCGTTGGTTGTGGTCTGGTCATGGCGGCAGATCTTTCTGCAGAGCTGTTAGGTTTTCCGCAGGCTGATGTGCAACGTGTGCGTGACCTGGTTGCTGCGATTGGATGTCCGACGGTGGGGCCGCGTCTGGGTGGCGTCGAACAATGGATGTCATTGATGCAGGGCGATAAAAAAACAGAAGCTGGTGAGATCAAGTTTGTGCTGATGCCTAAAATCGGTGAGGCTATTCGCCGTGCCGCGCCAGCTGAAATGGTTGCGCGAGTGATTTTGCGCAATACGGCTTAACGCAATACGATTTAACCCAATACGTTTACGCATTCAGCTTTAAACACGCGCGCTCAAGGAGCAACACCCTATGCCTGATCTTGCTGTCTACGCTTCACGTCCCGAGCACAGCCGAGGTCGGCGCCACGATGAGCCCGCACCCGAGAATCGCAGTGCGTTTCAGCGCGACCGTGACCGCATCGTGCATGCGAGCGCCTTTCGCAGGCTAGAGTACAAGACACAGGTTTTCATCAACCACGAGGGGGATTTGTTTCGCACCCGCCTCACGCACTCGCTCGAGGTCGCGCAGATCGCGCGCGTACTGGCACGCAGCCTGCAGTTAAACGAAGATCTGACCGAAGCGATTGCGCTCGCGCATGATCTGGGGCATACACCTTTCGGCCATGCGGGCCAGGATGAGCTCAATGCTTGTCTGCGGGAGTTTGCGCCTGATGCCGGTGGCTTTGAACATAATCTGCAAAGCCTGCGTGTCGTTGACGAACTCGAAGAGCGTTACGCCGCGTTTAATGGCCTGAATCTGTGTTTCGAGACCCGGGAAGGGATTCTTAAGCACTGCTCGCTTGCGCATGCAAAGTTACTCGGCGACGTAGGGCAGCGTTTTATTGACCGGATCCAGCCTTCGCTTGAAGCCCAGCTCGCCAATCTTGCAGACGAGATCGCCTATAACAATCACGATATCGATGATGGCTTGAGATCGGGGTTGCTCACACTTGAGCAGATGCAAACCGTACCGATCTTTGCGCGCCATTATGCGCAGGTTTTACAAGCCTGGCCAGCGTTACAGTCGCGGCGCGCGATAGCCGAAACAATTAGGCGTATGATTAATACGTTGATTACCGATGTGGCCAGAACGACTGCAGCTGCGCTGGCAAAAGCTGCGCCCGCCGATGCGCATGCCGCAAGGCAATGCGGTCCACTAGTCGCCTTTTCGCCTGAGATCAGGCAAGAGGCCGATGTCTTGAAAAAGTTTTTGTTTGAGAATCTTTACCGGCATTTCAAAGTGATGCGTATGACGAACAAGGCGCGACGTATTGTTCGCGAATTGTTTAGCGCATTTGTGCACGAACCGCGCTTATTGCCGCCGGACTACCGCCATCCGGATGAAATGACACAGGCGCGCAAAATCTCTGACTATATTGCGGGGATGACCGACCGCTTTGCAATCCGAGAACATCACCGTCTGTTTCAGATGGGAGACCAGCTTTAAGGAGATCATCATGCATGACAAGCGATTGACTAAAACATTGCTTTCCACGAGTCTCATCACTGTTCTGGTCGCAACGCTTGCTGCTTGCGCACCGACTACCCAGCTCGCAGAGTCCCAGCCGCCCGGAGAGGTGCCGCGAGCCATCAATGAGGGCCGCCTGTCGCTCGTTCAGATTTGCGCACCTACGGGCGGTAATTGCACACTCGCATTTATCGACACATTACCAACGGACAATGTTTCACAACTGGTCCGTGATTACTTCGCCCGTACCTCGCGCGCACCAGTACCCCAGGTCACTGTTGAAAGTAACTGTGCGCCAGGCTGGGTTGCCTCGGTGCTCTCGGAACAAGGCTCCGTTGCGGGAGGCGGATTGTTACACGCCCAATCCGCAGTCTGTGGCCACCCGACTCCAGCGAGCGCGATCAACACAGCACTGAATGTGTGCGATGACAAAACTTCAGGTGGATGCCGCAAGTCAAACCGCATCAAAGTCGTGTGGGGTCAATGGCAAGGTAACAAACTTGCGGGTCGGGAAATGGAACCCGGTCGCCCATATGAAGCCTGGGCCTACGCAGGCGGTATGCGTTGTGAATCACCTGTGCCCGTGGTTGCCTCAGCGACTTGCTCAGAAGAGGCCGCAGCAGCCTTGCGCGCAGCCGGGGTCAAATTTCCCTGAGAGCTGAAAGTGCTTGCAGGCGCGCGAGGGATAATTGCGCGTCTGCAAGTGACTTGATTTGCTTAGATCTGCTCAGTTCAGCTTTTATGAGCGATGCGGGGCTGTAGTACACGCCCCAGATAGTGACCGGTATGGCTGGCTGTACATGCAGCCACCTCTTCAGGCGTGCCCTGCACGACGACACGACCACCACCATCGCCACCCTCAGGCCCCATGTCCACTACCCAGTCAGCCGTTTTGATCACATCCAGATTGTGCTCAATCACGACAACCGTATTGCCAGCCTCAACCAGTTGATTCAGTACCTGAAGCAATAAGGCGATGTCATGGAAATGCAGGCCTGTAGTCGGCTCGTCCAGAATGTAAAACGTACTGCCTGTACTGCGTTTGGACAGTTCAAGTGAAAGCTTGACGCGCTGCGCTTCGCCACCCGAGAGTGTCGTGGCACTTTGTCCAAGACGCAGATAGGAAAGACCGACATCCATCAGGGTCTGGAGCTTGCGCGCGATAGCTGGCACTGCATCGAAATACACCAGTGCCTGCTCGACGGTCAGATCCAGAACTTCATTGATGTTACGACCCCGATAGCGTATTTCAAGGGTCTCGCGGTTGTAGCGTTTGCCGACACAGACATCACAGGGTACATACATGTCAGGCAGAAAGTGCATCTCTACTTTGACTACGCCGTCGCCCTGACAGGCTTCGCAGCGTCCGCCCTTGACGTTAAAGCTAAAGCGACCCGGATCATAGCCGCGTGTGCGCGCCTCGGGTGTCCCTGCAAACAGTTCACGGATAGGTGTGAACAGTCCCGTGTAGGTGGCGGGGTTGCTGCGCGGCGTGCGACCGATCGGGCTCTGGTCGACGCTGATGATCTTGTCGAAATGATCCAGTCCGAGCAGGTTTTCGTAGGGCGCAGGTTCTGATTGTGCGTGATGCAACGCGCGTGACATCACGACCGCCAGCGTATCGTTAATCAGTGTCGATTTACCCGAACCAGAAACACCGGAAATGCAGACGAACTTACCAGCCGGAATACGCAAGTCAACGGACTTGAGGTTGTTGCCCGTGCAACCGGTGAGCTCCAGCCATTTTTGTTCTTCGTCGAGCGCGCGGCGCTTTGGAATTTCAATCGCCTTGGTCCCGCTCATGTATTGACCTGTGAGCGAGGCGGGATCCTGTTCGATCTGCGCAGGCGTGCCTTGCGAGACGATCTGACCACCGTGCTCACCGGCACCCGGCCCCATGTCCACGACCCAGTCAGCCTGACGGATCATGTCCTCGTCATGTTCCACCACAATCACGCTATTGCCCAGATCCCGCAAGTGTTGCAACGTGGCAATCAGACGGTCATTGTCGCGCTGATGCAGACCGATTGAGGGTTCGTCGAGCACATACATCACACCTGTCAGACCTGAGCCGATCTGGCTGGCCAGGCGAATACGTTGCGCCTCACCACCAGAAATCGTATCGGCGCTGCGATCAAGCGACAGATAGTTCAGACCCACATTATTCAAAAAGCTCAGACGCGCTTCGATTTCTTTGACAATACGTTGCGCAATTTCGTGCTTCGCACCCGTGAGCGTTAATTGCTGGAACCATTTGAGACACTGGGACAGTGGTTGGGCCTCAACTTCATAAATGGCCAGACCACGTTCCTGCCATCCACGTCCTGTCTCTGTATCGAGCAAGGCTTTGGGGGCGGAAATGATTTCGCTGCCAATGCGCACATGACGTGCCTCAGGACGCAGACGCGAGCCGTGACAATCCGGGCAGGTCTGTACCGCACGGTATTTACCGAGCTCTTCGCGTACCGCTGAGGAGTCAGTTTCTTTCCAGCGACGTTCGAGATTCGGAATGACACCTTCGAAGGTGTGGCGCTTGACCGAGCTACGACCTTTTTCATTCAGATAGAAAAAAGCAATCTCGGTTTCACCGGAACCAAACAGGACAATCTTCCGGATGTCTTCAGGCAGGTTTTCCCAGGTCGTCTCGATATCAAATTCGTAATGCGTCGACAGACTCGAGAGCATGCTGAAAGTAAAAGCATTGCGCTTGTCCCAGCCCCGAATCGCCCCGGAACCGAGACTGAGTTCAGGAAACGCCACGACGCGTTTAGGATCAAAGAATCCTACATGACCAATACCATCACAGCTCGGACAGGCCCCAACGGGGTTGTTGAAACTGAACAAACGTGGCTCGAGCTCAGGCAAGCTGTGACTGCAGACCGGACAGGCGTAGCGACTTGAAAACAAGTGCTCTTCGCTTGTGTCCATGTCCAGCGCGACGACGCGACCTTGCGCGAGATTGAGCGCAGTCTCAAAGCTCTCTGCCAGGCGCTGTTTACTTTCTGGCTTGATGCGCAGACGATCGATCACAACATCGATATCGTGTTTTTCGTTTTTGTTGAGCTCAGGCATGCTGTCCAGGTCAACCATCTGACCATCGACACGCACGCGCACGAAACCTTGCGCCTGCAAGCTGGCACACTCATCATCAAAGCTGCCCTTGCGGGTACGGGCGATCGGAGCAAGGATCGCCAGCTTGGTTTCTGCGGGCCAGTTCATCACGCTATCGACCATCTGGCTAACGTTCTGGGCTGCCAGCGGTAAACCATGTGAAGGGCAATAGGGCGTTCCGACCCGTGCGAACAGCAGGCGCAGGTAGTCGTGAATTTCTGTGATGGTGCCAACCGTGGAACGCGGATTATGTCCTGCAGCCTTTTGTTCAATCGAGATCGCAGGCGACAGCCCTTCAATCAGATCGACATCAGGTTTGTCCATCAGTTGTAAAAACTGTCTGGCATAGGCCGACAGACTCTCTACATAGCGACGCTGACCCTCGGCGTATAGCGTGTCAAAGGCAAGCGAAGACTTCCCTGATCCCGACAGGCCGGTCACGACCACCAACTGATGGCGCGGCAGGTCAAGAGACACGTTCTTGAGGTTGTGGGTGCGGGCACCCCGGATGCGGATTTCGTCCATGACACGTTTCTAGAAGGCAACTTGGTACTATAACGTGCTTGCGCTTTGAGCGTAGGATTGCTTTTCACTCTTTGAACAAGTCTTTTGATGTCCCAGACCCCTTCTTTATCACTGACCCCCACTGAGCGCCGAGCCAGTATTGCTCTGGCTGGGCTGTTTGCCGCCCGCATGCTGGGCTTGTTTTTACTGTTACCGGTCTTCGCAGTCGCCGCAGTCGGACTGGCGGGTGGCAATGATCCTGTCAAAATTGGCTTAGCCATGGGGATGTATGGCCTGACACAGGCGTTCATGCAGATTCCTTTCGGACTGGCTTCGGATCGCTTTGGTCGCCGTCCGGTTGTACTCGCCGGATTATGTCTGTTCGTGTTGGGTAGCGTGGTCTGTGCGCTATCCAATGATTTGTTCTGGATCACTGTAGGTCGTGCCATTCAGGGGTCAGGCGCGATTTCAGCAGCCGTGACCGCCTGGCTGGCGGATGCGACCCGCCCCGAGGTCAGGACGCGCGCGATGGCGATGGTGGGTGGCTCGATTGGTTTGTCTTTCGCCGTGTCGCTCGTCGCAGCCCCCCTGATTGTCGGAAGTGGCGGTCTGGCTGGATTGTTCTGGACCATCGCGCTGCTCGGCGTGGTCTGTCTGGTGGTCGCACGCTGGGTGGTCCCCGTTGTTGCGCCTAGTCCCAAGCCTGCACAGCCTGCTAAGCCGATGCAAGTACTTACTCACATAGATTTATTGCGATTGAACTTTGGCGTGTTTTGCCTGCACTTGATCCAGGTGGCAATGTTTGTCGTGGTGCCTCCGCTTTTCATCAAAGAGGGTGGCTTGACCTCAGCTGAGCTCTGGAAAGTTTATTTACCCGTGATTCTTGGTTCGTTTGTATTTATGGTTCCTGCCGTTTTTGTGGCGGAAAAGCATCGTGCGCATCGCGCGATGTTGCGACTGGCCGTGGCTGGCTTAGTCGTCGTCTGCGCGCTTTTACCTGCGGCCAGCCACGGGTTTTACACGCTCGCCATTGCCTTGACCGGTTTTTTTGTGATGTTCAATGTGCTCGAGGCATTGCAGCCTTCGCTCGTGTCGCGCGTAGCACCCCCTGAACTCAAAGGCCTCGCCTTAGGGTTCTACAACACCTCTCAGGCGGCTGGATTGTTTTTGGGCGGTGCGCTGGGCGGTACCCTGGTCTCAACCGGTGGCCCTTCGGCAGTATTCTGGGCCGCCTGCGCCTTGTCAGCAATCTGGTTGCTCGTGACCTGGGGGTTACGCCCTCTCGGTGCGAAACACTAGAAACGAAAGACTAGGGACGAAACACTAATTCCTGATCGATTTCGCTGATTTTGCATACGCCGCTTAATTGCATCGAGCGTGACAGCTCGTCTTTCAGAATATCGAGCGCACGTGTGGCGCCGGGCTGACCCGCAGCGATTGCACCAAACAAGGTGGCG
>JAUSCY010000033.1 GCA_030650995.1 Sheuella sp. | reverse complement strand
AGTTCTGGCTCCGCATCTGTCGTTGCCCGTGGACTGGTCAGCTTTAGTCTCGGAACGGACACAGCGGGTTCGGGTCGTATTCCAGCGGGATTCAATAACATCGTTGGCATGAAACCTACCCCAGGGCTTGTCAGCATAGAGGGCGTACTGCCGGCATGCAAAACACTGGACTGCGTCTCTGTCTTTGCAGGAACGTCTGCAGATGCAGCAATTGTTTTATCTGTCATGCAGTCGAGCCCCGCCGAGCGCGCAAGCGAACCGCAATTCCATCCAAGTCATCCGGCTGAATCCTACTTTCCTGCAAAGCTGCGTATTGGTATTCCCCTGGTTCCGGAGTTCCTGGGAAATCTTGAATATAAAAATGCATTTATTCAGGCGATTAGCTCGGCCCGCAGTATGGGGGGAATTATCAGACAGATTGATTTCAGCGCCTTGAATCGCGTTGCATCCTTGCTCTATAGCGGCCCCTGGGTTGCCGAACGTTATGTGACGATTGAACACTTACTCAATACGCGTCCTGAGACGCTTGATCCTAGTGTGAGCAAAGTAGTCAGTATGGCGGAACAATTTTCTGCAGCAGACGCTTTCAAAGCGCTCTACGAGCTTAAAGAGCACGCCCTGCGCGCGCAAGAGATCTGGTCCGAATGTGATGTCCTGTTAGTACCCACAGCGCCCACCCACCCGACATTGAAAGAAGTTGCGGCCGATCCGATATTACGCAACAGTGAGCTGGGTCTTTATACAAATTTTGTGAATTTACTGGAGATGTCAGCGATCGCGGTTCCCGCCGGACTAACCGACTCGGGCATGCCCTTTGGCGTAACGTTTATTGCGCCCGGTGGCTATGATCACGCCCTGCTCAGCCTGGGTGAACGCTGGCAATCCATTCATAAACTAGCGCCAGGTGCGCCTCAGACCCACACCTCTTCACATGCACACTATCTGCGTATCGCAGTCGTGGGTGCGCATTTGCAGGGCATGCCTCTGCACCAACAGTTGGTGGACAGGCAATGCCGCTTGATCGAACGCACGAAAACCAGCTCCTCGTATCGACTTTATGCTCTGGCCAACACTTCACCGCCGAAACCTGGTTTGGTGAGATCAATGGAAAATGGGCATCAAATCGAGCTCGAGATCTACGAGATGCCGTCTGAACATGTGGGATCGTTTCTGGAACTCATCGCAGCTCCACTGGGACTGGGATCAGTTGAGCTTGCAGACGGCACTTGGGTGAAAGGATTTATCTGCGAACCCTGGGCGATCGCACAGGCTCAAGACATCAGCCAGCTAGGCGGCTGGCGTGCCTATATCGAATCCAATGTGAATACGTGATGACAGTAGCGATCCTGCCTGAATCATCTGTTGGAAACGCTGGCAATCTCGCAGACTTTGCCTACACAACAATTAAACAGAAAATCTTTGATTTTTCGTTTATGCCAGGAGCATTACTGTCTGAAAATATCTTATCCAGAACAGTTTCAGTCAGTCGTACACCTCTGAGGCAAGGCTTGCAGCGGTTGCAATACGAAGGTTATGTCATTCCCATTCCTAAAGTCGGCTGGCAAGTCGTGCCTGTGAACTTCGCTAAACTTGATGAACTCTACGACTTTAGATTACTGATTGAGACACATTGCGTATCGCAACTATGCCAGTCGAAAGCCTGTCATCCAGTCATTGAACAGATGCTCGCCAGCTGGGATATTGACGCCTCAGACATGCCTGCAGTCGGTATGGCTGTTGGTGCGCTTGACGAAAGGTTTCATCAGCAGTTAGTGACAGCGTCAGGCAATGCCGAAATCGTCCGAACCCACGGCGAGATCACTGAACGCATCCGACTTGTTCGTCGACTGGATTTCACACAGCAGAATCGGATTGTGGACACGTTTCACGAACATACCGCCATACTCAAGTCAATTCTAAATCAGGACAACCAGTTAGCGCAGGACCTGATCCGTCAGCACGTCCAAGCCAGCAAAGCAAAAGTACGTGAGATCACACTCGCAATGCTCCAAAATGCACGGATTGAATATTGAATAATGATCTATCGTTCAAAGGGCACCACAAGGTGCCCTTTTCTTTACTTACTGATGGCGATGCACGTCGTAATCCACGAAATTCATACCCGGCGGGGGCATATCCAGACAATTTGGATTTTCCAGCGTGCGGCGCATATCCGCAAGACCTGTATTCCAGTGATGCGACATGGTTTCATGACTGAATTCAAAATCCTTGTAATGCCCTGCTGTCAGTTTATTTTTATATATCAAATGAATGCAGTTGTAGCGCGCACCAAACATCTTTGCGTGCATCTCAGCGAACCAGGGATCTTTTTTTCTGACAGAAGCGGGTACACGTTCGATCGTATCCCAGACCAGTTGGCGTAACTTTTGTAAATCATTCACGTGATGTGTCACCTCACGCGTGCGGCTCGAATACTGTATGTCTTTCTGACGTTCCATCACCGTAAAAATGTCAGTCGGCAATTCACCCCGCGCGCTCCACAAGTCCACCTGAAATACTAAGGTGTCCTCTCGCGGCAAGGTATTCAGAATAAGATCAAGCGGTGTATTCGATACACAGCCGCCGTCCCAGTAATACTCTCCATCGATTTCGACAGCAGGAAATCCAGGTGGCAAAGCACCGGAAGCGATGAAATGCTCAGGCTGAAGTTTCATCTCTCGATTATCAAAATATACAAAGTTGCCGCTTTTGACATTGGTCGCCCCAACTGACACACGCATCTCGCCGTTATTAATTCTGTCAAAATCTGCAAACCGCTTGAGCGTCTCGTACAGTGGCGAAGTGTCGTAATAGCTAACCGTGGAGGGCGACCCACTACCGGGTGCAAAGGGCCTTGGCAGAAAGAATCCTGCCTGTCCCTGAGTGATCGCCTGCATTGCTGCATAGGTACCAAACAGTTTTTCGGTATGCATCGAGGTCACATCGCGCCAACCTTGGGCTGCGGCACCAAAGACATCAAACATAGAGGCAATCGCCCCTTCGACTTGAGATGGTGGGCGGCAAATAGTTTCCCAGAAGGCTCTGAGCTTTTCCACTCTTTTATGAGGCGGGTTTCCTGCAATGATCGCGCAATTGAGCGCACCAATGGAAATACCTGCAAGCCAGGTTGGATTAAGATTGATTTCCTCAAGTCCTTGAACTACACCAGCCTGATACGATCCAAGAGCACCGCCTCCCTGCAAAACAAGTGCGACCCGTGGATAGTCAGGTATCTTTATTTTTTTGGTAGTCAAACTATTCTTCCCTGCGAAATATAAGTTTGTCATCAGACGAAAGTTCTGGGGTAAACAC
>JAUSCY010000029.1 GCA_030650995.1 Sheuella sp. | reverse complement strand
AGTCCGTCGTTTTGGCATCGTTCCCAAAGTCGCACTCGTCTCGCACTCCAACTTTGGCAGCCGTCCGACTGAGTCTTCACGCAAAATGGCCAAGGCCCGCGCGATGATTTCAGAGCGTGCGCCCGGTATTGAGGTGGATGGTGAAATGCATGCTGATTCAGCCCTGTCGGAAAGCATCCGTATGGCAAGCTATCCGGACAGCACACTAAAGGGCAGTGCGAATCTGCTGATCACGCCTAACCTGGACACAGGTAACGTCACCTACAACCTGCTGAAAATGACAGGCAGCCATGGCGTCGCAATGGGGCCGGTGTTGCTGGGTGCTGCACGTCCAGTTCATATCCTGACGACAAGTGCAACCGTTCGTCGCGTCGTAAACATGACCGCTCTTGCTGTGGTCAATGCGCAGCTGGAATCAGAAAAGCGTTCCTGATCCGTCACAGTGCGCCCTTGCTTTGGGCGCACAAGCAAAAAGGTCAGCCTCGAATCTCGCGGCTGACCTTTTAACTTTGACCTAGTCTTCACGCACCGCAGTGCGTGAAACCAGCATAAGTTTACTTTTTGCGCTTGGGCACATCACGTGCAACCGAGCCTTCGAACAGCTGGCGTGGACGACCAATCTTGTACTCTGGATCAGAAATCATTTCGTTCCATTGTGCAATCCAGCCAACAGTACGTGCCAGAGCAAAAATCGCTGTGAACAGTGCTGTTGGAACGCCAATCGCACGCTGAACAATACCGGAGTAGAAGTCAACGTTAGGGTAGAGTTTGCGTTCAACGAAATATGGATCCTCGAGCGCAATACGCTCGACTTCCATCGCCAGTTTGAACAGCGGATCATTTTCCAGACCCAATGCAGCCAGCACTTCTTTGCATGTCTGTTGCATCAGTTTGGCACGTGGATCGTAATTTTTGTAGACCCGGTGACCGAAACCCATCAGGCGAATGCCTGAGTTCTTGTCTTTAACCTGCTCCATGAACTCAGCTACAACGGACATTCCGCCGCGAGCCTGCAGATCTTCGAGCATCTGTAAGCATGCCTCGTTAGCGCCACCGTGTGCGGGGCCCCACAGGCAGGCTACGCCCGCTGCGATCGCTGCAAATGGATTGGTACCTGACGAACCACACAAACGCACAGTTGAAGTCGAAGCATTCTGTTCGTGATCTGCATGCAAGATAAAGATGCGGTCAAGTGCGCGTTCAACAACCGGATTCACAACATACTCTTCGCAAGGTGTTGCGAACATCATGCGTAGGAAATTGCCGGTGTAGGACAGATTGTTTTGTGGGTAAACGTAAGGCTGACCTTGCGAATATTTATAAGCCATCGCGACCAGCGTCGGCATTTTTGCAATCAGACGAATCGCGGAAACATGGCGGTGATGAGGATTGGTGATGTCGTTGGAATCATGATAGAAAGCCGACATTGCGCCAACCAGTCCGGTCAGCACAGCCATTGGGTGCGCATCGCGACGGAAACCGCGCAGAAAGAACTGCATCTGCTCGTTGACCATGGTGTGGTGTGTCACCAGATCATCAAATTCTTTTTTCTGACCGTCATCTGGCAAGTCGCCATTCAGGATCAGGTAGCAGATGTCCATGAAATCGCAGTTCACAGCCAGCTGCTCAATAGGGTAACCACGATAAAGAAGTTCGCCCTTATCGCCATCAATATAGGTAATGCTCGAAGAACATGATGCGGTCGATAAAAAGCCAGGATCATAGGTAAACATACCTGTTTGACCGTAGAGCTTACGGATATCGATTACCTGTGGACCGACGGTACCGTCATACACAGGAAAATCAACAGAAGCGCTTCCGTCTGAAAACGATAGCGTGGCTTTTTTATCGGATAGTTTCATCGAGGGTTCCTTCAGTTAAATTCAAAGTGCACGAATATTTTTAAGCACATCATGCACAGCAGGCCGGTCAAGCGCGCCCTCAGGCTCAGTTCTTGCCAACAGTAAATTAAGTAGTTCATTGTCACCGATCTCAAACAACTGAGTCAGAGCACCTACTTCTACATCCGTCAATTCGCTTTCGTAAACATCCAGATAGCGGGTAATGATCAGATCATTTTCAAGTAATCCACGCCTGGCACGCCAGCGTATTCTTGTGCGATCCAGATCTGTCAGCTTTCCCATTTCCTACCCTGTTACAGCGTACTTGCCAGTTGTTTATTTATGGACTTCAAACAAAAATAAGGCCGTCTTGATACAGACGGCCTCTGTTTTGCTTTAAACCGTGCGACGAACCAGCATTTCCTTGATCTTACCGATTGCTTTGGAGGGGTTGAGTCCTTTAGGGCAAACATCGACGCAATTCATGATGGTATGGCAGCGGAACAGCCGGTAAGGATCTTCGAGGTTATCGAGACGCTCTTGCGTTGCGTGATCACGATCGTCAGCGATAAAACGATATGCCTGCAACAGGCCTGCTGGACCGACAAATTTGTCGGGGTTCCACCAGAATGATGGGCAGGAAGTCGAACAACAGGCACACAGGATGCACTCATACAAACCATCGAGCTCTTCGCGTGCAGTCGGTGACTGCAGACGCTCTTTCTCTGGCGGTTGTGTATCGTTGATCAGATATGGCTTGATCGAGTGATACTGATTAAAGAACTGTGTCATGTCAACGATCAGATCGCGAATCACTGGCAGACCTGGCAGAGGACGCAGAACAACAGGCTCGGATAACTCGAGCATATTGGTCGTACAAGCCAGACCGTTCTTGCCATTGATGTTCATTGCGTCTGAACCGCAAACACCTTCACGGCATGAACGGCGCAATGTCAGACTGTCGTCCACGTCGAGCTTGATGCGCAACAACGCGTCAAGAAGCATCTTGTCCGTTGGCTGCAACTCGACTTCGAGTTTTTGCATGTAAGGGCGCTCGTCCTTATCAGGATCGTAGCGATAAATTTCAAACTTCACGATGCGTTTTTTGCTCATGATGGGTATCCAGATATCCTGACTTAGAAGGTCCGCGACTTGGGCGGGAAGCTTTCAACGGTGAGCGGCTGCATTTGCACAGGTTTGTAATCGAGACGGTTGCCATTCGAATACCAGAGCGAGTGCTTGATCCAGTTGTCATCATCACGTGTTGGATGATCATCGAGTGCGTGCGCACCACGGCTCTCGCGGCGAGCAGCTGCCGAGTGAATCGTTGAACGCGCGACTTCAATCATATTGGTCAGCTCAAGAGCCTCGATGCGTGCCGTGTTGAATACTTTTGACTTGTCCTGAAAAGCGACATTGTTGACTTTGTCAGCCAACTCATCGATTTTCCTGACGCCCTCTTCAAGCGAAGCAATGGTACGGAATACACCGCAATGCAGTTGCATGGCGTTACGAATTTCGTTACCAACAGCCTGTGTTTTTTCGCCTGTTGTGCGTGACTCAATCTTATTGACACGGTCAATTGAGTAATCAACTGAAGCTTGGGGCAGTGGCT
The DNA here is from genome assembly GCA_030650995.1 of Sheuella sp. Classification (GTDB taxonomy): domain Bacteria; phylum Pseudomonadota; class Gammaproteobacteria; order Burkholderiales; family Burkholderiaceae_B; genus Zwartia. Next base: position 2,075 of record JAUSCY010000029.1, on the reverse strand, counting down.
TGTGGGTCAGCTTGTGCTCTGTATGCTCAGCCACAATATGATTGCCAGAAGCGCGGCCAAACACAATCAGATCCAGCAGCGAGTTGGTTCCGAGACGGTTTGCGCCGTGTACAGATACTGCCGCACATTCGCCAATCGCGTAAAGACCTTTGACGACCTTGCTCTTGCCTTCGTCCCAGGTCACAACCTGACCGTTGATATTGGCTGGAATACCGCCCATCTGATAGTGAATAGTCGGTACAACTGGGATTGGTTCTTTAGTGGCATCAACGTTAGCAAACTTGTGACCGATTTCAAGAATCGATGGCAAACGCTTATTGATGACATCAGAACCGAGGTGGTCAAGCTTCAGGTGCACATAGTCACCATTTGGACCACAACCACGACCTTCCTTGATTTCCTGGTCCATACAGCGTGAAATAAAGTCACGCGGAGCCAGATCTTTCAGGGTCGGAGCATAGCGCTCCATGAAGCGTTCGCCATCCTTGTTCAGCAGGATGCCGCCCTCGCCGCGCACACCTTCGGTAATCAGTACACCAGCACCGGCCACGCCAGTCGGGTGAAACTGCCAGAACTCCATGTCCTGCATGGGGATGCCAGCACGTGCGGCCATGCCCATACCGTCGCCCGTGTTGATGAACGCGTTGGTGGATGCAGCCCAGATACGGCCCGCACCACCGGTTGCGAGCACCGTGGTTTTGGCTTCAAAAATGTACATCTCACCGGTTTCCATCTCGAGCGCAGTCACGCCCACGACATCACCGTCTTCATCACGAATCAGGTCAAGCGCCATCCACTCAACGAAAAACTGCGTACGTGAAGCAACATTTCGCTGATAAAGCGTGTGCAAGAGAGCATGACCCGTACGGTCAGCAGCAGCACAGGCACGCTGGACAGGCTTTTCACCAAAGTTAGCAGTGTGGCCACCGAACGGACGCTGATAGATTGTGCCGTCAGGATTACGGTCAAAAGGCATACCGAAGTGCTCAAGCTCATATACTGCGCTTGGTGCTTCACGGCACATAAATTCAATCGAGTCCTGGTCGCCCAGCCAATCTGACCCCTTGACGGTGTCATACATGTGCCAGTACCAGTTATCCTCACTCATATTACCCAGGGATGCACCGATACCACCCTGAGCGGCAACCGTGTGCGAACGGGTAGGAAATACTTTGGAAAGAACGGCTACGTTCAGACCCGCATTAGCGAGTTGTAACGAACAACGCATACCGGCACCACCTGCACCTACAACAACCACATCGAATTTGCGACGTGGCAACGATGATTTAATCTCAGCCATGGCTTAAACTCTCCAGAGAGTGTGCACGAAGTACACAATCGAACCAACCAGCCACAAGATGGTTAGAACCATTAAAAATAGACGCAGACCAACCGGTTTGACATAGTCCATCCAGATGTCACGGATACCGATCCATGCATGCCAAGCCAGCGAAATCATGGCGAGCGTCGCCAGGATTTGCCCCAACGGCATCATCAACCAGGTAAAAGTAAACAGGTTTTTCCAGCCGGCGTAAGTAAAACCGGACATGGTCAAGATGCCCACCAGGAGCACCAAGGTATAAACCGCCATAATAATGGCTGTCATACGCTGAACCAGATACTCCATCGTGCCGTAGTGCGCACCGACTACAAGTCGCTTTGGACCAATTTTTTCAACAGTCTTCATCACCACACTCCAAACAATTTCAGACCGAAGACAACGGTCAGCGCCAGGCTCACACCTAACACCATGCTTGCACTTTTAGCTGCGGACTCTTTGTCCATACCAATATGCAAATCAAGCACAAGATATCGAATACCTGCACAGAAATGGTGTAGGTAACCCCAGATTAAAACCAACAGTATTAATTTAACAATCGGATGGCCAATGACTACAGACATGGCGTTAAAGCCAGATTCCGAGACAAAACTCATCGCAAACATTGCAATAAGTATAGGCAAGCAAAGAAAAAGCAGAGCGCCACTAACGCGGTGCAAAATTGACACCTTACCGGCCATTGGCAAACGGTAATTCATCAAGTCAACTGGACTGATGTTGCGAAACTGAGGACGCG
>JAUSCY010000073.1 GCA_030650995.1 Sheuella sp. | reverse complement strand
AACCCTTGCCACAAGACCAATTGTTGCCCGACAAAATTACTAAAGTCCTGAGATGTTCCGCTGAATGCATCAAAGCCCAGACCAGCAAGTTTTGCCTTGGTTTCTGGGTTGGTCACGATTTTGTTGATTGCAGCGTTGAGTTTTGCAACCACTTCCGGAGGTAAGCCAGCAGGACCGAAGTAACCATTCCAGGAGTTCAAATCAAAATCTTTGATGCCAGCTTCGGACATAGAAGGCAGGTCTGGCACAACAGCGCTTCTTGTCGCAGTTGAAACGGCCAGAGCACGCACCTGACCAGATTTCACAAACGGCATGCCAGATGCTACGTCCGTAAACATCATATCGACCTGACCGCCGACCACATCGGTCATGGCCTGAGGTGTGCCTTTATATGGAACATGAACGATATCAATTCCAGCTCGGGCCGCAAGGGTTGCTCCCCCCACAATACCTGTACTGTTTCCTGAAGCGTAATTTAATTTACCAGGATTTTTTTTGGCATAGGCCACAAGTTCCTGAACACTGTTTATCGGTAATTTTGGATTGATCACCAGAATAAAAGGCAGGTTGCCACCTCGCGCGACCGGTGTGAAATCCTTGATCGGATCATAGTTGATCGATTTCATCAGCCACGGCGCAGCAGAATGTGCTGTATTGGTGGAAAGAAAAAGTGTGTAGCCATCGGGTTGGGCGCGCGCCACAAACTGTGCGCCAATCGTAGCGTTTGCACCGGGCTTGTTTTCAATCACGACTTGCTGGCCAAGAATCTTGCTGAGTTCGACAGCCATGATTCTGCCCACAGCATCTGTACCAGAACCCGCAGGGAAAGGAACAACGATCGAGATGGTTCGGGCTGGGTATGCGGATTGTGCCTGTCCTGATGCTTGCGCCTGAGCGTGAGCAGTATGCGTAGTGCTGATTGATCCGATCAAGGCAAACAGACTCAGTGCAGCAAAAGAGCGGATGGTTTTTCTACGGTTTAACTTTGTATTTTTATTCAACATTATTTTGTCTCGATAGGAATATTTTTGATGATTAGGCGTGTTTTTCAAAGCGCACGACACGCGCAGGGGACTCTTCGTAAGGGGGAGAGTAGATGACCAACACGCGCGCAGGCGTATCACTTGTCACCGTAAAAACATGGGGGAGGTCTGGCGGAAAAAAACAGCAATCTCCAGCGACCATATCCACAGCTTCTCCGTTCATTTCAGCCCGGGCTGAACCTGAAAGTAAATAGCAAACCTGTTCAATGCCTGGATGGGCGTGAGGCAGGGCACCCTGACCCTTCTCAATCGTACCTAACAAGACTTCAACATGCTTTGCACCCACGGATTCACGACTAATCAATCGGCGATTAACTGTGCCGGTGTGATTAGCGGGGGAGTACCCGGGGATTTCCGCTTCTTTTACAAACCAGTCTGGAGTAGAGCGCTTTGAAGACTTAGTCAGAGGATTTGTCATGTTTTTTTCCTTATTGTCGTGAGCGATTTTACACAGCCCATACACACACGGGTAAAAAGACCAGACTGCTAAAATAGCAGCTGGATGATCACGCTAAAAAGACACTTTTAATATGAGCCCTACGCGACCGACCCCAGGTGCAAGCCTTCAATCCTGGCTCAGTTATCTTGAATCTCTGCACCCGAATGCAATTGACATGGGTCTTGAGCGTATACGAAACGTTGCGAACCGGCTCAATATTGACTCTGAGGCCATCAAGATCGTTGTTGGCGGCACGAATGGTAAAGGTTCGACGTGCGCCATGCTTGAATCAATTTATCTGTCAGCGGGATACCGTGTCGGTCTTTATACTTCACCCCATTTAATCAAGTTCAATGAGCGCGCGCGGATTGCCGGTGAGTTTGTCTCGGACGCTCAGTTTGTAGAACACTTCGAGGCAGTCGACCAAGCCCGGCAGGATGTCTCGCTCACCTATTTTGAGTTCACCACGCTTGCCGTTCTCAAGTTGTTCGCTGCCGCCAACCTGGACGTGATGGTTCTGGAGGTCGGATTAGGAGGGCGCCTGGATGCTGTCAATATTGTCGATGCAGATTGTTCCATCATCACTAGTGTCGACATTGACCATACTGACTGGTTAGGTGATACCCGCGAGTTGATCGGCTTGGAAAAAGCTCATATTTTTCGTAGTAACAAACCTGCAATTTGCAGCGATCCTGCACCACCGCAGAGCCTGCTTGATTACGCAAAAGACATCGGAGCAGACTTATGGCTGTTCGGACGGGACTTTAACTATTCAGGTGATCGCCAGCAATGGGCATTCGCTGGCCGTCAGCAGCGCCGTAACGCCATGGCTTATCCGGCACTTCGTGGCGCCAACCAGTTGCTCAATGCTTCCGCAGCGCTCGCTACCATCGAAGCGTTGCGTCAATACCTTGTGGTGCCTCAGCAAGCCGTTCGTCAGGGTTTAATCAATGCTGCGTTACCTGGCCGATTCCAAATCCTCCCGGGTCAACCGACAGTCATACTTGATGTCGCGCACAACCCTCATGCCGCCGCCGTGCTCGAAAAGAATCTTGGCAATATGGGTTTCCATCCTTATACCTATGCGGTATTTGGCATGTTGTCTGACAAGGATGTCACTGCTGTTGTCCAACATCTGGCCGGAAGGATCGATCACTGGTTCTGTGCAAGTCTGCCTGGTACGCGTGGTCTGTCAGCGCAGGCGCTTTCAAGTAAAATAGAATCTGCGGTTAAAACCTTGTCTCCCGCCCTGACTGAGCCTCTGAAAGTCAGTACCTTTGATACGGTTGAGCTCGCGTATCAGGCAGCAAGTAAGCTAAGTAACCCGGATGATAGAATCGTCGTATTCGGATCTTTTTTGACAGTTGCTGGTGTACTTGAAACCTTAAACCGTACGTCATAAGAACTCAGCATGACTTTGCTAAATTTAATTTACTCTTTTCCACTCCCACTCAGGATGTTTCCATAAATGGGACTGTTTTCCAGAAAGGATAGCGCAGCGTCACGCAAGCCCCCAGGTAAGCCTCGTCCCTCTGTTTCCAGTGAGGCGCAAGCAGCCGAGTTGCGCGTGCGTGCGAGACGCAGACTTGCCGGAGCGGTGGCGCTTGTTTTGGCTGCTGTTGTTGTGCTCCCGATGCTGCTCGATTCAGAGCCAGCGCCAGTATCGAACAACATTGCAATCCGGATACCTGACCGTACTGCGCCATTCCAGCCTAATTTATCTGAAACAGCTGCTGGTGCCGGTTCACAGGTTGCTTCTGGTCAAGTCCAGCAAGCACCCGCCGCAGTCACTACTGCGCCAGATTCTTCGGCGCTGACGTCGAGTCCTGCTGTATCGCCTTCTGTTACCCCTGCACCTGTGGCCGTTCCAAAATCAGAACCCAAACCAGAACCTAAACCCAAAGTAGAACCAAAACCCGATACGTCCAAATCCGCTCAATCTAATGCGAATCGATCTGATGATGGTGCTCGGGCGCTCGCTTTGCTGGAGGGTCGTCCTACTGAATCTAATTCTGCGAATTCCGCTGCAGCGGTCAAACAGCCGACTAAAGGTAATTTTGTCGTTCAGGCGCTATCGCTCGATTCAGCTAGTGATGCGCAGGCACAGCGCGACAAACTTTCAGCTTCAGGAATCGGTAACGCGTTTGTAGATGGTCCTGTAGTTGTAAATGGTTTAAAAAAATACCGGGTGCGCGTTGGCCCTTTCCCTTCACGTGAAGCAGCACAGGCTGCTCAAACCCGCCTACGCACTCTTGGCTTTGGCGGCGCATTTATTACTACCCAGTGACCGGATTTGATTTTGTCCTTCTGGCGATACTGGCGATTTCAGCCATTCTGGGCTTAGTACGAGGATTGCTTAAGGAAGTCTTATCTCTCGTGGCGTATGCCTCTGCTTTTATTGTTGCTATCTGGTGGGGGCCGACAGCGTCAGACTGGATTTCAGCGTGGGTTAGTCAATCTTTTTTGCGAATGGCCCTGTCTTATTTTGGTGTTTTTATTGTTGTGCTTCTTTCAATCGGACTGGTCAATATGACCTTGTCGATCCTGATTAGTAAAACTGGCTTAACACCTGCAGATCATGGATTGGGAGCATTGTTTGGCCTGGTAAGAGGTGTGCTGCTAATTCTGTTGCTTGTAACCGTAGCAGGCTTTACAGCACTGCCAAATGAGACATGGTGGAAGCAGGCCATGTTTTCAAAGCAGGTAGTAGGTATTGTGCAACAAATAAAACAACGGCTACCGCCACCGTTTGGTGATTGGTTACCCTATTAATTGATCTTTAAGTTTTAACCGTAATCGGGAAATTTCATGTGCGGAATTGTTGGCGTTATTGGTCGCGGTCCTGTAAATCAGTTGCTCTATGACAGTTTGTTGCTTTTACAACATCGGGGTCAGGATGCTGCGGGTATTGCGACATCAAATGGTAGCCAATTCAATATGTACAAAGCCCACGGGCTGGTAAAAGATGTTTTCAGGACCCGGAACATGCGGTCTTTGCCAGGTTCTTCCGGGATCGGTCAGGTGCGGTATCCGACAGCGGGTTCCAGCGAAAGTGTTGAGGAAGCCCAGCCATTTTATGTGAACGCACCATTCGGCATTACTTTTGCTCACAATGGCAACCTCACAAACTGGAAAGAGCTGCGAGAGTCACTTTATAAAATTGATCAACGCCATATCAATACCAATTCTGATTCTGAAGTTTTACTCAATGTCCTTGCGCATGAGTTACAGCGTTCAGCCAACGGCGTTTCTCTTGATGAAACTGCCATTTTCAATGCCGTGCGCGCGCTGCATCAGCGTGTTAAGGGTGCTTATGCCGTTGTTGCGCAAATATCTGGCTACGGTCTGCTTGCATTCCGGGATCCTCACGGGATTCGTCCATTGTGCATGGGACGCAGCGAGTCAGCGCAGGGTACCGAATGGATGGTTGCCTCAGAGTCTGTAGCACTTGAAGGCTCAGGTTTCACCTTTGTACGTGACATTTTGCCGGGTGAGGCGGTGTTCATCTCGCTTGATGGCAAGCTCAGCAGTGAGTTATGTTCATCCGGAGCTATTCATGCTCCGTGTATTTTTGAATATGTTTATTTTGCCCGACCTGACTCCGTTCTTGAAGGTGTTTCTGTATACGGCGCGCGTTTGCGTATGGGTGAGTATCTGGCTGATAAGCTCGCGCGAAGCTTAAGGCTTGGCGATATCGATGTAGTTATGCCAATTCCGGACTCTTCGCGTCCTGCGGCCATGCAACTGGCTGATCGTCTCGGTTTAAATTATCGGGAAGGACTCATTAAAAACCGCTATGTTGGACGCACATTTATTATGCCCGGCCAGGCTGTTCGTAAAAAATCAGTCCGTCAAAAACTCAACACTATTGGCATGGAGTTCAAGGGTAAAAACGTTTTACTGGTAGATGATTCGATTGTCCGTGGTACGACCAGCCGTGAAATTGTAGACATGGCGCGAGCCGCTGGCGCAAATAAAGTCTATATGGCATCTGCAGCCCCGCCTGTACGCTATCAGAACGTTTACGGTATCGATATGCCAACGCAACAGGAACTTATCGCTACAGGTCGTGATGATGAGCAGATTGCACGTATTATCGGTGCAGATGCTTTGATATATCAGGACATAGATTCCATGCAGAAATCAGTGTCGGATCTGAATCCCGCCCTGACAAATTTTGACACGTCCTGTTTTACAGGTGAGTATGTCACGGGCGACATCACACCCGCCTATCTTGAAAGTCTTGGTCAGTCGCGCAAAAAAACGCAGGACGATAGTGCGAACGGCTTGTTGTTCAATATGGGTTTTGCAGCCGAAGATAACTAACTGTTTTTCAAGTCCGACCATGTCAATCTGCGTAGTAACGCAGTTGATATGGCGCCAAGCAAAACAAACAGGATCAGACTCCAGTAGGCGTACTCAAGGCCGAAAACCTTGACACGTGCATCCATACAGCTTGCATAAATCCCAAAGAGCCAGGGCATCGTTTCGTCCAGTCCCAGCCGCGTGACAAACTGATCTGCAAGACTCTGCACGCATGAAAAACTATTCGCGGCGACCTGCGTCTGGTACCACGCAGCACTAATACCTCCCAGACTTAGGGCAAGTGAACAACCCGCAGTCACAGCGATGCCGCGTCTGGATGGGAATATAAAAACACCTACGAAACACAGTGCTGTAATAGCAAGATAAATGAGTCGCTGAAACACGCACCAGGCGCAGGGCTGCATATCATATTGATATTGTGATATGAGCGCGATGAACACAGCCATCAAGCTTGTCGCCCCAATGACAGAGAGAACGAGACGTTCACGATACATGTGATTTTTCCTGAGTGATTGCATCCAGCAATGCCCGTTCAAACTGGCGCTGTGTGCGCGGATGATAGAGTTTCTCACCCCGAATAACAAACACGACTTCAACACGGTCACCAAGCGACATGACTTTCGCGGTTTGCAAATCAACATCGTTTGCAACGAAGACTTGTGCGATATCGCCAAGCAGTCCGGGTCGATCCGTCGCGATCAAATCCAGTCGCCAGTTCTGGCTTCCTTCATCAGGATGAAGTTCAACAACAGGAGGCACGGGGAAAACTTTTGAAATTCTTGAAGGACGAATGCCGATATAACCTTTTAATGACTGAGTATTTTCTGAGGTGTTATTCAACGATAGTGCAAGTTCATGCTCAATCAGCGTAGCCTGTGTACGCAAATCATCAGTTGTATCAATCGGCAGCACGATAAAGCTATCCAGGGCATAGCCAGTTCGTGTCGTGTGAATACGGCAATCCTGAATACTGAAGCCATGTGCACCAAAATATGTACAAATTCTCGCAAATAAATC
>JAUSCY010000065.1 GCA_030650995.1 Sheuella sp. | reverse complement strand
CGCGATATGGCCTAGCATGTTGTATCCGATGGACAGTGGCTTACCGATATAAAGTCCGAAAGCCAAACACCAGAAACATAACAATAGTATGCTGGCGATGTACCGAACGTGTGTCGGTGCATGCCGCAAAGGGTTGAGGTTGGGATCTAAAATACTGCGAGCTTTTTGGAACAAAAAATAGAAAAACTTTAAGACTCCGTACATAGGAGTGCCTCCAAGCCCTTGATTGTTGATAACACTCTCAACGTAATAGTCAAGTCAACTCCAACATATCAAAGTCCGTTGATCGTAACACTCGCAACGCCGAAGATAATATTTTTTTATTATTATTAATGCATCTAAAGCTTTGCTTATACGAATGTTGGATGATGGGTTAAAGTTTTATAAATCACACTCCTTCTTACTTAAAAATTTGATTCCTCATGAAATTTAAAACTTTTCTATTCGCCTCTGTATTTTCTGCAATGGCATCCCTAGCCGCAGCACAAGACTTCCCAAGCAAGCCGATCACGATCATTTCACCCTTCCCTCCGGGTGGCGGCACTGACACACTTGCCCGACTCGTCGCAGGCGGTATGACAGAAAAAATGGGGTGGAAAACAATCGTTGAAAACAAACCTGGTGCGGGCGGTAATCTGGCGCTTGACTCAACAGCGCGGGCCAACACCGATGGCTACACACTGGTGCTCGCACAGACTGACAATATCGTGCTCAATCCCTGGCTGTATGAAAAGCTGCCATACGACACATTCAAGGATTTCACCCCTGTTGGCCTGGTCGCCTCTTCGCCTAGCGTCTTTGTAGTTGCTCCTGACTCTCCATACAAAACACTGGCAGATGTCGCTGCCGCTGCAGCTAAAAATCCCGGCAAGCTTACCCTCGGCATTCCAGGTGCTGGCGGTACCGGTGATCTGCTAGGCCATCTCTGGCGCTCAACCGGCAAAGTTCATCTCACGCATATTCCCTACCGCGGCTGGGCACTTGCCTACACCGATCTGATTAGTCAACGCATCGATCTCTATACGGGTTCAGTCGCAAGTTTATTGCCTCAGATTCTGTCTGGAAAAGTTCGTGCGCTCGGGGTCGTTGCGACTGAACGCTCACCCGTGCTGCCAGATGTACCCACCTTTGTAGAAAGTGGCTTTAAGGAACTTAACCAGTCGATCTGGTGGGGTCTGGCCGCTCCGGGTAAAACCCGGGCAGCGACCGTCGCAAAATTGAACGAAGGTCTGCTCAAAGCGCTGGCAGATCCAGAGGTCGCCAAGAAACTGCGCGCGAGTGGTTACAACATTATTGCCAGCACCCCTGAAGAAATGGCCAAACGCTACAAAGCAGATTACGAGCTATTCGGCAAAATCATTAAGGATGCGGGAATCAAGGCTGCTCAGGATTAAAAATCTGACAAAGAGCTAGGCTTGCGGCGATTCACTTCTGCTTTGTGCGCTTCACTAACCACAAAGCAGAAGGCCCAAATATTTTTGAAATCGCATGACGATTTTTAGCGAAAAATCGATAGCTCCAATTCAGCACAGGTCGCAAGGACTTGCGTGAAAACAGCCAGGCTAGACCACTGAGACCCGCACGCTGATAAGCTGCTGAAAATACTTCCACGCCGCTAATCAGTGTTCCGTCAGCGTATTGGCCATACATCGCAGCGAGCGCCTGTTCGCAAGACACCCCCACCTGCTCAGGCCGATAACGTTCCGAATTGATATCTACAAAATCAAGCAGGCCCTGTTGATTGCGTGCAGTCAGAAACAATATCTCTGCTCTGCAGAGCGGGCAAGCGGCGTCATAGAAAAGCGTGAGTTTTTGTAAGGGTGTCATATACTCCCAATCATATGCTTACTTCATCAAATTCAAAAGCCATGCTCAATCAAGACATCCAACGCCTGCTCACCAAATATGAATGCCCTTACCAACTTCACGAAGTCAGGGCTGCTTTCATGGGTGCGATCGCGAGTCCTTTTGTCGTGGACCCTGCTTTTGAATTGCATGCCTTATGGGATGGGGAGTTTCCTGAGCTCGACTCTGACGATGCGGTCAAAGAACTGCAAGATACATTTCTGACACGTCTGTGGGATGCTCTGTCTGCCCACACCGATCAGGATGACCCATTCACGCTGACTCCTTTCGGTGTTCCTGCATCGATTGACGAATTAATTGCCCAAGCGCGTATTCGCGGTGAAGAGCTCGATGCGTTTATGGACGGCTTTTTTCAGGATCAGGAGGATTTTGATCTTGACCTCGATGCGGCTGAAAGCATCAACGTGCTTGAAGAACTGATCGCGATGTATCTGGAGATTATTAATATGCCTCCAGAAAATAAGCTCAGCACCTCAGACCTAGAGGCGCTGATCGATAACAGCAAGAAAATGAATGAAATGGCTGAGGCAGAAATCAACAATTTGATTATGCTGTGCGGTTGATTCGACTACTTGCGAATCCACCTCACATACTCGCCGCATGTTTTTTTTATTTTTCAGTAGCTCGGTGTGCTTTTTCCTCAAGAAATTTACCCATAAAGCGTTGCGGTTCGCCCGTATTAAATGCTGCGGCAAATTCCTTTACTCCATTTTGGATTGAAGTCTCTAAGGGTTCATCCTCCCACTCACGTAACAATCGCTTTTGCTGAGCCAGTACTTTAGTGCCGAATCCGGCCAGCATATCAGCGACGCGTGAAATCTCTTTGTCTAGCTCATCTGCTGCGACAACCTTGTCGAGCAATCCCCAATTAAGTCCTTGGTCAGCATCGAGCACCTCGCCTGTCAATAACAACCACGAGGTTCGTGCTTTGCCAATCAACCTTGGCATTAATGCCGCGTGAATAATGGAGGGTATGCCTACTTGTACTTCGGGCATACCAAGGCGGGCATCTTTCGAAGCGATACGCATATCACAAGCAAGTGCGAACTCCAGTCCGCCGCCCAGCGTCCAGCCTGGCACTCTTGCGATAACGGGTATAGAAAGCAAGCGTACGGCATCACATAGTTGACGAAGCTTATCAATAAATATCGTAGCGCTTTGCTGATCTAAGGTAGCCATTTCTTTAATATCAGCGCCCGCCACAAAAGCTTTATCGCCTTGCCCACGCATAACAAGTACGCGTACCTCAGTCGACCCTGCAATATATTCAAGGGCAGAAAGCAAACCATCTATGACAGGCGAACCCAGAATATTCAATGAGCCGGCATTGCAAATGGTCAACGTGCCGACACCATTCGCAGCCAAGGTAAGCTCTGCGTATTTATTTTTAAAACTCATTTTTTTGTCCTGTTGTATAGCTAATGCATTAAATTTTTTCAAATTTAATCGCGGCAACAATATCCTGCCATTGTTTGTTAGATGCTCTTATCATGTCCGTGAATTGATTGCGGGAGGTGTAATCAGCCACAGCTCCTTGTTTCTCTATCTGTGCCATGACACCAGGATCTTGTAAAACTTTTTTGACCGCCTGATTCAATATTTCTAATACATTCTCGGGTACGCCCGCAGGAGCCGCCAAACCAAACCATGACGGTGTATTGAGTTGTGGGTAACCCACCTCAGCATAGGTAGGTACTTCTGGCATGCTCTTGACGCGCGTTGGCGATGCGACGGCTAAGGCACGGATATTTCCAGCCTCAATCTGAGACGCTGACGACGGTAAATTATCGAATATCACCTGAATCTGTCCTGCCAACAAGTCGATCATGGCAGGACCTAATCCCTTATAAGGGACATGCAACATATCTGTTTGAGTGACCGAGGAAAAAAGCTGTCCGAACAAATGACTATAGCCCCCGTTTCCCGAGGAACCGTAGGCCATTTTTCCTGGATTATTTTTTAATGCACGAATCAGCTGATCAAATGTTTTGATATCTGAACTAGCACTTACGTCCAGCACGCCAAGAACATTGGCTAGGTTACTGATCGGTGAAAAATCTTTTAACGGATCATAACTAGGAATTTTTTGTACGCTTGGGTTCACGGCATGCGAGCTTTCTACAGCCATAACAATCGTGTAGCCATCTGGTCGCTCTTTGGCTGCATAAGCACTTCCAACAGCACCACCCGCCCCCGGCTTATTAATAATGACAACAGGCTGACCGAGAATTTCGCCTAACTTGGGTGCGACCACACGAGCAATCAGATCTGTTGTGCCTCCCGGTGCGTAAGGCACTACAAACTGAATCGGTTTCTCTGGGTAGGCGGCCATGACTGAATAGGGAGTTGAATATAGTGCTGCGGCCAGAAAATATTTAATCAACTTGCAATTCACTGTGTTGCTCCTCAACGATTTAACGTGTTTTTTAATTCTAATTTTTATACTGCAATCTATAGCCGCGATATCATCGCCAGCACCTCTTCTGTATGCTCACCCAGTGTTGGTATTGGCTGCATCGGCTTGGTGCGCGACGAAGGCTCTGACAACATGGGGTTTCGCACAAGTGCTATTTCTCCATACAAAGGGTGATGGATTTTTTGTAACATATCCCGGTGTACGACTTGCTCATCTCTGAATACTTCATCCAGAGCATTGACTTTACCCCATGAAATACCTTGCTCTTGTAACTTCATACCCCAGTATTCGCGGGATGCGCGAAGAAAAACGGTAGCCAAAATACTTCTCAACTCAGCCAGATTTTTTAATCTGCTGGCATTCGTAGAGAATCTTGAATCTACATAAAGATTTGGGAGTTCGATCATTTTGCACAGTCGTTCAAACTGCGCATCATTTCCTACGGCAAGAATAAAATAGCCATCTTGCGCTTGAAAGACTTCATACGGCGCAAGATTTGGATGTGCATTGCCTGTGCGCTCGGGATTGTTGCCTGACACTAGAAAATTTGAAGCCTGATTTGCATTCATTGCAACGGCAACATCCAACAAAGCGATATCAAGATATGCACCTTTGCCCGTTTGGTGTCGCTGAAAAAGTGCCGCCAATACTGCCGAGGTTGCATACATGCCTGTAGTTAAATCCACAACCGCTACGCCTGCGCGTAAAGGACCTGCGCCAGGCTCGCCATCGGCTCGGCCGGTGTAACTCATCAGTCCGCCCTGGCCCTGAAAAATATAATCATATCCAGGGCGATCTGCTTTAGGACCGTCTTGACCGTAACCAGTTATCGACAGGTAGACGATTCTGGGATTGATTTTTTTGACACTGTCATAATCCAATCCATATTGTTTTAATGTTCCAACGCGATAGTTTTCAACCACTACGTCAGCAGACTTTATTAATAACAATAACTTTTGAAGGTTTTCTTCATCTTTAAAATCTAGGCACACAGATTTTTTGTTGCGATTGCAACATGTGAAATAAGCAGAGACCTTTTCTTCATCATCCTCTGATGTCAAGAATGGAGGACCCCAACTTCTCGTATCATCACCAGTTCCTGATCGTTCGATCTTGATGACTTCCGCGCCAAGGTCCGCAAGGTTTTGCGTACACCATGGACCGGCCAGTATGCGGGAGAGGTCTACAACCCGAATCCCGTTTAGTGCATTCTCGATCATCGAAGTCTCGCTAATATATGTAAATTATTACAGCACTATTCCACCGTCACGCTCTTAGCCAAATTCCTTGGCTTATCCACATCCGTTCCTCTTGAACAAGCCGTGTGGTACGCGAGTAGCTGCAACGGTATCGTATGCAGAATAGGCGAAAGAGGTCCGTAATTCTCTGGCATACGAATCACGTGAACGCCTTCGCTACTGACAATTTTCGTACCTGCATCAGCGAACACATACAGCTCACCACCGCGTGCGCGGACTTCCTGCATATTGGATTTGAGTTTCTCCAGCAGGGCATCGTTTGGCGCAATGGTCACGACCGGCATTTGCTCTGTGACCAAAGCAAGTGGACCATGCTTGAGCTCGCCTGCGGGATAAGCCTCTGCATGGATATAGCTGATCTCTTTAAGCTTTAAGGCGCCTTCGAGTGCGATGGGGTAGTGCATACCGCGACCAAGAAATAAGGCATTTTCTTTTGCGGCGAAGCGATCCGACCAGGCCATGATCTGCGGCTCGAGTGCGAGCACTGCGCTAATTGCGGAAGGCAGATGTCGCAGTGCTTTCACATGCTCTGTTTCTTGTTCATCTGTCAGCTGACCATGCACTTGCGCAAGCGCGAGCGTCAACATGAACAAGGCCGTTAGCTGTGTCGTGAATGCCTTGGTCGAGGCCACGCCGATCTCAACACCTGCCCGGGTAATGAAGGCAAGTTTGCATTCACGCACCATCGCGCTTGTCGATACATTACAGATCGTGAGCGTCTGCTCCATGCCTAAACCTCGTGCGTGCTTAAGCGCGGCGAGTGTGTCTGCAGTCTCGCCTGACTGCGAGATCGTGACGACCAGCGTGTCAGCGTTAGGCACGCTATCGCGGTAGCGATACTCACTCGCGATCTCGACGGCAACAGGTATCTTGGCGATTGACTCGATCCAGTATTTGGCGGTCAGGCCTGCGTAGTAACTTGTCCCGCAAGCCAGGATCAGTACACGGTCTATCTGTTTGAAAACTTTGTATGCTTCATCACCGAATAATTCAGGCGTGATGGACATGATCTCCTCAAGCGTATCGCCCACAGCACGAGGTTGCTCGAAAATTTCCTTCTGCATGTAATGACGGTAAGGACCGAGATCTGCGGCACCCGTGTGTACATGCACGGTATGGATCGTTCGTGTGACTGCTTTTCCCTCATGATCCATGATCCAGACATTACCCAACTGGAGATCAGCGACATCACCATCTTCAAGATAAATAATCTGATCGGTTGTACCTGCTAAAGCCAGTGCATCTGAAGCCAGGAAATTTTCATTTTTACCTCGGCCAATGACCAGAGGCGAGCCTTGACGGGCGGCGACAATACGGTGCGGTTCATCACGGCAAAACACAGCGATTGCATAGGCGCCATGCAGTCGCTTGACTGTCTGCTGGACGGCATCAAGCAAATCGCCCTGATAAAGATGATGCACCAGATGTGCGATCACTTCTGTATCGGTCTGACTCTCAAAGACGTATCCTGCATCCTGCAATTCTTTACGTAATTCTTCGTGATTTTCAATAATACCGTTGTGTACCAGTGCGATACTCGGGCCATCACTGGCGTGGCCTGAAAAATGGGGGTGCGCATTACGTGTGACCGGCGCGCCGTGAGTCGCCCAACGGGTATGGGCAATCCCTGTGAATCCTGCAACATGGTCACGTGTGATCTGCTCTTCGAGGACGGCTACCCGCTCAGTACTGCGTACCCGTCGCAATCCGCCGTTGTCATACACCGCGACGCCACACGAGTCATAACCGCGATACTCAAGACGTTTGAGGCCCTCGACCAGAATGGGCGTGATATTGCGCGAAGCCACTGCACCGACGATGCCACACATATTGCACTCTCCTTGTAATGGCTCTATTGTGCCTATAACAGATAGAAATAAAATTTCATATATTTAATGAATATGAAATAAAATATCATACATACACAACTGTGAAATAAAATTTCACATCATTTCTGTTTAATTTCACGAACGGCACATGCTTGAGGCAAGGCACATGGCAAACATCACGCTCGATGATCTTGATGTACGTATCCTGAATCAACTACAAAAAGACGCCAGCCTGACAAACCAGGCGCTGGCAGAGGTTGTACATGCCTCACCTCCGACTTGTATGCGGCGTGTGCGCAGACTGACTGAGGCGGGTGTCATTGAAAAGCAGATCGCCATCGTCGCCCCCTCCAAAGTCGCCAACACTTTGACTGCCATTATCGAAGTCACGCTGGATGTACAGAGCGCCGAAAAACTTCTGCAGTTTGAACAGCGTATAGACCAGGAGCCTTCTGTATTGCAATGCTATCGCGTATCGACTGGACCCGACTTCGTATTAATTACGCAGGTGGCTGATATGCCCGCCTATCATGCGCTGGTGCATCGGGCACTAACCGCAGAGGCAAACGTTCGCAATGTACGCAGTTTCTTTTCCGTGCACCGCAGTAAGTTTGAAACAACGATTGCAGTGAGCGCAACTGTGTGAAGTATTGAGCTGACTCAGGTGGTAAGCAGATTGGGGGGGGTGGACAGGCAATTGACCTACTGATCAATATTTCAGCGTCGGGACAGCACAGAGGCATAAACATTCAAATAGCGAAGTGCCATACGTTCCACATCGTATTCAGCATTGACTTCCGCAAAAGCGTGCTCAGCCATGGCTGCAGCTCTTTGCGGCTGATCAAGAAGTTCAATGATACTCAGCGCCATGGCATCGGCATCACCCACCGCACAAAGCAAGCCGCGACCATTGGTCAACGTTTCTTTCAAACCACCTGCATCCGTTGACACGACAGGTACGTGCTGCATCATTGCATCAAGCACACTTGAGCCAAGCGCTTCGAATTTGGATGCCATCACAAATACAGAAAGTGCCGGATAGAGTTGCTCCACGCCAGGCGTAAAACCAACCATGAGGTAGCGATCCTGCAAGCCATGCGCAGTAATACATTCCTTTGCCGCAGCGCTCGCATGTCCGGGAGCTCCCCAGTGCACAAAACTGACGTCATCAAATTGACGACAAACGATTGCCGCCGCACGGATCAGCGTAACCGGATCTTTCTCTGGGGAGAGTGCAGATGCGGTACCGACCAGACGTCTGCCATCCAGCTTGTTCTGTTTAAGGAATGCATGTACGCGCTCAGGATCGGGGGTAACGATAGGCACAGCGCTCTGAATCACGATGGGTTGTAAGCCCATTGCGCGCGGAGCCGCCGCAGCCGCTTCACTGATCGCAACGAGCTGATCCACGCGCTGCCATTTCCATTGTGTCGCCCATCTGTTTGAACCAACTGGAAAACTCGTACGCCTGGAGAAAACAATCGGGCGACGATGAAATACTTTGGATAGAACAGCCCACGCAACGACTTTAGCCGTCTGCGCATGCAAAATATCATAGCGTCTGCCATGCAGAGCGAGCCACACACCAAACCCGGCTGCGCTAGAGGCACCATGAACAGTAAGTCCATGTTCAGCAGCCTTCTTTGCGAGCTCACCCTTCGCATGTACCAGAAGCTCGACCTGATGCCCAAGCTTGCGTTGATATAAGGCCGTTAATAAGGTCTGTCGCTCACCACCACGCCAGCCGCGCTCAGTATTAATCTGCAAAATACGCATCGCAGGATGGGACATATTCTGTCAGCCTTCGCTACGCGATGCACCAGCCTGGCGATGGCGAACGACGTTCACTAACACAGCAACAGATGCAAATGTAATGCCAACGATCAGGCCAAGGGTTGGTCCAACCGATACGCTCAGACTAAAGGCGGAGGCTACCATCGCTGCGCCAAAGGTCTGACCAAAGACGCGCGTTGTTGCCTGCAAACCACCCAATGCACCGGCTCGGTGTCGAGGTGCGGAGCCAATGATGACACGGTTATTGGGCGTCTGGAAAAATCCGAAGCCAACACCTGCGAGTCCCATTGCGAGCATCAGCCAGATGTCACTGGCGTGCTCTGGCATCAGCACAATAATGGCAATGCCTGTAGCCATCGCACCGGCTCCCAGCCCGCTCAGAATCGCAACGGGATAGATATTCGACATACGTCCCGCTATCAGCGCGATGAGTGCCGCGCCCATCGGCCAGGCGGCCATCAGCATCCCGACGGAGGACTGCGAACGATGCAAGGTCTGTTGCAAATAGAAGGGGAGTGAAATAAATGTCGCCATCTGTGCAGAGAAAGTACACAACGAGGCTGCAATCGCAAATCGCAAGGATGAAATTTTAAGAAGATCGACAGGGACCAGTGGCGCTACCTGCTGGTTACTGCGGCGCATGAGCACCACACCGGTCAATATTCCCATCACAATGGCGCCTAGTGACTGCCAGGTATAGGTGGAAAGATAATCAATGCCGACGATAATCAGTCCAACCGTCAGCATGCTCAGGCAAGCAGAAAGCCAGTCAAAACGTCCTTTAATTGGCGCGACATCAGGCAAGTATTTAACGCCGAGCAGCGCCAGCAAACCGATTGGAATATTGATTGCAAAGATCCAGTGCCAACTCGATACGGACAAAATGAATGAACCGATCGTAGGTCCAAGCACAGAGGTCACACCCACCATCATCGCATTGATACCAATACCACGCGCCATCATCTGAGGCGGATAAATGTGACGCACTAAAGCCCCGAACAAACACATGATGGCCGAACCACCCAGGCCTTGCAAAACACGGCAGACCAGTAACCAGGGTAAAGAAGGTGCGATGGAGCTCGCAACCGAAGCGACGGTAAACAACAACAATCCATATTTGAATAAACGCTTAAATCCTGTGCGTTCACCGATTGCCGACATGGGCAACAGCGTCATCACCAAAGTCAGACCATATGCGTTCACGATCCAGACAACTGCCGCAGCACTTTGATTCAGCTCTCGCGCAATCGTTGGCAATGCGACGTTAGACATCGAGGAGTCAAGCACCGACATGCCAATACCTACCAGCAAGGTCAACGCGGCCCAGCGACGACGGGGATTGGGCAGCCCCTCCATCGGTTCAGCGGCTACCGGCTCCGCTTTGTTCGGTTCAGTCAATGTACTCACTTAGTCTTTTTTACTGGCCGCTTCCAGCCAACAACCGTAATCTGTTTGACGCGTGAAATAGTTAGCTGGTCTGCGGGTGCGTCTTTTGTCAGCGTAGTCCCCGCCGCGATCGTGGCACCGCGTCCGACATGCACCGGTGCCACAAGCTGAGTGTCCGATCCAATAAACGCATCATCGCCGATAGTCGTTCTGAACTTGTTCACTCCATCGTAATTGCATGTAATGGTGCCCGCACCGATATTGACGCGCGCGCCGATATCGGCATCGCCAACATAAGCGAGGTGATTCGCCTTACTGCCCTCTCCAAGACTGGTGTTTTTAATTTCAACGAAATTACCGACGTGGGTCTGATTGGCAAGCCTGGCACCCGGTCGCAGTCGCGCATAAGGACCGATGCGTGCATCGCGCCCCACCTGCGCTTGATCGAGATGGCTGTAGGCCTCGATCTGTGTACCGGCTCCGATTTCAACATCCCTTAATACGCAATGCGGGCCTACTCGCACACCGTCAGCTAATGTGACAATGCCCTCGAACACGCAACCCACATCGATGAACACATCGCGCCCACAAGTAAGCTGTCCCCTGACATCGAAGCGCGCAGGGTCTGCAAGTGTGACACCAGTCTCGAGCTGACGTCTGGCCTGCTCTGCCTGCCAGAGGCGTTCGAGCTCAGCTTGCTGCACACGACTATTGACACCCAGTGTTTCGAAGCTAGCCTGTGGGTGCGCCACCTCTACGTTGACCCCATCGGCAACCGCCATACCAATAATATCTGTCAGGTAGTACTCACCCTGTGCATTGTTATTGTTGAGTTGTGAAAGCCAGCGTTTGAGGGCGGCGGTCGGCGCGGCAATAATGCCAGTGTTGACCTCTTTAATCGCGCGCACTGCTGCATCGGCATCCTTGTGTTCAACGATCGCACACACGCGCCCTGCCTGATCACGCACGATTCGACCATAACCCGTCGGCTCTTCGAGTATTTCAGTCAATACCGCGAGACCGTTCTTACGTGCATCGAGCAATGCTTGAAGTGTCGAGAGCTGCACCAAGGGCACATCACCATACAAAACGACAGTGACATCATCCTCACCATCCTCTTTGAGCAGCGACTGGGCTTGCTGTACCGCATGACCGGTACCAAGCTGTGGCTGCTGCAGAGCAAACTGCAGATCCTGTTGTGCTGAAAAAGCTGCTTTCACTTGGTCGGCACCATGACCGACAACAACAACAATGCTATCTGCGTTCAGCGCCCGCGCACCATCAAGAACATGGGATAGCATCGAACGGCCAGCGATGGTGTGCAGTACTTTAGGCAAATTGGACTGCATTCTTTTACCCAGCCCAGCGGCCAGAATGACAATATTCAACATATAAGCGAAAGTCTATTTTTTAGTGGTTGGTTTTTTACGTGCAGGACCCGTAGCGGTTTTTTTAACTGATCTTGAGGTAGTTGTTGATTGCTTTGCTGCCTTTTTTGGTGCGGACTTTTCAACAGACTGTTTCAGCGTCGCGGCTGTTGCCGCAGCAACTTGGCCGAACTGATTTTGCAGCATCTCCCACCAGGCTTTTGCCGCGGCAGGGACATTACTCGATTCATCTTGAGTAGCTCCAGTTGCCTGTGGCGCTGCGGCCTTTACTGTCGTGTTTTCTTGTGGCTCTTGCGCAGGCTGTTGTGGCTTTTCTGGCGGTGTTTCTTGTTTAGTTTCAGATTGCGATGTGCGCGTTTGTGGCCGAAGTCCCAGCATCACTTCCAGTGCTGTGGGTGTATCTGCTCCGGCAGTCTGTTGAGTTTGACTCATAGAGGCTGCAAAAGAACGTAAGGTCGCAATCGTAGCCAGCTGAACTTCCAGACCCTGAATTGTGCTGCTCAGCATCGAGAGATTGAGCTTGAGCCAATTTTCAACCGTCTTTAACTCGGAGATTCTTTTCTCAAGATCCTCCGGGTTCATCGAAGGCGCCATCGGCATCCCGGATGAAAATCCTCCTGTACTCGCCAAACCTGCAAAGGCTTGACGCATCATTTCCATACTCGCGAGCAAAGGATTAGCTGCATGCTCACCGCTCTGGCCAAGACCAGGCAATACAAAGGGATTCGTAGGCGATACGCTCATAATGGATCCTTTCTGGCAATGAAGAAGATGGGGGTTTGCCCCTGTACGAGATATTACCCGCATCGGGGCCAAGCTTCTTGGTTTACCCTTTAAAACGCATGAATGTGACGCATGTATCGTCTGCTGAGACATTATTCTGGGACAATAGAGGGATGCAAAGTTTGATTACCCTATCCGAGATCGAGTCAGCCATCAATTTTTGGCGCCAGCGCAGCCCTTCCGTTGGGGAGGAGCTACGTTTGTGCCGTGAGGCCTCATCACTCGCTACACCTTATGCGCGCATGATCATTGAGCGTCGCCAGTCTCTGCCTGTTACTGATCTATCTGATACCGCACAGCAGGCTTTCCGTGAATGGCAAGCAGCGCTTAGTAAATAGCAGCGCTGAGTCAATAATTAAGCTGTGACTAATTAAGCTATGACAGCCCGGCGCGCAAGACCGGCTCAGCGCAATAGCGCCCGGATATCATGGGCGATGTTTTCAGCACCGGTATTATTGGCAAGCAGCACGCGGGACTCGCCCTTGGTATCAAGCAAATAAAAATTAGCGCTGTGATCCATGTTGTAGTTGCCGTTCACTGTCGCAGCTCGTGCGTAGTAAGCTTTAAATGCGCTGGCAACCTCTTTAATCTGCCCGGGAGTACCGGTCAAACCCAAAAATCTTGAGTCAAACCCGGAGACATACGCGCGTAATACGTCTGGCGTATCGCGCTCAGGATCAACTGAAATCATGAGTACTTGCACGCGCGAGGCCTGATCACCGAGTAGTTTCATAACCTGCGTAAGTTCGGCCAATGAAGTTGGGCAGACATCGGGGCATTGCGTAAATCCAAACAGAACCAGCGTGACTTTGCCTTCAAAATCTTTGGGGGTATAGGTTTTGCCGTCCATCCCCGTCAACGACCATTTCTGACCTAAATGAGAGCCGGTAATGTCACTGCCCTTAAAGGCTGTGGTTGCCTCTCCGCAAGCAGTCAATGTCGCGACAGTGCATAGCGCCATCAGCACTACAAGTAAATTGCGCCGAAACGCTTGGGCGAAAAGGGTTGATAATTGCATCCGCATCCCCCTCAGGCCCCAACGATTAACCAGTGATCGATTAGCAACGCGGCAAATAATAAAGATAGGTACAAGATCGAAAACCGGAATAATGAGCGCGACAACTCATCACTGTAGTTTTTGTATAGACGCCAGGCATAGCCTATGAATATTAGACCCAGAACAATAGCGGCAATCAGATAAAGCCAACCATTCATGCCAATGACATAAGGCAAAATAGTAGTTGCAAGCAGTGCAATGCTGTAGAGCAAAATATGCAGGCGCGTGAATTGCTGACCATGTGTCACAGGGAGCATGGGTAAGCCTGCACGGGCGTAGTCGTTGGTGCGGTAGAGTGCCAGCGCCCAAAAATGGGGTGGTGTCCAGATAAAAATAATCAGCACCAATAACCAGGCCTGTGCAGGGACCGAGTCTGCTATCGCAGCCCAGCCCAGAGCGGGCGGCATGGCCCCTGAAAGGCCACCAATCACGATATTTTGTGGTGTATGGGGCTTGAGTATCACCGTGTAAATGACAGCGTAGCCAACAAAGGTCGCAAAGGTCAGCCACATTGTTAAGGGGTTGACCCAGCGATACAGCAAAATCATACCAACGCCGCCGAGCAAGCCCGACAAACTCAACACTTGAAAATTAGAAATTGTTCCCAGTGCTGTCGCACGCCGTGCCGTACGCAACATGCGCGCATCAACTTGCTGCTCAATGAGGCAGTTGATTGCAAACGCTGCTGCAGCCAACAGCCAGATACCAACCGTGGCCGCAGCTACGCGCTGCATATCCGGCAAGCCTGGTGTAGCAAGAAACATCCCGATCACCGCACAGAACACGGCGAGTTGTGTGACGCGTGGTTTGGTTAGTACGAGATACTGGCGTAATAGACCTGGGGTAGGGGCGGCGAGACTGGACATGTTTTCAATTTTAGGCAATCAGGTTTGATTGTACCGGTTAGCTACGAACCACTGTTGTACCTGAACGGCTCAGCCTGACTAACAGCGTTACGCTCGCGAGCACCAATCCAGCAGCGCCAGCATTATGCAAGACAG
Organism: Sheuella sp.; assembly: GCA_030650995.1. Taxonomy (GTDB): domain Bacteria; phylum Pseudomonadota; class Gammaproteobacteria; order Burkholderiales; family Burkholderiaceae_B; genus Zwartia. The sequence continues at coordinate 43,372 of JAUSCY010000065.1, read as the reverse complement.
CAATCAATAGGGGCCATTGAAAGAATATCGTGGTTAGCCCTGTCAGCAACTGTGCAAACAGCAACGCGAGCATCAGGGTTGCTGGGCCCCGAAGCCCCTGATCCTTGCGCAAGTGCCAACCAACAATCCCCAGATAAATAAAGATCACAAACGCAAAATTGCGATGAACCCAGTGAATTGCTGTTAAAGCGGGCTGAGAAATCATTTCTCCGCTAGGCATTTCACCCAGTCCACGGATCAACGAATACCCGTTCGACATATCCATTTCTGGAATCCAGACGCCGTTACAGGTTGGAAAGTCCATGCACGCCAGCGCTGCATAATTCGTACTCACCCATCCGCCTAGCCCTATCTGGACGAAGAGCACCAGAAAGCCAATTGCCATCCAGAGTTGATAACTTTTCATTGCCACAGAGACCGGTGAATGACTTCGCTCGCGTGCAGCGAGCCAGGTCATTAGCGCCAGTAACGACATCCCCCCCAGTAAGTGCGCTGTGACAATAACAGGCATTAATTTATGTGTGACAGTCCAGGCACCAAAAGCGCCTTGCACACAGACAGCAACTAAGGTCACAATGGCCAAGGCTGGTGACTGATTCAACGTTTTACGATATCGCCAAGCCATCAAGCTGATACAAATAATCAAAAAGCCTAGCAATGCGCCCACATAGCGATGGATCATTTCAATCCACGCCTTCGGGACCGTAACGGGACCATCCGGCATTACGCTAACAGCCTGACGAATTTCCGACATGGCGCCTACTGGCGTCACACTACCGTAACACCCAGGCCAATCCGGACAACCCAGTCCAGAATCTGTCAGTCGTACAAAAGCGCCAAACACAATCAAGTCAAAGGTTAAAAACCATGTCAAAAATAAAATTTTTCTGTAGCGTGCCTGTTGCATATTCAACATGATATTTGCCAAGACTCCTAGCCAATCCGAGAGTTGTAAACAAGCTTACTAATATCTTTACGTACTTTTTCAGGCTCTGCGTCTGTCGGATACTGCAATATCAAATTTCCATTTGGATCGATAATCCACATGGGTTCAGCCAATGCCTCTGAAGCTGTCGAGGCCTTCACACCCACTGTCGTGAGATATTTTTGTAATTGCTCAGGTTTGACTCGTACCATAGTCGTACCCTTGTAGGCCTCAAGGACCTTCTCAGGAACGGGCGCATCATCAGTGATAAACCACACCCGCGCCAGCCGCTCGACGTTCTTTCCCTGACTCGCGTGTGAATTGCGCAAAATAAAGAGCTTTCTTGCGCAGGAGTCGGGGCACGCCGCACCGTCTGCGGCAACGAGCAACCACTTACCTTTGAGGCTATTCAGATCAAAGGGCTTGCCATCCAGAGTTGTCAGCTGTAGATCAGCAGCTACCGGCATCGGTCGCTGTGGCTCAACGAGTTGACCGTAATTAACGCTGCCTTCAGGACGCCACTGCGGATTGAAATAGACAAGGACTGCAGCGAGCACGGGGGCAAGGCTAAGCAGAAAAATAAGCACCATTGGTGTTTTTGAGCGGGGCTTTGAAACTACAGAATTAGCAGTGCTTGGTTTCACGTGTTGTTTCTCTGGTTATTTCTCTGGTTGTTCCACTATTCGAATCATTTCTCATCCGGTACTTTTCAGGCGCCAGACTTGTGCATTTTAATCTTCATACAGCTTTTTTGCGTCGCACCATCCTCCAGGCAAAAACGAGCCATGCGATGACGGCAATGGCTGCAAAACCGAACCACTGCATGGCGTAACCCATATTTTTATCGTAGTCGACAGAGGGCTCTGGCCATACACGTTTGAGCCCATCCTCTAGAGTATCTGTTTGCATCAGTACAACAGGCAAAAACCCTACTTTGAGTCTTTTACTCAGTTCAGCAATATCAATATTTTGTAGTCTCAGAAGCTCAGCCGTTTCCTGACTCTGGTCTGCGGCGTTGAGTGTCATACCATGTGCAGGCCAGACCTCAGGCAAACTGCTTTGAGGATTTTCTCGCGCACCCCATAACTCAAATAATCTGGGTACCCGCAAAGCAATTTCACCTGTCACTCTCTGCAGTCCTGGCGGGGTTTGAATCTTTGGCGAAGTCTGCGACCCGATCGGGCGTGCAAACCAGCCCCTCAAGACCAGCACCGCCTGACCATCGGCAAGAAGTAAGGGCGTCGCTAACCATAAGCCTGGCTTACCCTCCAGATTTCTATTGTCGAGCAAAAGACTCCATTCGGGTTTCCAGATGCCTTGGGCCTCTGCAGGCCTCCAGGCTTGCAACATCTGCTCCTGCGCCACGTGGTTCAGATTAATGCTCTGGGCATGACGGCCGCGCTCTATAACGGCGGCAATTTCCCGGCGTTCGTCCGCGCGCGATAACTGCCAGCGACCAAGCAAGATGCAAGTGATAGCTGTGATTGCCAGCAATACCGTCGCAATCAGATTGAGCAGTTTAGTGTGCGATGCGGCCATGTCTGCGATAATTCCTTTTTTAGGCGGAGGGCCTTATGCGTATTGTAGTGGGACTGGCTTTCATCGTTATCCTGGGTAGTCTTGCCTCGGCATTGTTTTATTTAATGCGAGACAAGGGTACGACTAACAAAACCGTCAACGCACTTAGCGTGCGCATTGGGCTATCTGTCGCCCTGTTCTTATTTTTACTTTTCGCTCACTGGATGGGATGGATTGAAGCAACCGGGGTACGTTAAGTCCCCACGCGTTTGAATGCATTGCACTTATACAATCCAGAAATGTTAAAGGCCGGCATAGCCGGCCTTTAGTTTGTTCGCATAGCGTCTGCGATTAGAACCAGTATACGAACAAGTACAAGCCAAGCCAGACTACGTCAACGAAGTGCCAGTACCAGGCGGCGCCTTCGAAACCGAAGTGATTATTAGCAGTGAAGTGACCACGCAGCATGCGGATCAGGATCACGGTCAGCATTGTTGCGCCCATCATCACGTGAAAACCGTGAAATCCGGTCAACATGTAAAACAATGATCCGTAAGCACCAGAGCTGAATTTCAGATTAAGGTCATGGTAAGCGTGGTAATACTCAAACGCCTGACAGCCTACAAAAATAAATCCCAGAACAATGGTGGCAAACAGCCAGAACTTGGCCGAACCACGATGATCTTCACGCAGCGCATGGTGCGAAAACGTCAGCGTAACGCCTGATGTCAACAGCAGTGCTGTGTTGATTGTAGGCAACCAGAATGGGCCAACGGTCTGGAAAATTTCAACCACACCTGCAGGACCGTTGTTAGGCCAGGTTGCCACAAATGTTGGCCAGAGCAGCAGTTTGTGATCCAGATCACCCAACCAGGGTGTTGTCACTGCGCGGGTGTACCAGAGCGCGCCAAAAAAAGCGGCAAAGAACATGACCTCTGAAAAGATGAACCAGCTCATACTCCAGCGATAGGAGACATCCACACGCTTACTATTCAGGCCGATTTCTTCTTCATGAATGGCATCACCGAACCAGTAATAAAGCACCACCACCAAGCCAAGCAGGCCCGCAAATACAGCCCATTTGCCAAGCTCAATACTATTCACCCAGGCCGATGCGCCGAGCATCAACACCAGTAACGCAATACTTGCGCGCACGGGGTGTGCCGAATCATTAGGCACATAGTAATAAGGTGCCTCTTTGCCTTGGATCGAGTGGGATGCACTCATGTCGTTCTCCATGCTTCAGTTCGTTAAAGACTGCACTTAGCTCAGACTGGCTACGGCCCAGCGGACCACTAATACCAGACTAGCCACAAAAATTACACCACATAACAACCCAGCAACAATGAGATGCACGGGGTTGAGCTTGGACATATCGTCCTGATAACCCGAGCCCTTGCGTACACCAAACATGCCCCACGCAATTGCTTTGAGTGTCTGGAAAAAATTCAGCTTACGCTGACTTAGTTCTTTTAAATCCTGACTCATGATGCCTTATTGACTCTTGAGTCAGGAAAAGTAATGCACATAAATCTGCTTGCCGATCGTCCAGCCAAACATCACCAACACAATCACCAGAAAAATCAAACCAGTGCGTTTGTTATTGCGACGCTGTTCGGGGGTCGGTGCCATATTCTTACTTAACCTCTGGAGGTGTCACGAAGGTGTGGAAGGGTGCGGGTGAAGGCACCGTCCACTCTAAGCCTTCTGCGCCATCCCAGGGCTTAGCAGGTGCAGGAGTACCTTTGCCAGCATATGCCTTGAGAACGATGTAGAGGAACAAGAGTTGTGAAAATCCGAACCAGAACGCGCCGATCGTTGCGATCTGATGGAAATCGGTAAACTGTGCGGCATAGTCAGCGTAACGACGTGGCATACCTGCCAGACCCAGGAAGTGCATGGGGAAAAATGTAATGTTGAATGAAATGATACTCATCCAGAAATGCCATTTTCCTAATTTCTCGTCGTACATATAACCACACCACTTTGGCAGCCAGTAGTATGTGCCTGCAAACAAAGCGAACAACGAACCTGCAACCAGAACATAGTGGAAGTGCGCCACAACGTAATAGGTATCGTGCACCTGAATATCGATTGGTGCCATCGAAAGAATCAGACCAGTAAAGCCACCGATCGTAAAAACGAAAATGAAACCTACTGCAAACAGCATCGGGGTTTCGAATGTCATCGAACCCTTCCACATTGTTGCGACCCAGTTAAATACTTTCACGCCTGTCGGAATCGAAATCAGCATCGTTGCATACATAAAGTACAGCTGACCCGTGACAGGCATACCTGTTGCAAACATATGGTGCGCCCATACGATGAACGACAGGATTGCGATCGACGCCGTTGCATAGACCATTGACGCGTAACCAAACAGGGGTTTACGGGCAAAGGCGGGCACGATGGCTGAGACGATGCCGAAGGCCGGCAAAATCATGATGTAAACCTCGGGATGCCCGAAGAACCAGAAAATGTGCTGATACAGGACTGGGTCGCCACCGGCAGCGGCATTAAAGAACCCGGTACCAAAATGGCGGTCTGTCAGAACCATGGTGATTGCGGCGGCCAACACGGGCATCACAGCGATCAGCAGGTAAGCGGTAATCAGCCATGTCCAGCAGAACAAAGGCATTTTCATCAAGGTCATGCCAGGCGCGCGCATGTTCAGGATCGTGACCACGATGTTAATCGCACCCATAATCGATGAAGCGCCCATGATGTGGATTGCGAAAATCGCCAGATCCATACCAGGACCCATTTGCAGGGTAAGTGGTGCGTAAAGCGTCCAGCCAGCAGCAGTTGCGCCGCCAGGAACAAAGAATGATGTCGTGAGCAAAATACCTGCAACTGGTAACAACCAGAAGCTGAAGTTGTTCATACGGGCAAAAGCCATGTCCGATGCGCCAATCTGCAAAGGAATCATCCAGTTTGCAAATCCGACAAATGCTGGCATGATCGCGCCGAAAACCATGATCAGACCATGCATCGTCGTGAACTGGTTGAACAGTTCAGGACGGAAAAACTGCAAACCGGGCTGGAACAGCTCGGTACGAAGCAAGAGGGCCAGCACGCCGCCTTCCATCAACATGGCAAACGAGAAAATCATGTACATCGTGCCGATGTCTTTGTGGTTGGTAGCAAATAGCCAACGGCGCCAGCCGTGAAGCATTTGCCCGTGGTCGCCGTGATCGTCGTGGCCGTGGCCCGAAACGTGGTCTGCTGTGACGCTGCTCATTGTGAACTCCTATCCTGCTTAGGCTGCAGTCACACATTTGGTGCGACTGTCAGCAGATCTGTATGAAAGTGTCGTATTTACAAATGCTTACGTATTAATAAATTAACGTGCTGCTTTAATATCAGCTGGTTGAACCACAGGATCCTGACCCTTACCAGCATTACCCCAGGCACCACGTGTGTATGTGATGACTGCAGCAATCTCAACGTCATTCAACTGGCTGGCGAACGCTGCCATTGAGGTACCCTGCTTTCCCTTGAGCAAAATCTGGATCTGCTCGGCTTTAGGTCCCAACACCAATTTACTACCATCAAGCGCGGGGAACGCACCCACAATGCCTTTTCCACTGCCCTGGTGGCAAGCCACGCAATTTGCTGCGTAAACTTTCTCACCACGTGCTGACAAATCTGCCGCTGTCCATTCTTTGTTTGGATCATCAGCCGCTGCAGCCAGCAGTTTTTTCTGATCGGCAGCCCACTTGGCGTAGTCCTGCTCGGACAGAACTTTTACGACGATTGGCATGAACGCGTGGTCTTTACCGCAAAGCTCTGAACACTGGCCACGGTACTCTCCGACTTTCTCGGCACGAAACCAGGTGTTACGGATAAAGCCAGGAATCGCATCCTGCTTGACTGCCAGATCAGGCACCATCCAGGAGTGAATCACATCACCAGCAGTGACAGCCAGACGGATCTTCTTGCCGACAGGCACAACCATCGGATTGTCAACTTCCATCAGATAGAAAGGACCTTTTGGTTCTTTATTGGCAATCTGTGCAGCTGGTGTCGAGAGATTGGAGAGAAACTTCACGCCGGCCGCAGGGCCGTCGATATATTCATAACCCCATTTCCACTGATAGCCAGTGACTTTGATGGTGATATCCGCTCCACTCGTGTCTTTCATAGCCACGACAGTGCGTGTGGCAGGTAAAGCCATCGCAATAACGATAATGAAAGGGATGACAGTCCAGGCAATTTCAACGCCGACATGCTCATGAAACGTAGCGGCCACAGCCCCACGTGATTTGCGATGCGCCCAGATTGAGTAAAACATGACGCCAAACACAGCTACAAAAATCACCAGACAGATGATCAGCATCAGCCAGTGTAGCCATACGACGTCCTGACCAATCTGCGTGACGCCTTCGCGTAAATTAAGCTGGTTTACACCAGGGCCGCCCGGCATATCTTTTACTTGTGCGATCGCAGCACCACAGAAAAACATGGCACAGGCACCCAGTAACCCCATCAACTTCTTCATGCTGACCTCGAAACACGTCGCGCCTGTAACCCGTGCGAAATAGCAGTAGGTACTTTACGCAAAAATTATTGGATGGCTGATTATGACCTCGTAGTGCTGCGAATGGATTTTTCGCATACTTCGAACCCACTTCAGCGCGAATCATAAAGAAACGGGAGGATTATAGCGGAGGCGCGTAGGATTCGCTGCACTACAATTAAAGTCTTTTCTCAACTGGCTTGCAATGATGTCGGAATTAAGCATATCTTTACCCGTCAAAGAGCTCCAGTCTTTGCTACAGGGGCTGATCCACCAGGCACAGCAATCCGCGCATCCTGGCTCTGCACGCCTGCGAATTGGGGGTCATTTGTGTGGCTGGGTATTTCCTGCCGCCGCGATTGCACTGAAAGACCTGGCTGGAGTTACGTTTAATACAACAGAGATGAACATTGGCAACAATCTCGCTTGCGGGGAGGAACTTGACCACCTGCTGGCAAACGTTGCCAATACACTGCGCGCCGCGGGCTGTGCACCAGGATGGCGCAATGAGTTGCTCGATGTCTGGGCGGAGCCTGGCCCAGAGTCATTCAGGATTGGGGCGATTGAGCGCGGTGTCATGCGCCCGCTCGGCCTGATTACCCGTGCAGTGCACCTGAATGCCTGGTCTGCAAACGGCGGTCTCTGGGTCGCAAGGCGGGCACTGACCAAGGCGACCGATCCAGGCATGTGGGATACGCTAGTTGGCGGATTAATCGGCAGCGAGGAGGATATCGAATTAGCTCTCGTTCGAGAAACGGACGAAGAAGCGGGTCTGGATGCCGCAGATATCGCCCATCGTTCGCCACTGCGCGTAATCACGCGCATGAACAGGCGAATTCCCGAAGGACTGCAAGTCGAAGACGTTTTAACGTGTGAATGTGTATTACCAACCCACCTCACACCCAAAAATCGTGATGGTGAGGTGATGGATATACAGTGCCTTGCTCCTGAGCGCGTATTTCAAATGCTCCAGCAGGGGGAATTCACAGTCGAGGCTTCAATTGTGATTGCTGAAGATCTGCACAGGCGCGCACAGAGCAACTAGGCTGTCGTGCCTGCAACGGGACGATCCTTTTGTTCCGTTTGCTCGGTGGGTTGTGTGACTGGCTGATTACGCCAGACCTCAAGTGCTCTCATGCGTTGCCTGGCAACCAGCTCAATGCTCTCGCGCAATACAGGATCGCGAGAAAGCAAAGCCTCAAAGTCGCGTGCAGGCAGACACAACAATTTACTGTAGCCAAGCGACCTGACTTCAAATTCCTCCATTTTTTCACCAGCCAGCATGTAGAGCTCGCCAAAAAATTCACCGGATCCCAATTCAATGTGCGTGTGATCTGGCAACAAGACTTTTACCGCCCCCGACGCAACGATATATAGAGCAAACGGAGGAAGCTTTTGACTCCAGATCAACTGATCAGGCAAAAACAGGCGCGGAGTCAGAAGCTTGGCCAACTGTCGCTGCACCTCAGGTGTCAAGCCGTTAAGCATCGGCACACGCGCCACCAAATCAGCAGCGCCCATCTGAATATCGAGCGGAGGATCACGATCGATAAATCCCCACCGCGCACCGACCTGCTCAGTCAAGTCTGCGTAGACCTCTCCGCTGATCAGTGACTGCTCAAGCATCTCGTCGTAACGTTCGCGCTCAATGCGTCTCGCAATGCGGCCAAGGTAACGCTCATGCAGCCAGAGCGAGTAAGTGGGGTACTGCAGTTCCAGCGCCTGCAGACCTTCAGCAATAAGATCCAGCCGGCGCTGATGAGCTTGTCTGACATGCTCTGTGGCTTCATTGCCGAGAATGTCGCGCAATTTCTGATCGGCGAAAACAAGCAACTGTCTCGAGACGGATCGCATACACATCAGTGCAACAAACCGCTGACTCAGCTCGTGCGCAAGCCAGCGCTGAATACCGAATATTTCAGAAACGCGTAGCGCCTGACGAAAGCGTCGCGGGTAACGCAGCGCGCGAGCCGCGACCACATTAAACCCTCTGAGTCCGCGCACACGCACAGCATCTTCAAGACGCTCGGCCTTACCAATCAGCATTTCCGCCATATTGCGATCAATGATCTGATGCTTGAGAATATCAAAATAAATTTCAAACTCTCTGCGGGCCAAAATCGATAAACCCAGATCAATCCGGTCTTGCTCGGAAAAATGATCGATATGCGTATGTGCTGCAGTTGTCATGCTCTCATCGAAGACATGACGAATACGCTGGCGAACTTCGTCGGGCACATGTTCTTCACGTGCGATCTCGTCTGTTTCGTGCTGCGTAAGTGTTGCTGCAACGACCACAGCTTGGTTGCGTAACGCACGCTCTTTTTTTGTCAGCTGGGTCAGCCCGAGCATACGGATCAAGGGCTGAAGTGTCAGGCCATTGATAAACAATGTTGCCAGCACAAAACCGGTCACGGAAATAGCAATAAATTCACGCTCGTCGGCTGGCAAACTTGCGCGCTCCGTCACCGCCAGTGCAAGAGCAAGGGATACTGCGCCTCTCAATCCCCCCCACCAGATAACCGTTTTAAATCTTGACCCGACACGCGCGCCAAAACCTACCGAGGAAAGAAGTGGAATCAACCCAAACACCACCACGGCTCGAGCAGTCAAGGTACTGATAAACACCAGCAATATCTGTACTGCATGCACCCAGGAAATATTCTGGATCATTTTTGGAATCAGCATCGCTGCAAATAAAAAAATCAGCGAATTTGCCCAGAAACCGAATTGATGCCAGGAATGCGATAAGGTCTCGAATGTCGTTGTTGACATGCGTGTACGACCCGTCGAACCCACCACCAGACCAGCCACTACAGTCGCTACAACACCGGAAACATGCAAGTAGTGCTCAGATATAAAAAACGACAGGTACGCGACAGCAACTGTCAGGGAAATCTCTGCAGCAGGCCATCCACGCAACCATGCAAAAGAAGCACAAGCCAGTCGACCAATTACAAATCCGGCCAACCCTCCGCCCAGGAAAAGCAGCAGAAATTCTTTGACCACTAACCCGATCACCCAGTTTGTGTCTTTAGACAGCACGCCCAGAAGAACTGAATACAGCGCGATCGCCGCTGCGTCATTGAGCAGACTCTCACCTTCAACAAGCGTAGTCAGACGCTTAGGCGCGCCAACTTCTCTGAAAATACCGATCACGGCCGCCGGATCGGTTGTTGACACGATCGCGCCCAATAGCAGACAGACGGCCAGGCTCATTCCGCTGAATTCCGTCAATACTAGGCCGACCAATAGCGTACTCACGACCACGGCAACAATGGCCATCATCAAAATTGGCCCGATATCATCCATGAGTCGCCGGACATTCATGGACAGCGCTGTTTCAAAAAGAAGGATTGGCAGGAATACGATCAGAAATGTTTCAGAGGAAATTTCAAAAGTGTTGATAATCCCCAGGAAATCACCAATAACAGGTGGTGCCCACCTTAATACGTGCGAAGCGTAGGCCAATAAACAGCCGCAAATTGCCAGAAATACGGAGTATGGCAACTTAATGCGGCCAGCTAGCGGTGGCATGAAGCAGATCAGCGCGAGCAACCCCGCTAGCCCGAATACGAAAGAACCTATATTCATTTTGTTTTATCCAAGTTCTTTGCACCAACTTTTAGCATCATAAAAAAAGCATCCCTGAGGATGCTTAATGGTAATGCTATTTGGTTACAGCCCCAAGACCCGGAAATCCGGGTCGGCGGTGCTCAGCCAGCGAGGGCAACGCGCATCTTTTTCATAGCTGCCACCTCGATCTGACGAATACGTTCGGCCGACACACCAAACTCTGCGGCCAGATCGTGCAACGTTGCACCACCGTCATCCTGCAACCAACGGGCCTGCACAATGCGGCGCGATCGTGAATCAAGCGTTTCAAGCGCCTGCGTCAATCCATCGCCTTGCATGGTGTCAGTCGCCCGACGCTCAAGAACCTGTGTCGGGTCAGAACGCCCATCATCAGACAAGTAGGCAATTGGGGCATATGAGTCATCGTCGTCATCCTGATTTTCCAGGGACATTTCGCGACCCGACATACGCACTTCCATTTCGCGTACGTCTTCTTTCTTTACATTCAGCGTTTTGGCGATTTCCTCGACTTGAGCCGGATCAAGCGTCAAACCATCTGGACGCATGCTGCGCAAGTTGAAAAACAGCTTGCGCTGAGCCTTTGTGGTCGCGACTTTTACCATCCGCCAGTTACGCACGATGTACTCGTGAATTTCGGCCTTGATCCAGTGCACAGCAAAAGAAACCAGACGTACACCACGCTCAGGATCGAATCGCTTGACGGCTTTCATCAGGCCAACGTTACCTTCCTGAATCAGATCGGCATGGGGCAATCCGTAGCCCAAGTATTGTCGCGCGACGGACACAACGAGTCTTAAATGCGACAGAACGAGCTCGCGCGCTGCATCAAGGTCTTCCTGATCGCGCAGACGACGGGCAAGCGTCTGCTCCTGCTCGGGCGAAAGCACAGGCAGGCGGTTAACAGTACCGATGTAGGCCTCGATGGTCCCTAAAGCGCCAGGATTCGAGATCGCCATTGCGAGTTGATTGGGTTTTAATGTCAAAGCGTTTGAACTAGTCATGATATTGTTGCTCCTAGACTGAGGTGCAAGCTGCGATTTAATCTTAGCACTCTTGCGACTCGAGTGCTAATCTGACTATTAATTTCTATATAAGTTCCGTAATTCCCTCTGGAGTGTTAATCTCAAGGGGCTCGGCGCAGAGGCAAATTTGTCGAAACGCGCCCCCCTGGATCCGGGTATGTCCGATTTAGTTAAGTTTCTCTCAAAAATTCTGTTGTCCTGTGTGCTTGTCATCCTCGTCGGATGGGCAACCTACATTGGTGTGCGCTATTACCATGCTGAGCAAGTAGCTTATCGCTGGCTTTCAGGCCTTGCTGCCAAACAGCAGCAGTGGGAAAAGAAAATTGCTGCCTCCGGCGGCAATACCCTCACTGGCTACGCTGCACCAGATAAACCCATCCCTGTCACCGCGCTGGAGGGTAATTTTGCCGGTCTGACCTACGATCCGTTGCAAAAAAGACTCTGGGCAGTCACCAATAAACCGGCTAGCCTGGTTGCGATGTCGGTAGAAGGCCAGATACTGGGCGTTTATCCCTTAAAGGGCATTTCAGATGTCAATGGCATCGCCTGGGTCGGCGGCAACCGGATCGCGATGGTCAATGGCCGTCGCAGTCGTGTGGTTATTACCGAAGTCCCCCCTACTCCACAGCCAATGGACGTTACGCGTGCCTTTTCTTTAGTGCTGCGTTTTGGCGAGAGTGATGACAGTAACTTCGGTTTTGATGGTTTGGGATATGACCTTAAACGGGATCGCCTCTATATCGCTAAAGAGCACAGCCCCCGCGCGTTGTATCGCATTAGCGGTCTGAATTACCTGCAATCACCCGAATCACGTGGGCTGCGAATCGAGAACTTCAGTTACTGGCTCGACGACATACCGTTTGCTACAGACCTTTCCTCGGTTGAGGTTGATCCGACAACCGGACGTATTTTTATACTGAGCGAAGAATCTCAGTTGATCATCCAGCTCGATGGTGACACGGGCGAAGGCCGGGGCATGCTTTCTCTTTCACCCAAAGGCGGCAAACCAATGCCCAGGCCAGAGGGTGTTGCCAATGATGACAGTGGCAATATTTACATCGTCAGTGAGCCCAACCTTTTTTATCGCTTGCGCAAGCCCTGATCTGCGAGTCTAGGCCGAGAAAATGGCGCGCTTGCCCCGACTTTATGCTCCTGGTGCAACACAGCTCGCGATGGCGGAGTTTGCTGGCAACTCCACAATTACTCCGTTTGACCTGACCAATCCAACCTTGCCTTTTCTGGTTAACTGGCTTGGCGATGCAGCTAGCCGCTATCAGGTTGCCGTTCACGGTTGGTCATTCACACCTAAAGCACTCCTTCTGTTGTTGACGCCAGGTGACGACCAGGGAGTCTCTAAACTTATTCAGGCACTCGGACGTCATTTAGCGGCAACACTTAAAGCCGGCCCTGTTTTTTCTGGCCGCTATCGTTCAACATTGCTCGAGCCTGGGGTCTGGGTATTGCCAGCCTTACTCTGGCTCGAGAGGCAATCATTCAGAGAAGGCGTCTGCTCGGACCCTGAACTCTGGCCCTGGAGCTCTGTTCCAGCCCATACAGGGGCTGCAGGTCTGACGCCAGCCTGGCTGATGCAACACCTGGATTACTGGGCATGCGGCAATACACCATTTGACAGACAAGCGATTTATCGCAAGCTTCTGCAAGAGGGCAATGCTCCTGCTGCAGATGCAATCATTGAAAAAGCCCTGCGGGGTCAGTGGCCTCTGGGTGGTGAACAGTTTTTAAATGAGATTTCACCTGTTTCAAGCCGCAGAGTCAGGCCCGCTAAGCGTGGCCGACCTAAAACAAGCACCACTCTGCCGGACGGATGATGCGTCCCCATTTTATTCAGCACCACGATGATGCCAAAATAAAATAGGGACGCACCCTATTTTATTTACTTGCATATCCGTACTTTCCCGAGTATTGTTTCCGCCTCGCACTGCAACATAGCAGCGGTGTCTCCGGAGCACGACATGTCAACACACCCATTGAATTTTTTCCCCGCCAAAACCAAGGCTCCTGTTCTGGCGCCTTCTGTCGGGTTGCCACCCGCTCAGGGCCTGTACTCGCCAGCCAATGAGCATGATGCTTGTGGCGTAGGTTTTGTCGCCCACATCAAAGGCCATAAAAGCCACTCGATCGTCGAACAGGGTCTGAAAATCCTTGAAAATCTCGACCACCGTGGCGCAGTCGGTGCCGACAAACTCATGGGCGATGGCGCAGGTATTCTGATTCAGATTCCTGATGCTTTTTATCGTGAGGATCTGGCAAAACAAAATATTACGTTACCCGAACCCGGCGAATACGGTGTTGCGATGGTATTTCTGCCAAAGGAAATCGCCTCGCGCCTGGCCTGTGAACAAGAACTTGAGCGCGCCGTGCGCGCCGAGGGTCAGGTCGTTCTCGGCTGGCGTGATGTGCCAGTCGACACTGAAATGCCAATGTCGCCAGCCGTGCGCGCCTGTGAGCCAGTGATTCGCCAGTTGTTTATTGGTCGCGGTGCGGATGTAATGGTGCCCGACGCACTCGAGCGCAAACTCTATGTCATCCGTAAAACAGCCAGTCACGCTATTCAAGCCATGGGCCTGGCGCATGGCAAAGAATATTTCGTGCCCTCGGCCTCCGTACGGACCGTGGTCTACAAAGGCCTGTTGTTAGCCGATCAGGTTGGTCGCTACTACAAAGACCTCGCCGACCCACTCACAGTCTCAGCTGTTGCGCTGGTCCATCAGCGATTCTCAACAAACACATTCCCAGCATGGCCGCTCGCGCATCCCTACCGGATGATTGCGCACAACGGAGAAATCAACACCGTCAAAGGCAACTTTAACTGGTTACGCGCGCGCGAAGGCATGATGCAATCAGCCGTGCTTGGTGAAGACCTGCAAAAGCTTTATCCAATTGTCTATGAAGGCCAGTCAGACACGGCGACTTTTGACAACTGTCTCGAACTCCTTGTGATGTCGGGCTACTCGCTCTCGCACGCCATGATGATGATGATCCCGGAAGCCTGGGAGCAGCATACACACATGGATGCCAGCCGCCGTGCATTCTATGAATACCACGCAGCGATGATGGAACCTTGGGACGGCCCAGCAGCCGTTGCCTTTACCGATGGCCGTCAGATTGGTGCAACGCTTGATCGCAACGGCTTGCGTCCAGCGCGTTACCTGATTACAGATGATGACATGGTCATCATGGCCTCAGAGGCAGGCACACTGCCTATCCCAGAAAATCGCATCGTAAAAAAATGGCGTCTGCAACCTGGCAAAATGTTCCTGATCGATCTGGAACAAGGTCGAATCATTGACGACGCAGAGATCAAATCTCAGCTCGCTAACTCACGACCATACCGCCAGTGGATCGATCGTCTGCGTGTCAAACTCGATTCCCTGCCCGTACCTAAAGTTGCGGCACCAAGACCCACGGCTTCACTGCTGGATCGTCAGCAAGCTTTTGGCTGGACACAGGAAGACTACAAATTTGTACTGGAGGTGATGGCCAACAGTGGCGAAGAGGCCATCGGCTCGATGGGTAACGATGCGCCACTTGCGATTCTGTCTGACCGCTCCAAGCCTTTCTACAACTATTTCCGCCAATTATTCGCACAGGTCACCAATCCTCCGATTGATCCGATCCGCGAACAAATGGTGATGTCGCTTGTTTCCTTCATTGGTCCAAAGCCAAACCTGCTCGATATCAACAACGTCAATCCGCCGCTGCGCCTGGAAATCACGCAACCGATCCTCGACTCGGATGAGATGGAGCGTCTGCGCGGGATCGCACAGGTGACGGGCGATAAGTTTCGCAGCTTTGAGCTCGACATCACATACCCTGCAGCCTGGGGGCCAGATGGCATTGAAGCCCGTTTGGCAGCGCTCTGTGCAAACGCCGTCGATGCGGTCAATAGTGGCTTTAACGTACTGATCCTGAGCGATCGTCATGTGGATGGTTCGCAAGTGGCCATCCCGGCGTTACTCGCCACCTCAGCGGTTCACCAGCACCTGATCCGCGAAGGTCTTCGCACCAACACCGGCCTAGTCGTAGAAACCGGTTCCGCTCGTGAAGTCCATCACTTCGCCTTGCTCGGCGGTTATGGTGCAGAAGCCATCCATCCTTTCCTTGCAATCGAGAGTCTGGCTGCGATGTCCGAGCATTCGGAAAAAGCTGTCAAAAATTACATCAAGGCAATTGGCAAGGGTCTGAATAAAGTGATGTCCAAAATGGGCATTTCGACCTACATGTCTTATTGCGGCGCCCAGATTTTTGAAGCGGTCGGTTTACGCGCGGTACTGGTCAACAAGTATTTTTCGGGTACTTCCAGCACGATCGAAGGCATTGGCATTTTCGAAGTCGCAGAGGAAGCATTGCGCACACATCGTGCGGCATTCAGTACAGACCCTGTTCTGGCCAATGCGCTGGAGACGGGTGGCGAGTACGCGTACCGCGTTCGTGGTGAAGAACATATGTGGACACCTGACTCGATCGCGAAGTTGCAACACGCAACGCGTGCCAACAACTACCGCACGTATAAAGAATACGCCCAGCTGATTAACGATCAAAGCAAACGTCATCTGACGCTACGCGGATTGTTTGAATTCAAGCTCGATCCTGCGCGTGCCATTGCGCTGGACGAAGTGGAATCAGCAAAAGAAATCGTCAAAAGATTTGCAACGGGTGCGATGTCGCTTGGTTCGATCTCGACCGAAGCCCATTCAGTACTGGCTGTCGCAATGAACCGTATCGGCGGCAAGTCAAACACCGGCGAAGGTGGTGAGGACGAGCTGCGTTACCGCAATGAGTTACGCACAGGCAAGAGTGGCATCAAAGCAGGCGCCACGCTGGCCAGCGAACTTGGTGCGGACCGTATCGCTGCAGACGTCCCTCTGCAAGCAGGCGACTCCATGCGCTCGAAAATCAAACAGGTTGCTTCGGGTCGGTTCGGCGTCAGCGCCGAATACCTCTCAAGCGCTGATCAGATACAGATCAAAATGGCTCAGGGCGCCAAGCCTGGTGAAGGCGGTCAGCTGCCAGGCCACAAGGTCTCGGACTACATTGCCAAGCTGCGTTGTTCGGTTCCTGGAGTCGGCCTGATTTCACCGCCACCACACCATGACATTTACTCGATCGAAGATTTGGCACAGCTGATCCATGATCTGAAGAACGTCAATGATCGCGCCTCAATCTCCGTCAAACTCGTCTCTGAGCTGGGTGTCGGTACAGTTGCCGCAGGCGTTGCAAAAGCAAAGGCCGATCATGTCACGATCTCCGGTCATGACGGCGGCACGGGCGCCTCACCGATCTCTTCGATCAAGCACGCCGGCACGCCCTGGGAGCTGGGTCTGGCTGAGACTCAGCAGACGCTGGTACTGAACCAGTTACGCAGCCGTATCCGTGTTCAGGCTGATGGTCAGATGAAAACTGGTCGCGATGTCGTGATTGGTGCACTGCTCGGTGCAGATGAGTTTGGCTTCGCGACCGCTCCGCTCGTGGTGGAAGGCTGCATCATGATGCGCAAATGCCATCTGAACACTTGCCCGGTTGGCGTGGCCACGCAAGATCCGGTTTTACGTCAAAAATTCCAGGGCAAACCAGAATATGTTGTGAACTACTTCTTCTTCGTTGCAGAAGAAGTCCGCGAAATTATGGCCCAACTTGGTATACGCACGTTTGATGAGCTGGTGGGTCGCGTTGATCTGGTGGATACGCGTGCTGGTATCGAACACTGGAAAGCAGAAGGACTGGATTTCAGTCGAGTTTTCTATCAGCCCCTGATCGAAGGTTCACGTCGTCAGATTGAAACGCAAGACCACGGTCTTGAGGCAGCCCTCGATCATAAGTTGATTGAACGCAGTCTGCCAGCAATCGAGCGTGGTGAAAAAGTATCTTTCATCACACCCGTACGCAACCGTAACCGCACCATTGGAGCAATGCTGTCTGGCCGTGTCGCGTCCAAATACGGAGACGAAGGTCTGCCTGACGACACCATCCATATTCAGTGCAACGGAACAGCTGGTCAAAGCTTTGGCGCATTCCTGGTTCACGGCATTACGCTGGATCTGGTTGGTGAAGGCAACGACTATGTTGGTAAAGGCTTGTCGGGTGGTCGCATCATTGTCCGCTCACCAAACGATTTCCGTGGTTTTGGTCCTGATCACATCATCGTTGGCAATACCGTTCTTTACGGTGCGACTGCCGGCGAAGCTTACTTCAATGGTGTGGCGGGAGAACGTTTCGCCGTCCGCAATTCCGGCGCAGCGACAGTTGTCGAAGGTACGGGCGATCATGGTTGTGAGTACATGACCGGAGGCACCGTTGTTGTGCTTGGCCAGACCGGCCGTAACTTTGCCGCAGGTATGTCGGGGGGCGTATCTTACGTCTGGGATCCTGAAGGCAAATTCCGCGAGCTCTGCAACATGACCATGGTCGAAATCGAACCTGTTCTGTCCTCTGCCGAGCAAACAAAAGAGCAAGGCATCGATGTCTGGCACAGCATGATCCGTGGCGCAGAACGTGAAACCGACGAAGCCATCTTACGTAGACTGGTTGAAAATCACTTCCGTTACACAGGCAGCTTCTGCGCGCGCGACATGGTCAGTGACTGGGATCGTGCCCGCAGTAAATTTGTCAAAGTCATGCCTGTCGACTACAAGCGCGCACTCGGCGAGATGTGGCGCGCCGCCAACCCACAGCCTAAAGCTGCTTAAGGAATCATCATGGGAAAAATTACTGGTTTTCTCGAACTCGAACGTCTGCAAGAAGGCTCCGAGGCTCCTGCGAGCCGCCTGAAACACTGGCGTGAATTTGTTCTGCATCTGAGCGACGAGCAGGCCGGCAAACAAGCCGCCCGCTGCATGGACTGCGGTATTCCATTCTGCAATACTGGATGCCCTGTTAATAACGTCATTCCTGACTGGAACGATCTGGTTTATCGCCAGAACTGGCGCGGTGCGCTGGATGTGCTGCATTCAACCAACAACTTTCCAGAGTTTACTGGCCGTATCTGCCCCGCACCTTGCGAAGCTGCCTGCACACTCAATATCAATGATGATGCCGTCGGTATTAAATCGATTGAACACGCGATTATCGACAAGGGCTGGTCTGAAGGCTGGGTCATCCCTCAACCCTCGTCGACCAAAACTGGCAAGAAAATTGCCGTTGTGGGTTCGGGTCCTGCTGGACTGGCCTGTGCACAACAACTCGGTCGCGTCGGCCATGACGTGACGGTCTTTGAGAAAAATGATCGTGCTGGTGGTTTGCTGCGTTATGGCATCCCTGATTTCAAGCTTGAAAAACAACTGATCGATGCGCGCATTAAACAAATGCAAGCTGAAGGCGTGACATTCAAAACCTCACACTACATCGGTGCGGCAACCGATGAAGCGGCGGCAGGACTGACTGTCAAAACACCCACAGCGTTACAGAAAGAGTTTGACGCAGTCGTATTGACTGGCGGCTGCGAAACCCCACGTGACCTGCCTGTATCCGGCCGGGAACTCGAGGGAGTCATGTACGCCATGGATTTCCTGCGCCCACAGAATAAAGTCGTGGCGGGAGATAAGCTTTCTGAACAGGTGCTGGCTAAAGGCAAGCACGTTGTTGTGATTGGTGGTGGCGATACAGGTTCAGATTGTGTTGGTACCAGCAACCGTCATGGCGCAACATCAGTGACGCAGATCGAACTGATGCCACGTCCTCCTGAAAGCGAAAACAAAGCAATGACCTGGCCGTACTGGCCCGCCAAGCTTCGTACATCATCCTCGCATGAAGAAGGCGCGGAGCGTGACTGGGCGATCACCACAAAATCCATCGAAGGCAAAAACGGCAAAGTTGAAAAACTCGTCGCAGCCAAAGTAGAGTGGGTTAAAGACGAGGCGACTGGTCAGATGAAAATGCAGGAAGTCAAAGGATCACAGTTTGATATCAAAGCAGACTTGATCCTGCTGGCAATGGGCTTTGTAGCTCCGGTCAACCTCGTCCTCAAGGCCTTTGAGGTCGAACAGGACCCGCGTGGCAATGTTCGTGCAAACACAGAGGACTACAAGACCAATGTCAGCAAAGTATTTGCTGCAGGCGATATGAGACGCGGTCAATCTCTGGTGGTCTGGGCTATACGTGAGGGACGCCAGTGCGCCCGCTCAGTCGATGAGTTCCTGATGGGCTCCTCGGTATTGCCGCGTTAATCTATGTGTTTTGTGTGCGTTTAATCCACGCGCACCTTGGAGAGTGCCGCATGAAAGGTTTTAATCAACTGTTAAAAATCAGCTTGCTCGCCCTCATTGCGGCACTCCCCTTGACCCAGGTTTCAGCGCAACCTGCGCCCGAGTGGCCAACCAAAAGTATTACCTTGATCGCCACTTATGCTGCCGGTGGTTCGGCAGACACAAGAATGCGTCTGCTTGCACGCAAACTGACCGAGAAACTAGGGCAACCCGTTGTCGTTGAAAACAAGGGTGGTGCAGGCGGCGTGATTGGTACGAGTGTCATCGCCAAAGCGGCGCCTGACGGCTATACGATTGGTTCTGGCAATATGGCGCCACTGGCGGTGAACCCGTCACTGATGAAAAAAATGCCTTACGATCCTGTCAAGGATATCGCCCCGATTATTTTGATCGAAAGCAGTCCACTGGTACTCAGCGTTGCAAATAGTCTGCCGGTTAAAAATCTGGCCGAACTCATTGCCATGGCGAAAAATGCGCCTGGAACACTGACTTTTGGTTCCTCCGGTGTAGGCGGTGCGCATCACCTTTCCGGGGAAATGTTCCGTGAAATTGCTGGTCTGGATATCACGCATGTTCCTTACAAAGGCGGCTCTCCTGCTGCAACAGACCTGATGGCCGGGCATCTGAGCATGATGTTCGAAATGGGTAACTCAGCACTGCCCTCGATTCAGGCGGGCAAAATTCGCCCTCTCGCTGTCACGTCCAAAACCCGTCTGGCTATCCTGCCTGACGTGCCCACCATGGCCGAGTCCGGCGTAGCAGACTTCGAATCCTATAACTGGCAAGGCATTATCGGCCCTGCAGGGATTCCTCCCGCAATCATTGAAAAGCTGAATAAAGTACTGAATGAAATCCTTCAGGATCCCGATGTACTGAAAGCCATTGCGGATACGGGAAGTCAGCCCAGAGGTGGCTCTGCTGATGATTTCGCCAGATTTATCGGAGTCGAACGTGAAAAATGGGCAAAAGTCATTACGACAGCGGGAATCAAGGCCGAGTAAATATTCTTGCCGAACCCGTTTTGCCGTGACTTATCAGGCAAAACCCTTAGGAGACGGGATACAATGAGTGCCTTGGGCGACTTTGGTCGCCCGTGCCCTTTGGCCCACCGCTTACCCTTTTTGGCCCTCCATGCTCGCGCCACCTTTGTATCCCAGTGATCCTGTTTTACGCCTTGATGACGTAACGCTAGGCTATGGGGAATTCACGGTATTGCGCAATATCTCGCTTGAAGTATCGCGAGGTCAGGTCGTAGCGATGATGGGTGGCTCTGGCTCAGGCAAAACAACACTGCTTCGTGCCGCAACAGGTCAACTGGTTGCTAAATCCGGTACGGTTGAGGTGTTCGGTCAAAATCTGGCTACGGCGGATCGCGCGCAGATCGAATCCATGCGTCAGCGTATGGGCGTGCTATTTCAGCAAGGGGCGCTATTTACTGACCTCAATGTATTTGAAAACGTTGCCTTCCCGCTACGTGAGCATCTCAACTTGAGGCCAGCGAAATTGCTTGAACGGGTGCTGGACAAACTAAATGCTGTTGGACTGCGCGCTGCCGCGCATCTCAAAATCTCCCAGATATCTGGTGGAATGGCCAGGCGTGTCGCGCTGGCTCGTGCCGTCGTACTCGAACCAGAGCTGGTTTTATACGATGAGCCCTTTGCAGGACTTGACCCGATTTCCATGGGCATTACGGCTCGCCTGATCCGTCACCTGTCGGACCGGCTAGGATGCGCCTCAGTTGTTATTACTCACGATGTGGCTGAATCGTTTGCCATCGCTGATCAGGTCTATCTCGTTGGTCAGGGCGTGATGAAAGCACACGGCTCGCCCGCGACACTCGGGACATCCACAGACCCTTATGTTCAGCAATTCCTTCAGGGTCAGGCAGATGGTCCCGTGGCCTTTGACTACCCGGAAACACCCGCTTTTCAGGTATGGCTCAAGTTGCAAAGAGAGCTGTCATGAATCGAATTTCCCTCGCACTAACCTCCCTCGGTAAGCAAACACGTCTGCGCCTGACGGGACTGGGATTTTTTGCCCGCTTCTTTTTTATGCTGCTCTCGCGCAGCAGCATTGTTTTTAAACGTCCTCAACTGGTGTCGCAACAAGTCCACTTTATTGGCAACTACTCCCTGCTTATCATTGCGGTGTCTGGCCTGTTTGTTGGTTTTGTTCTTGGCTTGCAGGGCTATTACACCCTCAATAAATATGGTTCCGAAGAAGCGCTTGGCTTGCTGGTCGCACTCTCGCTTACCCGTGAGCTCGGGCCGGTTGTAACCGCCCTGCTGTTTGCAGGACGTGCCGGCACATCTCTGACCGCAGAGATCGGTCTGATGAAGGCCGGTGAACAACTCGCCGCCATGGAGGTCATGGCCGTTGATCCGATTCGCCGGGTACTTGTTCCGCGATTCTGGGGCGGAGTAATCGCCATGCCAGTACTGGCAGCAGTATTCTCGATGGTTGGCATCCTCGGGGGCTGGGCAGTCGGTGTATTGCTGATCGGCATTGACACGGGTGCCTTCTGGTCCCAGATGCAAGCCGGCGTCGACGTCTGGAAAGATGTTGCTAATGGTGTCATTAAAAGTTTTGTATTCGGTATCGCCGTGACGCTGATCGCCCTATACGAGGGATGGCAGGCGCAGCCAACCCCCGAGGGTGTTGCGCGCGCGACGACCCGCACTGTTGTCACCGGTTCGCTATCCGTACTGGGACTTGATTTTCTGCTGACTGCTTTAATGTTCAGCAACTGATTCTGGAGCCACAAAATGTCCAACGAAAAAAACGACTGGTGGGTGGGTCTGTTTGTATTGCTAGGCGCCATCGCTCTGGCATTTCTCGCGCTGCGCGCGGGCAACCTCAGCACCTTTACGTTTTCTTCGACCTACAACCTGTCCGCAAAATTTGACAATATCGGCGGCCTGAAAGTCCGTGCGCCGGTCAAAAGCGCTGGTGTCGTAGTTGGCCGTGTTTCAGACATCAAACTAGATGACAAAACCTTTCAGGCGGTCGTAACATTGAAAATGGAAAAAGACTTCGCGTTTCCAACTGACTCTTCGGCCAAAATTCTGACCTCTGGTTTGCTTGGCGAGCAATACATTGGGATTGAGCCTGGCGGTGAAGACAAAAACCTTCAAAACGGTCAGGTCATCAGCATGACGCAGAGCGCGATCGTACTTGAAACATTAATCAGCAAATTCCTCTACAGCACAGCGGAGAAACAAGGCACGCCTGCAACTGAACCTGCTAAAGCCCCTGCCGTAGTTGATACACCGCAGGAACAAACACAACCAAGACCTGAAGTCTCTGCGAATGCGCCGACTGCCGAGCAGTCCCAAAAAGACTGACCGGACTGAGAAAATGAAACCGTTAACATTCAAGCCGCGAATACTCCAATCATTCGTCAGCATTATTACTGTCATCTCCCTTGCGGGGTGCGCCACCAAAACCCTGGGACCTCCTAATCCGGCGGATCCCTGGGAGGCGTCCAATCGCTCTGTCTATGAATTTAATGATGCAATCGATCGCGCGTTGTTAAAGCCCGTAGCAGAAGCGTATGCTTTCGTCACACCCCAGCCAGTTCGCTCGTGTATTAATAATATTTTTCTGAACCTCGGTGAGGTCTGGTCCTTTATCAACAGTTCATTGCAGGGCCGTCACGAAGACGCACTCAACACGATGGGGCGATTTCTGTTGAACTCAACGATGGGGATTGGTGGCTGCTTTGATCTGGCCAGCATGAACGGTGCCAAACGTATTCCGAACGACTTTGGCGTCACGCTCGGCGTATGGGGGGTGAGCTCAGGCCCCTATATGGTCCTGCCCATTCTGGGTGGCACCACACTCAGAGACGGGACTGGAAAAATCCCCGATGTTTACTTTAATCAGTATGGCTACGGTCAGTTTGTGCACAACGTGGATGTGCGTAATTCAATCTATGGTTTTGAAGTTGTTCAGCGTCGTGAGGCGCTGCTTGACATCACCAACATGGTTGACCGAACCGCGCCGGATCCGTATAGCTTTATCCGCGATGCGTACCTGAAAAGACGTGCGGCACAAATACGTGGTGCAAACGCTGAGGTTGAAAAGCTCCCCAATTACGAAGACTTCGAAGATGTGCCGGCTGATGATAAAGCTCTGGGCATCCCTGCGAAGAACTAGGAAGGCTTTAAATGATCATGAAACGATTTTTATCTCTTAAATACTTTACTCTGCTCATTGCTGCATGTGGACTATTCGGAGCAGCACACGCACAAACCAAACCGGATGCCAGTGCCGCACCAAATGTTTTCGTGCAGCAAGTTGCCGATCAGGCCTTGCGCGTACTTAAAGCAGACAGCAAAGTACGTGCTGGCGATACTGTTCGCGTGAACCAGATTGTCGACGAAGTCATTCTTCCGTATATAGATTTTGAAAAAACAACGCGGCTCTCCGCTGGTCGCTACTGGCGCCAGGCAACACCCGAACAACAGGCCGCGCTTGTCAAAGCATTCCGGGCAACGCTTGGCCGCACATACAGTGGCGCACTGACGCGTGTCGATGATGCAACAGCGATGAAAACGCTCGCGTTTCGTGGTGAGGAAGATGCCAAGGATGTCGTTGTGAAATCCCAGGTCGTTCAACACTCGAACAGTCAGCCTGTGCAACTCGACTACCGTCTTGAAAAAACAGCGCAAGGCTGGAAAATTTATGACATCAACGTTGAGAATGTCTGGCTCATTGAAAACTACCGGAATCAGTTTTCACAGCAAATCGGACAAAATGGTATTGACGGGCTGATCGACGCCTTGAATCAGAAAAATAAATAAAAGATGACTGCGTGCAATCGCAGCCCTAATCCTCCAATACTCAAGGCCTTGCGCTATACATGTCAGCCGTATCAATAGAACACATCTCGAAAACTTACCCGCCTCGTACGAACGGATGGAAATCACTGTTCCAGGCTCCACAAGGAGAAGGGTTTCAGGCGCTTGATGATGTCTCGCTCACAATCGATCATGGTGAGTTTTTTGCTTTGCTCGGGCCGAATGGCGCTGGTAAGACAACTTTGATTTCTGTGCTGGCCGGCCTCTCACGCGCAACGAAAGGGCACGCGAGTGTGTGTGGTTTCGATGTTGTGACTCAATACCAGCAAGCACGACGTTCACTGGGCGTGGTGCCGCAGGAGCTGGTGTATGACCCGTTCTTTACTGTCCGGGAGACACTGAGAATTCAATCCGGCTACTTCGGCTTCAGGAATAATGATGACTGGATCGACGAAATTCTCGCGAATCTTGGGCTCACAGACAAAGCCGATGCAAATATGCGCGCGTTGTCTGGTGGCATGAAAAGACGTGTGCTTGTGGCACAAGCGCTGGTTCATCGACCACCTGTGATTGTGCTGGACGAGCCGACAGCCGGTGTCGATGTGGATTTACGCCGCAGTCTCTGGGAGTTCATTTCACGCCTCAATCAGGCAGGGCACACGATTTTGCTGACTACGCACTATCTCGAGGAAGCAGAAACTCTGTGCAGCCGGATCGCCATGCTCAAACGCGGCAGTATCGTTGCGCTCGACACGACTCAAAACCTGCTGGCGCGTACCGGCGGTGGCAGTCTGGAACAGGCTTTTGTGCAGATCATGAACGAGCCCGCCCCCGTATCCGAGGCAATAGTATGAACACCCCTATTCTTCAGGCGCGACCAGGCTCGCGTTCTGGCTTTCCTACTCTTCTCGGCAAAGAACTATTACGTTTTTGGAAAGTCAGTTTTCAGACGATAGCGGCGCCTGTTATCACCGCACTGTTGTACCTGGTGATTTTTGCACAGGTGTTGCAAGATCACGTCCAGGTATATGGCTCCGTTCCTTACACAGCCTTTCTGATACCCGGCCTGATGATGATGAGTATGCTGCAAAATGCATTCGCCAACCCATCTTCCTCCCTTATCCAGAGCCGTGTCACAGGCAACCTGGTATTCATGCTGCTGCCTCCTCTTACGCACCGTGAAATTTTCAGCGCCTACGTCCTGGCGGCGATCGTGCGCGGCATCACCGTGGGTGGCTGCGTATGGCTTGTATCGCTGTACTTTGTAGCTCTACCAGTCAAAGAGCCTCTCTGGGCGATTGCCTTCGCAGTGCTGTCGTGCGGAATCATGGCCATCATGGGATTAATTGCCGGTCTGACTTCTGAAAAATTCGATCAGCTCGCGGCTTTTCAGAATTTTTTGATCATGCCTGCTACATTTCTGTCTGGAGTCTTTTATTCAGTGCATTCCTTGCCACCTTTCTGGCAGCAGGTAACGCACTGGAATCCAATTTTCTACACCATTGACGGTTTTCGTTATGGTTTTTTCGGCGTGGCGGATGTATCACCCTGGCATAGTCTGGCTGTAGTGGCTGGCGTGTTCGCAGCGCTGGCGCTATTCGCTCTGAGATTATTGGCCAGTGGCTACAAATTGCGGACCTGACATGAGAAAGGTCCTGACACAGAATAAGCGTATTTAATAACGCTTGCGCTACCGACATAAAAAACAAAAGGAATGCTACATATCATGTTGCCCACCCCTGAAGACATCCGTGCATATATTGCTGCAGGTCTGACTTGCGAACACCTCGAAGTCACCGGAGACGGTTCGCACTTTGAAGCCGTGATTGTCAGTGAAGCCTTTGCAGGCAAACGTCCTATCGCGCGTCACCAGCTGGTCTACAGCGTATTGGGTGACCGGATGAAACAAGAAATTCATGCACTTTCCATGCGGACCTTAACCCCTGCTGAATTCAAGGCTAACGGCTAATGGATAAGTTGCGCATCATCGGCGGCAAGCCGCTCAAAGGTGAGGTCAGTATTTCGGGTGCAAAAAATGCTGCCCTGCCAATCCTGTGCGCCAGCCTGCTGACCGCGGACACGATTACGCTGACAAATGTTCCAAAACTCAACGATATCGCGACAACGTTCAAGCTCTTAACCCGTCTCGGCGTCAGTGCGGTTCGCAACAGCGACGACAGCGTCAGCATGACGGCCAATCAAGTCACAACACTAGAAGCACCCTACGAGCTTGTCAAGACCATGCGCGCCTCGATCTTGGTGCTCGGCCCCTTGCTCGCGCGTTTTGGCGAGGCCCGGGTCAGTCTGCCAGGCGGTTGTGCCATCGGCCAACGCCCTGTAGATCAGCATATCCAGGGGCTCGCAGCCCTGGGCGCAGACATCAAAATCGAACACGGCTTTGTCGTCGCGCGAGCCGCGCGCCTCAAGGGTGCCGTTGTCCGGACAGATATGGTGACGGTTACAGGTACTGAAAACCTGATGATGGCAGCCGTTCTTGCTGAAGGCCAGACGATTCTGGAAAATGCCGCACGAGAGCCTGAAGTGATTGATCTTGCGGAGCTGCTGATCAAGATGGGCGCACGCATCAAGGGCCACGGTACGGATCGGATCATCATTGATGGTGTTGCAAGCCTGCATGGTGCGACGCATCGTGTAATCCCGGACCGCATAGAAGCCGGTAGTTTTTTATGTGCTGTTGGCGCAGCAGGTGGCACGATCATGCTGCGTGATGCAGCACCGGAAACCATGGGGGCCACGATTTCAAAACTTCAGGAGGCTGGCTTACAAATTTCGGTTGGTCCTGACTGGATCCAAGCCACCATGTCCGCACGCCCCAAAGCAGTCGATATGCGCACGATTGAATATCCAGGGTTTGCAACCGATATGCAGGCGCAGCTCATGGCGCTCAACACGCTGGCCGATGGCACCTCGGTGATCGTCGAGACAATTTTTGAGAACCGTTTTATGCATGTCCAGGAGCTGCGTCGGCTCGGTGCGCATATTGACATCGATGGCCATACGGCAGTTGTCCGAGGCGTACCTAAATTATCAGGTGCGACTGTTATGGCAACCGATTTACGGGCTTCAGCCAGCCTCGTGATAGCCGGACTGGCAGCTGAAGGTGAAACACTGGTCGAACGGATTTATCATCTTGATCGCGGCTACGAGCATATGGAACATAAACTGCGGCTGCTAGGCGCAAATATTGAGCGCACAACAAGTTGAACCAATCGCCATTAAACCAAGCAATACGCTGAAGGAAATATCATGAGCACAGACGTGCGTGCGCGCCCGCTGACCATGGCCCTGTCAAAAGGGCGCATTTTTGAAGAAACACTGCCTCTGCTCGAAGCTGCTGGGATTCAGGTCGCCGAAAATCCTGAACAATCCCGCAAGCTCATCATTGAGACAAGTGATCCAAATTTGCGCTTGATTATTGTGCGCGCCTCTGACGTACCTACTTATGTCGAGTACGGCGCAGCAGATCTGGGTATTGCAGGTAAAGACGTGTTGATTGAACACGCTGCGAATCATCCAGGCGGCCTGTATCAGCCGATCGATCTGAACATTGCCAAATGTCGTCTGGCGGTCGCTGTCAAAAATGGATTTGATTACGAAGCCGCGGTCAAACAAGGCGCGCGTTTGCGTGTCGCGACCAAGTACACCGAAGCTGCGCGT
Organism: Sheuella sp.; assembly: GCA_030650995.1. GTDB lineage: Bacteria > Pseudomonadota > Gammaproteobacteria > Burkholderiales > Burkholderiaceae_B > Zwartia. The sequence continues at coordinate 15,089 of JAUSCY010000065.1, read as the reverse complement.
GAACACTTTGCTGCAAAAGGTGTTTATGTCGACTTGATCAAACTCTACGGCTCGATGGAGCTTGCACCGCTGGTGGGACTGGCCGATGCAATTGTCGATCTGGTATCCACCGGAAATACACTCAAGGCGAACAACCTTGTTGCTGTTGAGGATATTATGCCGATTTCGTCGCGTCTGGTCGTGAATCGTGCGGCGCTCAAAACCCGGCAACCAGAATTACAGCCCATATTGGATGCCTTTGAGCGCGCGAGCCGCGCAGCTGTGGCATGATTGGGGTCTACCCGAATTCTTTTACCCTTCACTGAGAAGGGGACACCACAAATGGCTACTTTATCCCGCCTTGACACCCGTGATCCTGATTTCAATAACCAATTGAATCAGTTGCTCAAAGTCGATGCCGAACAAGACGATGCAATTGAGGCTGCGTGCGGCCGCATACTGCACGATGTACGCACGCAGGGTGATGCTGCATTACTGCAATTCACGCGTCAGTTCGACCGCGTCGAGGCTACTGACGTCGCTGCACTGGAGATTCCACGTAGCGAGTGGCTCAGTGCATTGGCTGGCCTGCCTCAAGCACAACGTGATGCGCTCGAGACAGCCGCTGCTCGCGTGCGCAGCTACCACGCACATCAGCGTCAGGAAAGCTGGTCCTATACAGAAGAAGATGGCACTCGACTGGGCCAGCAGATCACTCCGCTCGATCGCGTGGGCTTGTATGTACCCGGAGGAAAAGCTGCCTATCCGTCTTCAGTTCTGATGAATGCTATTCCCGCCAAGGTTGCGGGGGTCAAAGAAGTGATTATGGTGACGCCAACGCCTGGCGGCCTGCGTAATCCGATGGTGCTCGCTGCGGCAGCCATTGCGGGCGTTGACCGGATTTTTGCCATTGGTGGCGCTCAGGCAGTCGGCGCACTTGCCTATGGCACGGCGACCATACCTGCCGTCGACAAAATCGTCGGCCCGGGCAATGCATATGTTGCAGCAGCTAAACGCCGGGTCTTTGGTATTGTTGGGATTGACATGATTGCGGGTCCAAGTGAAATCCTGATCATCTGTGATGGCAAAACGCCTGCAGACTGGATTGCGATGGATCTGTTCTCACAAGCGGAGCACGATGAGCTGGCACAGGCGATCCTGTTATGCCCGGAGGCGGACTATCTCGATGAGGTTCAACAATCGATCGAAAGGCTTTTGCCTACGATGCCGCGCGCAGAAATTATCGCTACGAGTCTGCGTGACCGCGGTGCCCTGATCCTGGTACGCGATTTAGCTCAGGCCTGTGAGATCAGCAATCAGATCGCCCCGGAGCACCTGGAAGTTTCGGTTGCCAACCCGGATCAGTGGCTCAGCCACATTCGTCATGCCGGAGCGATTTTCATGGGCCCTCACAGTTCTGAGTCCCTTGGAGATTATTGCGCAGGTCCCAACCACGTATTGCCGACATCACGTACAGCGCGGTTTTCGTCGCCGCTCGGCGTGTATGATTTCCAGAAACGTTCAAGCCTGATTCATGTCTCGCATGAAGGGGCGCAGTCGCTAGGCAAAATCGCTGCAGAACTCGCGACAGGCGAAGGTCTGCAAGCGCATGCGGCAAGCGCGAGTTTGCGACTTCAACCAGGGAAATAAACCTCGTTAATGAGCATGATTGCATCTCGACGGCTTAAAGTCGGTGCAATCCTCTCAGACCACAATACAATACGTCAAATCGACCTACTGAGTGCATGACATGCGTACCGCCGAGATCACCCGCAACACCAATGAGACGCGCATTCGCGTCGCAATTAATCTGGATGGCACTGGCCGCCAGAGCCTGAATACGGGCGTACCCTTTCTGGACCATATGCTTGACCAGATCGCACGCCATGGGCTGATCGATCTTGACGTTCACGCCGAAGGCGATACTCACATCGATGCGCATCACACCGTCGAAGACGTTGGAATCACCATTGGAATGGCGATCGCCAAAGCGGTCGGCGATAAGACGGGTATTCGTCGCTACGGTCACGCCTATGTACCTCTGGACGAGGCGCTTTCACGCGTGGTGGTTGATTTCTCTGGCCGTCCAGGACTACAGTTTCACGTGCCTTTTACGCGCGCACGCGTGGGTGATTTTGATGTCGATCTGACAATTGAATTTTTTCAAGGTCTGGTTAATCACGCTTTACTGACGATGCACATCGACAACTTGCGTGGAGTCAACGCGCATCATCAGTGCGAAACTATTTTCAAAGCGACGGGTCGTGCCTTACGCATGGCGCTTGAGCGTGATCCCCGCATCGAAGGCGTCGTGCCTTCCACCAAAGGTGTGCTCTGAGCCATGACTACGATTGCCATCGTCGATTACGGCATGGGGAATTATCACTCGGTTGAGCGAGCCCTGAGACATGCGGCGCCTGAAGCGAACATCCGGTTGTGCAAACTCGCCAGCGAGATCGATGCGGCGGACCGTGTTGTCTTCCCGGGCCAGGGCGCGATGGCGGACTGTATCCGTACCCTTGATGAGGCAGGTTTGCGTGAAGCGGTGCTACGTGCTGCACGCAGCAAACCTCTGCTGGGTGTTTGCGTTGGCGAGCAAATGTTGTTCGAACGCAGCGAAGAAGGCAACACCCCTAGCCTGGGTGTATTCAAAGGCGAAGTCCGGAAATTCAAAGGTCCCGCTTTTGCAACGCTCAGCAATGGCGAGCACAGCACGATCGAGCATCTTAAAGTCCCGCACATGGGCTGGAATCCAGTTCGCCAGGTGCGCCCCCATGCCTTGTGGGCGGGAATTGCCGATGCAACACCATTTTATTTTGTTCACAGCTACTATGCTGTACCTGCTGATGCCACACTCACGGTTGGCGTGAGTGATTACGGTGCGCCCTTTACCTGTGCAGTAGCCGCAGAAAACATATTTGCCGTACAGTTTCACCCAGAGAAAAGTGCTGAACCCGGTTTGCGTCTTTACCGAAATTTTGTAGACTGGAAACCTTAACTTTAACGATCTCTTAAACGATCACGAATAGACATGCTGCTCATCCCTGCTATTGACCTGAAAGACGGACGCTGTGTAAGACTGCGTCAAGGTGACCTCGACGACGCAACGATCTTCTCTGAAGATCCAACTGCGGTAGCCACGCAATGGCTTGAACAAGGTGCGCGACGCTTGCACCTGGTTGACCTCAATGGTGCTGTCGCTGGCAAACCTAAAAACGAAGCCCTGATTAAAGCGATTGTCGCTGCAATGGGCGATGACATCCCTGTGCAAATCGGTGGTGGCATCCGTGATCTGGACACGATCGAGCGTTATCTGGATTTTGGCATTTCATACGTCATCATCGGTACCGCTGCTGTGAAAGACCCCGGGTTTCTACATGATGCCTGTGGTGCCTTTCCAGGCAATATTATTGTGGGTCTGGATGCACGCGATGGCAAAGTTGCAACCGATGGCTGGAGCAAGCTCACCAAGCACGATGTGACGGATCTGGCGAAAAAATTCGAGGACTACGGTTGCGAATCCATCATTTATACCGATATCGGCCGTGATGGCATGCTGTCCGGTGTGAACATCGAGGCAACCGTTCGTCTTGCACAACACGTACGCATTCCTGTTATCGCCTCTGGCGGCGTGACCGATCTGCGTGATATCGAAGCATTGTGCGCCGTTGAAGAAGAAGGCGTCGAAGGCGCCATTCTGGGTCGCAGCATTTACGAAGGCACCCTTGACTTTGCAGCGGCACAAAAACTCGCCGACGAACTCAACCCATGAGCACAACGCTCTCCACACCCATTGTTAATGGCCTGACACGACGGATTATCCCGTGTCTGGACGTAACAGCGGGTCGTGTAGTGAAGGGCGTAAATTTTGTGGAGCTCATGGATGCGGGTGATCCCGTTGAAATCGCCAGACGTTACAACGAACAGGGTGCAGACGAACTGACATTCCTGGACATCACCGCGACAAGTGATGGGCGAGATCTGATCCTGTCTATCATCGAACAAGTTGCATCCGAAGTATTCATTCCGCTGACCGTGGGCGGTGGTGTGCGTCAGGTCAGTGATATCCAGCGCCTGCTTAATGCCGGCGCAGACAAGGTTTCGATGAACAGCGCAGCAGTCGCCAACCCTGAGCTAGTGCGAGCCTGTTCTGACTACCATGGCTCACAATGCATCGTGGTGGCCATTGATGCGCGCCGCGTCGATGCAGACCCGGTTAATCCTCGCTGGGAAGTCTTCACCCATGGCGGGCGCAAAGGAACCGGTATTGACGCGGTCGCTTGGGCAATCAAAATGGCTGAGTACGGCGCAGGCGAAATTCTCCTGACCAGCATGGATCGCGATGGTACAAAATCCGGTTTTGACCTTGAGCTGACACGTCGTGTGTCGGATGGCGTACCTGTCCCGGTCATTGCTTCAGGGGGCGTTGGTAATTTGCAGCACTTGGCTGATGGCGTAACGATCGGTGGCGCAAGCGCCGTATTGGCTGCCAGTATTTTTCATTACGGCGAATACACGGTGCGTCAGGCGAAAGAATTTATGGCATCACAGGGCATTCCTGTCAGGATGTGCTGAGATGAACAATCCATCCGAGTTAACAGACTCCAATCCACCCGCATGGCTTGACGCCGTCAAGTTTGATGCGCAGGGCCTGATCCCTGCCATTGCTCAGGACGCGCAATCCGGTCAGATACTGATGGTGGCCTGGATGAATGCGCAGTCCCTTGGTGAGACTGCCCGTACCGGACGTGCTGTTTTTTGGTCAAGATCGCGCAAGCGTCTCTGGCGCAAAGGCGAAGAATCTGGCCATGTACAAAAGGTGCTGGAACTCAGGCTCGATTGTGATGGCGATGTGATTCTCATGAAAGTTGAACAACTTGGCGGTATTGCATGCCATACCGGTCGCGCGAGCTGTTTTTACCAGCGGCTGGATACATCGGCAGATAGTTCCACCTGGGTCGTCGTTGACCCGGTACTGAAAGATCCAGAGCTGATCTACAAATAATCGCCCAGAATATGACTGAATCAAACACCTCCTCGCAACAATCTTCAGACCTCGTGCTGGCGCGCATTGCCGACCTGCTTGAGACGCGTCTGCCATCCAGAGGTGGTGATCCGGCAACTTCTTATGTCGCAAAACTTTTTTCAAAGGGTCCTGATGCCGCTCTGAAAAAAATTGGCGAAGAGGCGACCGAACTTGTTATGGCCGTCAAAGACAAACAATCAGACCGTATCATTTCAGAAACCGCTGATTTATGGTTTCATTGTCTGGTTACTCTCGCTGAGCATGGATTACGCCCAGAGCAAGTCCTTGCAGAGCTTGGTCGACGTGAAGGCGTGTCTGGCCTGCAGGAAAAAGCCAGTCGTAAAAAAGACTGATTTCACCCTAAAACACTACTTATAAGTCATCATCATGAGCGAAAACTGTATATTCTGCAAAATTGTTCGCGGTGAAATCCCTGCCCGCGTTGTGCACCAAGATGAAGATTGTCTGGTTTTCCACGACATTAATCCAGCCGCCCCCGTTCATTTGTTAGCCATTCCGCGACACCATGTTGTGTCCATGCAAGATATAACTGCCGAAGATGGCGTTTGGTTAGGTAGAATGATGTCTAATATTCCTAAGATTGCACTGGACAACGGTTGCAATCCTGGTTCAGAAGGTGGCTTTCGTATCGTAGCCAACTCAGGCAACGATGGCGGGCAAGAAGTCTTACACCTCCATTTTCATATTATTGGTGGCAAACGTCCCTGGAAGGGTCCACTGGCCGCTGCAGTCTAATTCGGAGAACCGCTATGGGCAGTTTCAGTATTTGGCACTGGTTAATCGTTCTGGTCATTGTTGCGCTGATTTTTGGTACTAAAAAAATCCGTAATATTGGTGCGGATCTGGGTGGTGCCGTCAAAGGCTTTAAAGAAGGGATGAAAGATCCCAACGCCAAAGAAGGCGAAGCGCCACCCGAAGCCGCTCCCGCACAACGCGTGGCAGGTGGAGACACAATCGACGTTCAAGCCAAAGAGAAATCCGGCACCCATTAATTTTATCGATCGATATTTTGTCGATCATGCTTCTTTGGCAATCTGAACAACATGCTTGACGTCAGCTTTACTGAACTACTTGTGGTGGGCGTCGTGGCGCTTGTCGTCATTGGTCCTGAGCGCTTACCCAAGGTCGCCCGAACACTCGGGCACCTCGTGGGCCGCGCGCAGCGTTACGTCAACGACGTTAAATCGGATATTCAGCGCGAGGTCGAGCTTGATGAATTCAAAAAACTCAAGGACCAGGTGCAAGATGCCGCCCAAACGGTTAAGTCTTCACTGCAAAATACCGAAACCTCGATTCGCAATCCCATTGAAAGCATCGAAAAAGACACGATGGATGCCTTTCGCTCTACCGGTAGCGATGGTTCAGCAGATGCCTTTGTCGACCAGACCCTGATTGCTGATGTTAAACCAGCGGTTATATCTGCTGACTCGGCCTCGGCGATTGCCCAGGCGGATGCGGCTGAGCCAACTTTTCATAAAGTCGCGCCTTATGTCACGATAGGCGCGTCAAATACCCCTATCCCTGCTTTAAGCTCGCAGAGCAATACTACGATCGTCAAGCCCTACACAACCCTTGTCGCATCGCCCCCGACCCAGCTCGAAATTGACGGCGTCAGCGCTGCAGCTGCAACACCTACGCCCGGATCAAAAACGTGAGCACTGAAGAACAGCAAGAAACAAGCGAAAGCTTTATGTCTCATCTGATTGAGCTGAGAACAAGGCTCTTGCGGGCAGTGGTCGCTGTCCTGGTCGTTTTTGTAGTTTTGTTCATTTACCCAGGCGCCTCGATTATTTATGACCTGCTTGCGGCGCCAATGTTGGCATCGCTGCCAGAGGGCACGCGAATGATCGCAACGGGTGTGATCACTCCTTTTATGGTGCCTGTAAAAGTCACCATGATGGCGGCTTTCGTCATCTCACTGCCGATTGTGCTCTATCAGGCGTGGGCCTTTGTCGCACCCGGACTGTACAAACACGAGCAGCGCCTCGCTCTGCCATTGATTGTTTCGAGCTCGCTCCTGTTCATGGCCGGCATGGCTTTTTGTTACTTTGTGGTGTTCAAGTCTGTATTCAGTTTTATTGCGTCATTTGCTCCACAATCAATCACCCCTGCGCCTGATATTGAAGCTTATCTTAGCTTTGTCATGACGATGTTTCTGGCTTTTGGCGTGACCTTTGAAGTACCTGTCGCAGTCGTACTGCTTGTGCGAATGGGTATCGTGACCGTTCAAAAACTCAAAGAGATCCGAGGATACGTGGTCGTTGGGGCATTCGTTATTGCCGCAGTCGTCACCCCACCTGATGTCGTGAGTCAGTTCATGCTTGCAGTTCCCTTATGCATTCTTTACGAAGTCGGCATTCTGGTTGCACGTGGCATAAAACCTCGCAAGCCAGACGAAGCCTCTGAAACTGAGGCTCAGACCCCACCGCAAAGCTGACACCTCTGCGTGATCAGCAACAATCACTACCTAGGGTATCCCGCAACTAAACCTCCTGGGTGAGCGGGACCACGAGTTCGTACGCGATTAGTAGTAGTTACCGTCAGTTAGAAGCCGTTATCAGCTTGGCAAGCGAATTTTCACTACAATCGATTACAAGAAATGTCTTGTTGTTGCTCGCATTACGGTATATCTTTTTATGCCGACAGCATGCTAAGTATAAAAAGCAGGCTGATCTGGGTAACTGAATAGCAAAGCTATTCTATGCTTACCAATATGGTTTGGTAAGAAAGACTTAAAGGTACTAACGTGCTCGCACATCGTCTCAAACAAGCTCGTCTCCGCGCTGGTCTTTCCCAAGAAAAACTCGGCAAACTCGCTGGCATCGACCCCATGTCTGCCAGCGCACGAATGAATCAGTATGAGCGCGGCAAACACTCACCTGACTATCAGTTGATGTGCCGTGTCGCTGAGATTCTCAAAATGCCAGTCAGCTGGTTTTATACAGAAGACGAAGAGCATGCGCGTCTCCAGGAAATTTTTTATCTGTTGAGTCCTGCAGAACGTCGTCTGGTTTTAATTCAAGCAGAATCAACGCTTGTTACCAGTAACCATAAAAACTCCGACACCCCGGAATAAGCTAGCTGAATCAAGAGGGCTGCCTGCGTACCCCTCTTTACTTAGCTATTACTTCGGCCTGACGGGGCGCAATCCAGAAATCAGACTGAGTTTGATTTGTTTGCCATTTCTGAATACGCCAAGTTCAATTGGCTGGCCTGGCGTTGACGCAGCAATCCGCGACAACAACTGTTGGGTATTGTCTACGGCCCGGCCATCGATTGACTGCACAATATCGCCCACTTTCATCCCACCTTGGGTGGCAGGGCCATCGCGCAACATTCCAGCGATAATGACTCCTGTGGCCTGTTCCAGACCAAAAGCACGCGCAAGATCTGCAGTCATGTCTTGCGGTTCAATTCCCAGCCATCCCCTCTTGACGTAGCCTTGGCTGACAATCTGCTCAAGCACCTGCTTTGCCGTACGTGCAGGGACTGCGAACCCAATCCCCAGTGAACCGCCACTTTTGGAGTAAATAGCAGTGTTAATGCCTATTAAGCGACCCTGAGCATCAATCAAGGCACCGCCGGAATTGCCAGGATTAATTGCTGCATCAGTCTGAATAAAGTTCTCAAAAGTGTTGAGTCCGAGCCCCCCGCGCCCCAGTGCTGAAACAATCCCCATCGTGATCGTCTGTCCCACTCCAAAGGGGTTTCCAATTGCCAGAACGACATCACCAACCTGTGGGGTCTCATTTGCGGCAAAAGCAATGACCGGCAATTCCTTGAGCGTGATCTTCAGCACAGCCAGATCGGTGTCAGGATCAATCCCGACAACCTTGGCAGGTGATTGCCTGCCATCGTTGAGTGCAACCACGATCTCATCGGCGCCATCAATTACATGCAGATTCGTCAGTACGTAACCTTGTTCAGAAACGAGTACGCCCGAACCCAGGCTTGTGGTCTTTTGCTGTTGATTAAAACCAGGCATCTGCTCAAAAAATCGTCTTAATATCGGATCTGCGGGCATGATGATGCGCGGAGCAGCGATACGCTTGGTTGTATGCACATTTACAACCGCCGGCGCAGACCGCGCAACGGGCTCCGCGTAAGAGTTCGACAACCCGCTAGCGGAGGCATCGGTCACCGTCAGGCTCGGTACAACGCCTGAAACAGCCTGAGGAGGCGCTCTGCGCAGCCATTCAGGACGCAGGGTCGTCACCACGAATAAAATAGCCAGACAAACCGTGACAGTTTGGGCAAAAAGTAACCAGATTCGACGCATCACATGACCGGAAAAATTATGCAAAATGTATCAACGCGCGAACTATGTGTATGGATCGACTCCACACTCAGCACAACGTCGTTTAATGATTATTGCCCCAACGGTCTTCAAGTCGAGGGCCAACCACAAGTCTCACATATTATCGCGGGAGTGACTGCCTGTGAGGCCTTAATTGATGAGGCGATCGCAAAGGGGGCGGATACCTTGCTGGTTCATCACGGCTGGTTCTGGAAAGGCGAAGATCCCCGGGTCCGGGGAACCCGCAAAAACAGACTTGCAAAACTCCTGGCGCACAATATCAATCTGCTCGCCTATCACCTCCCGCTCGACGCCCATCCTGTATTGGGCAATAACGCGCAGTTAGCTCAAATTCTCGGACTCATACCCGATCGCCAGGCACTCCTCGATACGACACACATCGAAAACAACCTTCCCGTCACGGCCGGACCTGGCAATCTGATCTGGTTAGGCAGCATGCCCGGCGCGCCTAACTTAGGCCAGATTGCACAACAAACAGAGCAACGCCTGGGCCGCGCCCCTTTGGTCATTGGTGACATGGATATGAAAATTGAACGTATTGCTTGGTGTACAGGTGCTGCGCAAAATATGTTGGGCGATGCTATTGACGCTGGGGCGCAATGTTTTATTACGGGTGAAATTTCAGAACCGGTCGTTCATCTGGCGCGTGAGTCAGGCGTGGCCTTTATCAGCGCGGGACATCACGCCACCGAGCGTTATGGCGTTCAGGCGCTAGGGCGTGAAATTACCCGGACTTTCAATGTCCGGGTCGACTTCATTGATATAGACAATCCGGTTTAACGAAAAGACGCCGCCGGATCGTAATCGCTGACTACTGTTTGTTTTTGAGCAAATCGCGGATTTCGCGCAGTAGTGCCACATCCTCTGGAGTCGAGGGCGCCACTTTTTCTTTTTCTGACTCAATACTTGCGCGTGCAGTATTGATGACTTTAACCATCCAGAAAATAATGAACGCCAACAGTACAAAATTGATCACAATCGTTACAAAGTTGCCCCAGGCAAATACTGTGGCGCCGGCGCGCGTGAGTTCTGCATAGGTTTCAGGGCCAGAGTAATTAGACGGACGCGACAAAACCAGGTATTTGTTTGTAAAGTCAACGGATCCACCTAAGACAAAATTGACCAGCGGCATCACGATATCTTTAACGATAGACTCGACAATTTTTCCAAAAGCCGCGCCAACAATTACGCCAACTGCCAGATCAACGACATTGCCGCGGACGGCAAATTCCCGGAATTCCTTAAAAAATCCTTTAGTTTGGCTCATTTGATTTTCCTCTTTTAGTTGCCACGTGGCTAGCGCTATAATAAGGGGTTATGGGAATATGCAACAAGCCCATACGATGCGAATAGTGGACGCAAAATCTTTGCGAAACACGAAGTAAATGATCAAAGTAGTACAGCCAGGCATATAAATGCCAGAGCAACAACAAGGATAGGAAGATGAGTCAGGATTCGATTGTGCATGACGACGAAGGCGCGGTTCCACCCACGCTGCCGTCCGACCCCTCGCGCCGTTTCTGGATTGGCACGACCTGTGCCATGGGCGGAGTAGCAGGCGTTGCCGCTGCAGTCCCGTTTGTCAGCACCTTCGCGCCATCAGAGCGCGCTCGTGCGGCTGGCGCACCAGTAGAAGTAGATGTCAGCACGATGACCCCAGGTGAAATGCGCACCGTCGAGTGGCGCGGCAAACCTGTCTGGCTCATCCGCCGCACCAAAGAGCAGCTCGATGCGCTCCCCTCTAATGACCCCGAGCTGGCTGATCCCAACTCAAATCGTCCAGGTTTTACCCCGCCATATGCCAAAAATGGCTGGCGCTCACGTAAACCCGAGATGTTTGTTGCCGTTGGTATTTGTACACACCTCGGATGATCGCCTACTCCTAAGTTTGCTAATGGGGCGCAGCCAGGCTTGCCTAATAATTGGGACGGCGGCTTCCTTTGTCCGTGCCATGGTTCGACCTTTGATATGGCCGGTCGCGTGTATAAAAACAAACCCGCGCCTGACAACCTCGAAGTTCCACCATACCAATACCTAAGCGACACCCGCATCATTGTCGGGGTTGATGAGAACAACAAGGCCTGATCGGCCTTTGATCCACACTGCAACACGACACTGAACAAAGGAGCCATTTCATGGCTGGCGATAAAACCGTCGAAACGACAGGACTAGTTGGCTGGATTGACCGCCGCTTTCCGTTGACTTCTACACTGAAAGCGCATGTGACCGAGTATTACGCGCCTAAGAACTTTAACTTCTGGTACTTTTTTGGCTCTTTAGCCACGGTCGTACTAGTTCTACAGATTGTGACCGGCATTTTCCTGGTCATGCACTACAAGCCCGATGCATTGCTGGCTTTCCAGTCGGTTGAATACATCATGCGTGAGGTCCCAGGTGGCTGGTTCATCCGCTACATGCACTCCACAGGCGCCTCGATGTTCTTCGTCGTGGTCTACCTGCACATGACACGTGCGCTGATTTACGGCTCATACCGTAAACCTCGCGAACTGGTCTGGATTTTCGGAGTTGGCATTTTCTTGTGTCTGATGGCAGAAGCCTTCTTTGGTTATCTCCTGCCCTGGGGCCAGATGTCATTCTGGGGTGCGCAGGTGATTGTGAACCTGTTCTCAGCAATTCCTTTCATTGGTCCCGAGTTGTCGATCTGGATCCGTGGTGACTATGTTGTGTCAGACGCAACGCTGAACCGCTTTTTTGCTTTCCACGTGATCGCTATCCCTCTGGTTTTGCTGGGTCTGGTTGCTGCGCACCTGGTCGCGCTACATGAGGTTGGCTCAAACAACCCAGACGGCGTTGACATTAAGGCTAAGAAAGACAAATACGGTCGCCCACTGGATGGCATTCCCTTCCATCCTTACTACACCGTACACGATGTGATGGGTTTAGCTGGCTTCCTGATCATTTTCATGGCGATTGTTTTCTTTGCGCCTGAAATGGGTGGCTACTTCCTTGAATTCAACAACTTCATTCCAGCCAACCCACTGGTCACACCACTACACATCGCTCCGGTCTGGTATTTCACACCGTTCTACTCGATGTTGCGTGCAACAACGGATGATTTCACCTGGGTGCTGGCCGGCTGTGCAGCACTTGCTGCCATCGTGATGTTCCTGCGACACAAGGGCCTGGTCAAGATTGTTGTACCTGTCGTGCTGATCGTTGTTGCTGTTCTTTTACGCGGCATTGATGCCAAATTCTGGGGTGTGGTCGCAATGGGTGGTGCCGTGGTACTCCTGTTTTTCCTGCCCTGGCTGGATTACAGCCCGGTTAAATCGATTCGCTATCGTCCCGGCTGGCACAAAGTGCTTTACGGTATTTTCTTTGCGAACTTCGTCGTGCTCGGATACCTCGGTACGCAGGCCCCAACGGATATCTTCAACCTCATCTCGCAAATTGGTACGCTCATATATCTGGGCTTCTTTTTCCTGATGCCGGTATGGAGTCGTCTCGGTACGTTCAAGACGGTCCCTGACCGTGTCACGTTCCACGCCCATTGAGCTTAAACTTTAATTACGGAATGACCATGATCAAGAAGCTGCTTTGTGCTCTTGCCCTGATGATCACCTGCTCTGCGGCAAGCGCCGCAGGCGGTGGATATACGCTCGACAAAGCGCCTGACCGTGTCAACGATCTGGCGTCTTTGCAGAATGGCGCAAAACTATTTGTTAATTACTGTCTCAACTGCCACAGCGCATCTGCGATGCGCTACAACAAGCTCAAAGACATCGGCTTAACCGACCAGCAAATCAAAGAAAGCTTGCTGTTTACGGGTGAAAAAGTCGGCGATCTGATGCTTGGTTCTCTCACAGTAAAAGACGGTAAAGCATGGTTTGGCGTACCTCCACCAGACCTCTCAGTCATGGCACGCGCCAAAGCTCAGAGCGCGAGTGTGACGGGTGCTGATTACATTTACACCTATCTGCGTACTTTCTATCGGGATACGTCTAAACCAACCGGTTGGAATAACCTCGCATTCCCCGACGCTGGCATGCCACATGTCCTTTGGGAACGCCAGGGCCCACGCGCGATGACCGAAATTACCCTGCACCAGCATGAAGCTGCTGGCAGCAAAGGTGGTCATGGCAACGCGACATGGGAACGTGTCACAACTACCTATGATGCAGCAGGATATGCAACCTCAAAAACAGAGGAAGTTAAAGGTTACAACGGCAAAGCTAAAACTGAATATCAGTTCAAGCCTGCTGATGCTGCCCGTTCAGCTGCGTACGACAATGACATGGCTGATTTGACAGCATTCATGACATGGATGTCAGAGCCTATCCAGCAGACACGCAAGCAGATTGGTGTCTGGGTCATGTTGTTTCTTGGCCTGTTCCTGGTTGTTGCTTGGCGTCTGAATGCTCCCTACTGGAAGCACGTCAAGTAAGTAGTATTTACGGGCCAGCGTCTGCCTGCTGCGGACGCTGGCCTTTCGCTTTTATTTGCGTTAATTTTTAGGACGGATTTCCATTATGATGGTCCTTTACTCCGGAACCACCTGCCCTTTCTCACATCGCTGCCGCTTTGTGTTATTTGAAAAAGGTATGGATTTTGAAATCCGTGACATCGATCTCTACAATAAACCTGAAGATATCGCTGTCATGAACCCATACGGGCAAGTACCAATTCTCGTTGAACGCGATCTGATTCTGTACGAATCAAACATCATTAATGAATACATTGATGAGCGCTTTCCTCATCCACAGCTTATGCCTGCTGATCCAGTTATGCGTGCGCGTACACGTCTGTTTTTGTATAACTTTGAAAAAGAGTTATTCATTCATGTGGCGGCTCTCGAAGACCGTGCCTCGCGTCACGACGAAAAACGTCTGGATGTTGCACGCGCGGCAGTTCGTGATCGCCTCTCGCAACTTGCTCCATTGCTGTTGAAAAACAAATACATGCTTGGTGAAGAGTTCTCGATGCTTGATGTTGCAATGGCTCCATTGCTCTGGCGTCTGGATCACTACGGTATTGAGTTGCCAAAGACCGCTGCACCGATACAGAAATATGGCGAACGCATTTTCTCGCGTCCTGCCTATATCGAAGCACTGACACCGTCTGAAAAGGTCATGCGTCGTTAATCTGGCGCACCTTTCATCTCAACGGACGATCGAAACTCATGGCTGAAACTTCAACCAAACCGTACATGATTCGTGCTTTGCACGAGTGGTGTACGGACAATGGCTACACTGCTCAAATCACTGTTCAGGTTGATGCCAACACAATGGTTCCGCCGGCACATATTCGTAACGGTCAAATCACCTTGAATATCGGCTCGCTGGCAACCAACCGGCTAGTGATCGGCAATGATTCCATAGAGTTTCAGGCACGTTTTAGTGGTGTCACGGAAAACATCTACGTGCCAATTGGTGCTGTCATAGCAATCTATGCACGTGAGACCGGAGCGGGGATGGGTTTCGAAGTAGAAACCGGGGTTCCCGGAAACGCTACGACAAAAGGTTTTGGTGGGGGGACGCAGTCCGCTCAACCTCAACCACATGAATCCACTGCAGCAAAGTCACCAACTGAGCCTACAGAGCCTGATCCAAAGCGCCCTAAACTCACTATCGTGAAATAAACACAGGCTCTACATCATTAACGGGGGACAACGGTATTCATTAAACTTGTTTTTTGCGAAGAAACACATTTAATGGAGCTAATACCGATGTCCCAAATCGATTCTATCCTAGGTCTCCCTGGGGTGTCCGTTCAACGCGTGGATCG
>JAUSCY010000056.1 GCA_030650995.1 Sheuella sp. | reverse complement strand
CTTTGGTGGTGCGGTGACGGGATGTGTATGTTCGCCAAGCGCCTGGAGCAAGGTCACTTTGTCTGGCCAGATGCGCAAACGGGTAGCGTTCATTTAACACAGGCTCAGCTTTCAATGTTGCTCGAAGGCATTGATTGGAGGCGTCCCATTCGCACACACAAACCGACACAGGTTTAATCTTTAGCATCAATACGACAGATTGCTTGAGAGCCGCATTTTAATTGGGTTTAGATACAAAATAAATTGAATCTGTAAAGTGCATTTGATAAGATTATTTCTATGCAAATCAGACGCCAACTCCCAAATAATGTTGCTGAATTACAAGCGATGTTGGCGGCACAGCATTTAGCGTTTGATGCGCTACTGTCAGAGCATATAGAAATTAAAAACGAGCGCGATACGCTCAAGAAATCAAAGGCAGATGCTCAAGAAGAAATCAAGCGCCTGAGTCTGCTCATCGCAAAACTCAAACGCATGGTGTTCGGTCAGAAGTCTGAGAAGCTCTCCATACAGATCGCACAGCTCGAGCTTGAGCTCGAAGAGTTACACATTACCCAGGGTCTCAGGCTTCCCGCTGTTGATGCTATTGAGTTAACTGAACCAGTTGAGCGCAGCGCACCGAAGCGTCGCCCTTTACCCGAGCACCTGCCACGCGATATTCATACTCATATGCCTGCTCAAGCGGCTTGCCCAGATTGCGGCGGCGATTGGAAAATACTAGGCGAAGACGTAAGCGAAGTCCTTGAGTACGTGCCTGCAAGCTACCGTGTTGTTCGTCACGTGCGACCACGATTGACCTGTACGTGCTGTGATCGTATGGCACAGGCGCCTGCACCAAGTCGTCCGATTGCCCGCAGCTACTTCGGCCCCGGTCTGATTAGTCACGTAATCGTGTCAAAGTACATGGATCATCTGCCGATCTATCGCCAGTGCCAGCAGGCTGCGCGCGAGGGCATCGAGTTGAGCGAAAGCACGGTGGGCGATGTGGTGGGTGGTACACATCAACTGCTACGCCCCTTGATGGATGCTCTCCAGCGTTATGTCTTTGCCGCTGCAAAACTGCATGCAGACGACACCCCGATCGATGTCCTTGCACCAGGCAACGGCAAAACAAAACAGGGTCGACTCTGGGTCTACACACGAGACGATAGACCGGCGGGTGACAAAGCAGCCCCTGCGGTGTGGTTTAGATACTCACCTGATCGTAAGGGGATTCATCCTCAAGCGCATCTCAAAGATTACTCGGGCATACTGCAAGCTGATGCTTATGCCGGCTATAACTCGATTTACGAATCTGGCCGTGTACTTGAGGCGGCCTGTTGGGCACACGCCAGACGAAAGTTCTACGACATCCACGCAGCGCAACCGACGCCGATCACAACCTATGTATTGGCACAGATCGGGGATCTGTACAAAATTGAAGCAGGTATCCGGGGCAGCCCTCCCGAACGCAGGCGAGAAGTACGGCAAGAGTACTCAAAGCCGATTGTTGAGGCACTACATACGTGGCTCACGGAACAATTGTCGACCCTGTCGCGTAAGTCCGTGACAGCTGAAGCCATCGGCTATGCCATGAATCAGTGGCGGGCGCTGGCATGTTATCTGGATGATGGTCGAATCGAGATCGACAATAATGCCGCAGAGCGTGCCTTGCGCACGGTTGCGTTGGGTCGTAAGAATTATCTGTTTCTGGGGTCGGACGCAGGTGGTGAGCGCGCAGCGACGATGTATAGTCTTCTTGGTACGATCAAGCTCAACGGCATAAATCCTGAAACCTATCTCAGACATGTGTTGAGCGTGATCGCCGATTACCCAGTCAATCGAGTCGACGAGTTACTGCCATGGAATCTGAACCTAAAAGACGAAAGTCTGCTCAAGGCAGCATAAGTCACGCTATCGAATCAATCGGCTCCAGTTACATCGAAGAATTGATCCGTAGGGGTGGTCAGATTATGATTGGCACGATGCAGCCGATCAAACATTCTGCAGTGGCCCATGATGGAAAACGCACGCTTGCAATGCTGCGTTACGAATCAACTGAATCATTAAGCTCAATCCTGACTCGACTTGAAGACGCTATCAAGTTGGCGAAAGCGACCGGACAGCGTGTTGACGAAATAAATACGCCACAAAGTGATTCAATCTATAAGTACCGGTGAGTCAAGACGGTATTAACCGTAAGCTTACATTGGTAAACACCTTTTTGCTGATGCGCTTGCATCGCTTCAAATAGTGCAGGAGACATACCCATCCCCGAAAAATACACTTCTGCCGCATGTTCATATCTATTTAATACGCTGCGGGCCTCGGGACTCTGACTCACATCCACATCTCCAAGCACCTTGGCATTTGCATCACTCAAGGTGATCCTGCCACGATGATCCCGCACATGCTGGAAGCGTTCATGGAGCGTGATCGAGTGTTCAAGCGATCCAGACGGTCGGGCCAATCCAGCCCCCTGACCATCCCTGCCAAGCCAACGAATCATGTGAGCGATTCGGATACACCGGAACCAGTTCATTCGAAGAAATGAAAAATACGCTGGCTGGCTTCGCCGCAGTACGCCTACGTGAGTTCCCAGTTGGGACCTTCTGAGTCAATCTGAGGGCATGGTCACTTTCTCAGGATTCGCCATGTCTCTCGCACAACCTGCCGACCACTACGGCACCCGTCACATACAGATGGTAGCCCCGACATTCTTCCGCATGGCCGACGTAATACGCATTACTGCGTTAAGCCGTGTCACCTTGTATCGGCGCATTGCGGAAGGGAAATTCCCGCCACCCGTTCACCTCGGGGGACGGGTGGCGGCTGGACACCGACAGCGCTACAAGCCTGGGTCGATGATCCCGCAGGCTTTTCGATCACGATTGCCCCGTCCCAACCCGTGATCGACTGAAATTGGCTGACCGCCCAAGCGTCCAGCCTCATACCCCAATTTGCACACGATTGCGATGTGAGATGGGATAATGCGACACATAGCGTTACAACCGTTGCCCCGAAGACTCACCGGGCATCGTTGCGCCGAGAAAATCGTGGTACGTATTTGTAGCAGCCGGTCTGCGTCACGCAATCCGGACCTCACTCGATAAGCCGTGTTTCAGGTCAGATTCATTTGGGGGTATGCGTGGGGGTACTAACAAAGCAGAAAAAAATTAAATTCAATATAATCAATTACTTACTTAAATAATGAAAATTGCCACCTGGAATGTCAATTCCTTAAAAGTACGACTACCCCAGGTGCTCGCCTGGCTGGAGTCTAATCCTGTCGATGCGCTCTGCTTACAGGAGCTCAAACTCGATCACGATAAATTTCCGCTCGAGGCGTTTACCGAGATTGGTTATCACGCGGGCTGGGCCGGTCAAAAAACCTATAACGGTGTAGCCGTCATATCGAAGTCTCCCGGCTCAGACATCGTCAAAAATATCCCCAGATTCGAAGATCATCAGCAGCGCGTGCTCGCCACTACTCTGCCCTTTGGCAATGAGACGATTCGCGTCATCAGTGCCTACTGTCCGAACGGCCAGTCACTGGACAGCGATAAATATGTCTACAAGTTAGCCTGGTACAAAGCATTCGAACAATGGCTCGCTGAAGAAATGCAGCGTCATCCCAACATCGCGGTGCTGGGTGACTACAACATCGCCCCCACAGACGAGGACGTGCACAACCCTGAGAAATGGGTCGGACAAGTGCTGGTCTCAGAGCCCGAACGTGCAGCATTGAAAAGCTTGATTGCGCTCGGGCTAACGGACTCGTTCAGAATGTTTGAGCAACCCCCTAAATCATTTAGCTGGTGGGATTACCGGATGAATTGTTTTAAACGTAATGCAGGCATGCGTATTGATCATGTATTGTTATCGGCACCATTGGTAGCAAAATGCACAGCCTGCGTGATTGACAAGGGCCCGCGGGCGAACGAACAACCCTCTGACCACACGCCTGTTGTAGCAACGCTCAGGAGCGAATAAATGTCTAAGCAAACTGCTGTACCAATCGACCACTTGGTGATCAATGTACTTAAAGAGATGGACGCTGCGCACGATATTTTCAAGCAGCTGGGATTCACGATGACTCCGCTGGGTCGCCATACGATGGGTTCGATTAATCATTTGATGATTTTTGAAAAGGACTATATCGAACTGATTGGTCTGCCCAGTGATGGCACTGTTCTGCGCGATGAACTACTGGGCAATCCAATCGGTATTGACGGTATTGTTTTTCAGAGTAGCGATGCCGAGCAAACACACAAAACGCTGACTAAGCGTAAACAATCGCTTATGCCTGTTCAGTCTTTTTCACGACCAGTCAATCTCGATGGCAAAAAAGTTGACGCTCGATTTAAAACGGTGCGATTTACGCCTGGTCAGTTTCCCGCCGGAAGGATCTATTTTTGTCAGCACTTCACGCCTGAACTAGTCTGGCGTAAAGAATGGCAAACACATGCAAACGCTGCACAAGCTGTTGCTGGCTTTCTAGTGGTCAGTCATGACCCACGCAAAGATGCTGAACAATATTGCAATGCATCGGGCGGTGAAATAATTCTGGGTCAGCATGGCGAATATCGTTTGATTGGTGAACACTATGCGCTGGTTTTTATTGACCAGGAAGTTTATGAACAATGCTATGGTCCGCTCGTCTGTGAATCTCATGGACGTCCCAGTTTTTTTGGTGCGATCGCACTGAAAACAAAAAGCCTGGATGCCGTGAGGCAGGTCCTGTCTTCAGCTGAGCCCGGGCTCAGCGGCATTCGCTGGCGAGAAGAAGACAACCGTATCGCGCTTCAGGTCCCAGGCTTTAATACGTTGCTCGAGTTTGTTGAAACAGAATTGATCTGAACCTTTCAAACTCATATTTTTTAGGCTCGCATTTTTTAGACCTACATATTCTAGAAACGCATATATAAACAAACTTAATTCAGAAATGCATCAATCAAATAAAAATTCAGGAGAAAATTACATGCTAAAAATTTGGGGACGCATCACATCCATCAATGTCCGCAAAGCCGTCTGGACTGCGCAACACCTTGGACTACAGTTCGAGCGCATCGACGCTGGTGGTGCCTTTGGTATTGTTAAAACGCCTGAATACATTGCACTGAATCCCAACTCAGTCGTACCGACCCTGATCGATGGTGACTTCGTATTGTGGGAATCCAATGTCATCGTGCGTTACCTGTGCGCGAAACATTCAATGGGCGAGCTCTATCCATCTGAGTTGCAGGAACGCTTTGACGCAGAACGCTGGATGGACTGGCAGCAAACGACCTTCAGTCCCTCCGGACGCAATGCCTTTTGGGAGCTCATCCGTGTGCCTGAGGCGCAACGCGATGCTCAAAAAATCGAGGCCTCCATCGCATCTACCGAACCTTTACTCGATCGACTGGAAAGCCATTTTTCGAAGCATGCATTCATGGCCTGCGGCAGACTGACGATGGCAGATATTCCCTTGGCCTGCGAAGTGCACCGTTGGTCCGGCCTGGGTGTGAGCAAAACCAAGCGCCCATATCTCGAAGCGTGGTATGCAAAGATACTTGCTCTGTCTGCTTCTGCTAATGTGCTGACACTGCCTCTATCCTGATGCGTGAGGGTCGCTGAGCAAGCTCTCAATCTAAAAGCGCTTGCTCAGCAACCTGAATCAGTAAGCTGGATCGCGACTCTCTAAGCGGATCTGATCAATCGCCTCGAGAACTTCCGGGCTGAGTTTGGTGTCGAAGGCTGCAATATTCTCATCGAGCTGCGCGATGCCTGTCACACCGATAATTGTGCTGGCAACCTGCCATTTTTGATAGCAAAATGCCAGCGCCATCTGTGTCGGCGTCATCCCATGGTCACGTGCCAGATCGTTATAGCGTCTGGCGGCATCGATAGCGATGTCCCGACCCCAGCGCTGCGCCCTGACGGACTCATACCTGGTGATTCTGGCGTCCTGAGGTGCGGTGGGACCTGTTATCCCACTGGCGTCGTATTTACCCGTCAGTAATCCAAATGCGAGTGGCGAGTAAGCCAGCAGAGAAACATTTAAACGGTACAACGACTCATCCAGTGCATTTTCGACGGTTCGATTAACAAGGCAATATACGTTTTGCACACTGGCTATTCTGGGCAGTCCATATGTCTCAGCTAACCTCACAAACTCATGCACACCATAGGGTGTTTCATTTGACAGACCGATTTCACGGACCTTCCCCGCTTTGACCAGTCGACCCAGTGCTTCGAGTTGCTCAAAAATAGGCGTCAGTGCGGGATTATCCTTGGCCGGATCAAAATACATTTGTCCAAAAGCGGGTACGTGTCGCACAGGCCAGTGGATCTGAAACAGATCAATCACATCGGTCTGTAGCCTTTTCAAACTATCGTGACAGGCCTTTTCAATATCCGCCCCCGTCAAATCAGGGTGATTATTGCGGATCCAGGGCATATTGCGCGGTGGTCCTGCGACTTTGGTGGCTAAGACCACACGCTCGCGCACACCAGGATTTTTGGCTATCCAGGTACCGATTATTTGTTCGGTACGGGTGTAGGTTTCAGCTCTGACCGGCACGGCGTACATTTCAGCCGTATCCAGAAAATTGATGCCGCGCGCTAAGGCATGATCCACAATTTGATGCGCCAACGTCTCATCGACTTGTTCGCCGAAGGTCATGGTACCCAGACATATTGGAGTGACGGATAGTGATGAGCGACCTAATTTAACCTGAAGCATTGTTCGACCTTTATGTACATTGCTTGAAACGATCAATAAGATTTGATCGTCAATTACTCCGCGAATGTAACGCTTTGGGCAAGAAAATGTAACGCCTCGGGCAGGAGTTAGTAAAATATGAAAAGTCGCCCTTCCATAGATCAAAATATGCTTAGAACAGCATTTTGGTAAAGTTTGGGTAGAAATTCAATAACAACATATTTGGAGCATCTCTTGACATCATCATCAATCAATACGCCCGTCGCTGTCGTCACCGGTGGGGCACGCGGAATCGGTCTGGCGATCGGTCAATGGTTTCTTGCGCATGACTATCGCGTGGCACTGATTGATATTGACGCAGAGACACTCAGTCAGACGGCAAAAACGCTCAACAACCCCGAGCGAGTGTTGACCATCCATAGCGATGTATCAAAGCCCGATCAGGTTCAAACGGCGATCGACCAAGTGGAAAAGAAATTTGGTCGTATTGATGCCCTCGTGAACAACGCAGGCGTTGCCGTATTCAAACCAATCGGTGAAACCACCTTTGAGGAATTCCGACACGTTCTGGGTACCAATCTGGATGGAGCCTTCCTTTGCTCCCAGGCTTGCGTACCCGTCATGAAAAAAGGCGGTCAAGGCGGTGCGATCGTCAATATCGCGTCAATCTCTGGCCTGCGTGCCAGCACCCTGCGCGTGGCCTACGGCACCAGTAAAGCCGCGTTATTACACATGACCAAACAACAAGCCGTCGAGCTGGGCACGGTTGGCATTCGCGCCAACGCAGTCGCCCCCGGCCCGGTAGATACGGAAATGGCAAAGCTTGTGCACAGCATCGCGATTCGCGCCGATTACTACGACACCATCCCGATGAATCGCTATGCCACCACAGAAGAAATCGCCAATGCGGTCGGTTTTCTCTGCAGCCCTGCAGCATCGTTTATCAATGGCCAGTACCTGGCAGTCGACGGCGGCTTTGACGCCTCGGGTGTCGGCATCCCTACACTTCGTCTGAATCAAACAGGATCACTGTGATGAATCAACCCTACATCGTTGGCTGGGGCCACACACCTTTTGGCAAACTCGATAATATCGATCTCGAACAACTGATCCGCGATGCGGCGCTGCCCGCAATCGAGAGCGCAGGGCTTGAGCCCGCTGACATTGACGGTATTTTTGTCGGTCACTTTGGTGCCGGCTTTGTACCACAGGATTTCAGCGCGGCATTGATTGGAGTCGCCATCCCTGAGTTTCGCCATACCCCTGCAGTACGCATGGAAAACGCCTGTGCGACAGGCTCGGCTGCAATCTGGGCGGCGATGGATGCGCTGGCCAGTGGTCGAGTCAAGCGTGCGCTAGTCGTGGGAATGGAAAAAATGAACACCCTGCCTAACCAGCAGATCGGTGAAATCCTGCTCAAAGCGTCATACTTCAAAGAAGAAGGCAATACACCTGGTGGCTTTGCAGGCGTATTTGGTCAGATCGCAGGTCAATATTTTGAACGTTTTGGTGATCAGTCCGACGCGCTCGCTGCGATCTCGGCTAAAAATCACGCGAATGGCATGCATAACCCCTATGCGCACATGAAACGCGATTTCGGTTTTGATTTTTGCCGGAACCCTTCTGAAAAGAATCCGTTTGTCGCGGGCCCGCTCAAGCGCTCAGATTGTTCACTTGTATCAGATGGTGCTGCAGCACTGGTGCTGTCGAGCGAACCCTTACCCGGCGCAAAGGTTCCTGCAGTACGCTGGCGCTCACGCACCCAGGTCAATGAATTTTTGCCTTTGTCACGACGTGACCCCACTAAATTTGAGGGCGCTGCGCTGGCCTGGCAAAAGGGGCTGGCTGCGGCAAACAGCACACTTGGCGATCTTCACTTTGTCGAAACACACGATTGCTTCACCATCGCCGAGATGCTCGAGTATGAAGCCATGGGTCTGGCCCCTCACGGTCAGGGTGCGCGCGTTATCCTTGATGGCGTCACACGTAAAGATGGAAAGCTACCTGTCAATCCCTCCGGTGGTCTGAAGTCACGCGGTCATCCAATCGGTGCAACCGGCGTATCGCAGCACGTGATGGCGGCGATGCAGTTAGCCGGTCAGGCGGGTGACATGCAGATCAAAGGCGCAAACGTTGGAGCAGTGTTCAACATGGGTGGCGCCTCTGTTGCTAACTACTTGAGCATATTGGAATCAACTTGAGTACTGAGATCTTCAAAGCGGCCCAGGTAATGAATCTGGGCCGTTTGCTCACGCACACAGCGAAACTCTATCCCGCGCACACCGCCTTGATACAAGGCGAGGACAAATGGACCTGGTCGCAGATCAATGCGCGGGTCAACGCGATGGCCAACGCCTTACGCAAGCTCGGTATCCGCAAAGGCGATCGCATCCTGCTGCAATCGCGTAACAATATCCAGACGTTTGAAAGCGGCTGGGTGGCGTTTAAGCTCGGTTGCGTGTGGGTGCCAACTAATTTCAGGCTCACGCCCCCCGAAGTCGCCTATCTGGGTGCCTCGAGCGGTGCGGTGGCGATGGTAGTAGAGGATCTCTTTCAAGGTCATACCGATGCAGTGAAAGCTGAGTCCTCCACACTCAAGCATGTGATTACGATCGGTCAACCACGTGCGGGCGAGCTCGATTACGAAACCTTGATTGCGCAACATCTGGGCGAAGACTTCGAGGAAGAAACCGTCGCCTACGATGATCCGCTCTGGTTCTTCTATACCTCTGGCACCACGGGCAAACCAAAAGCTGGCATCCTGACACATGGTCAGATGGCTTTTGTGGTGACCAATCATCTCGCAGACCTGATCCCCGGCACGACGGAAAAAGACTGCTCGATCGCGGTCGCCCCGTTGTCTCACGGTGCGGGCATCCATGCCTTGCTGAACGTGGCGCGCGGTGCGGCAACGATTTTACTGCCGAGCGAAAAATTTGATCCCGCTGTGTTTTGGGAAATGGTTCAGCGTTACCGCGTGACGAACTTGTTTACCGTACCGACCATCATCAAAATGTTGGTGGAGCACCCTGCTGTGGATGAGTACGACCACAGTTCGCTGCGTTATGTGATTTACGCGGGTGCGCCGATGTACCGTGCGGATCAGAAACGCGCCCTGCAAAAACTTGGCAAAGTTCTGGTCCAGTATTTTGGTCTGGGCGAAGTCACCGGCAACATTACCGTGCTGCCCCCCGATATGCACGCGGAGGATGACAGTGATCCGAACGCCAATATCGGTTCCTGCGGACGCCCCCGCGTCGGGATGGAGGTCGCCATCCTGAACGACAAGCTCGAACGTGTCGCCACCGGTGAAATCGGTGAGATCTGCTGTCGGGGCCCCGCGGTGTTTGCCGGCTATCACGGCAATCCTGACGCGACCGCCAAGGCACTCAAAGGCGGCTGGTTTCATACGGGCGATTTGGGTAAGCTCGATGCCCGTGGCCTGCTCTACATCACCGGGCGCGAGTCCGATATGTATATCTCT
>JAUSCY010000053.1 GCA_030650995.1 Sheuella sp. | reverse complement strand
CATTTCGCACGCTCAATGACGTGCTCTTTGCCGACCGTGCGCTGGCGGTGCAAGTCCCCTACCCGCTACCGGACACGCCGATTCCCTCGTACACCATCTCGACCGCGCAAGAGGCGGGCTGGATCTGGGATATCGGCCTGCAGCAGCGGCGCGGTGTCGGCTACGTCTATTCCAGCCGGCACACTGACGATGCGCGCGCCGAGCAAGTATTGCGCGCCTATATAGGCGACCACGATGCCGGGCTCAGCCCCATAAGCGCTAACCAAAATAACCATCCCTTAGTTTTTTACTTTGAAACTGCCGTTTTTTTCTTCCAGGTTCCTTCAAACGATTCATGATTGTTCTCCAAGATTTCAGGCAAGCAAATAATGGCTGACAAGGGTTAATCGCTACCCTTAATAAATTCAACATGACGATCGTTTCGCGCCAAATACTTCTTTCTTGTTTTGATCGTCGATCTTCATCTTGTTGATGAGGTGATTTTTGCTTTAATGTTGGTCTCTTCAGGGGAAAAAAGCTCGCCCATCGCAATCAATCTTTCAATGAGACAAGCTACCAATAATTTTCCTTGTAACCATGCTTTGGCACCTTCTGGATCTTTCTTCTTGAGGTTTCCTATTTCCAGCAAGGATTTCAATCGCTTGAACACCAATTCGACCTGCCAGCGATGACGGTACAATCCTAAAATTTCGTTCGCTTCTAATGCCCGTAATGTCGTCACCACAACCACATAACCCGTCAATTCAACCGTGCTCGCTTGCGCTTCTTTTGCACGGGCACACTTACTCATTTTTCTCTTTAATCGGTGTTCACTTGCCTCTCTTTGTGCGGTCGTTTTACGATAAGCACAGACCCGCACAGGGATTAATTCTTTGCTGCCTTCGAGCACCGCTGACCATGCCGCACATTGACCCAATTCCAGCGTCCTGATTAAGGGCAGCAAATCAAACTTCTTTCCTTGCCCATCTTGTAGCGGTAAGCTAGTCAAATTCATTCTGGCAAGGATGTCGCCTCCTTGATCAAGTACATGATTTACGCCTCGTCGATTCGTGAAGCCGCGATCACATAACACCACGTCTCCGGCTTCAATACCAAACTGCGTGAGCGATTCACCAATCTTCGCTGTCGTTAAATGCATCTCATGACATGTCATATGCCGTAAATCGAGCATATAGTGCAGTCTCCATGTCGCATTGACTGCGCGCGGTTCACACACGACGCTACCATCAGCGACTAACAAGCGGCGTCCATCAAGTGTATCGCCAGCGAGCATCAGTGCGGTATTTTGCGTATGCAAATGGGTGCAAATCCAACGTAACCACTCTCCAGATTTGTTAATGCGCTTGAGTAAGCCAACATCTGAAATATCGGCTAACTGTCCAATCGCACCTTTCGCAACCGTCGTGCGCATGGAATCATTATTTGCAAAATGCTGAAGCAGGAGCCGCAACAATTGTTCTGGTGTTTTGATCTTACGTCCAAATTTGAGCGCACCTAGTATCCTAGCCTGCTCCTCCCAACCCGCCGGCAATATCCCTGTCAGCTTCGACCAATCATCAACAAACAATCTTTCTACTCGCTTATTCATTTCTCTTCAGTTCTTTGTATTTACTCTCAAATACAAAGTTTACAGGCGATTTCCTATTTTGGTTAGCGCTTATGGGGTTGACCATTTGCACCATGAAGGCGGTGACGGCACGCGGGGTATAAAATTCACCGGCATTGCCTGCCGCTTGCAGGTCGCGCAGCAATTGCTCGTACATGTCGCCAAACAGGTGGCGTTCTTGTGCCTTGTTGAAATCGACGCCTTCCTGAATCTTGTTGATGACCTGGCGTATCAGTTGGCCAGATTTCATGTAGTTGTAGGCATCTTCAAACACCGAGCGGATCACAAAGGCGCGCTGGTCGCCACCTTTGGCTTCCAGTTGCTGCAGGGCGGGGAACATGTCATTGTCGAGGAACTGTTTCAGAGCTTC
>JAUSCY010000052.1 GCA_030650995.1 Sheuella sp. | reverse complement strand
GATTTCGCCCCAAGTCGTAGCGATGTGCTCGATCCATTCACTTCTGAGCCGGAGCACTATGTATGCCAAGCGTGCTTCGATAAGGGGATCAAAATCGTCTTGCAAAAAGGAGAGTTTTACGGTTTGCATCATCTCGAATGTTCCAATTGCAATGAAAAGTTTCCACTCGACAATCCGGAGAATTGACAAAAATGAACATCTCTTTGATTTATCGGCAGTGAATTCATTGAGCAATCCTTACCTTGATAACTTTTATTTTTAAGGGTTTTGTTTGTTTTTGAGCAGAGTTACAGTTGCTTAATGGCTGCTGTTTTTTTCAACAACACGTTTCAAAAAGATCTCAGGATGCTCTAGCTTTACCCTTGCGGGGATACCTCTCAGCATCCAATTCTGGACTCGTTGAACGCCACCATGCAATTTGTCATATCCAAGTAATTCGGCAACGCGAGTAGGTCCACCTAAATCTTGGATAATTGATTTGTCTTCAGACATGATTTGTTCAGTGTTGGTTTTAACAACACAATTAAACACCATGTTTAAACATAAATCAAACGTTATGTTTAACAACATTTTGTTTAATTAATCAACAATTTGTCTATGAATGATCAAATGAAACGCCTATATCTTGCAGCCGAGACCCTTAAAAAAATTCGAGGTCAATCTGCTTTAGCAAGATTTCTAAATGCTTCACCCCAAACATTAAAAAACTGGGAAAGTCGTGGTGTTTCGAGTCAAGGAATGGTTTCTGCTCAAGAGCTTCTCGGTTGCTCTGCGGTTTGGATTGAAACAGGCAAAGGGAAAATGCAAATTGGGGATGGTGTTCAGATACCCAGCCAAGTTCATGATGGACAAATTGAATTTGAATTATTAGATATTCAGGCTGCAGCTGGAAATGGACATCCTGCTCAAGAATTTCCTCAAGTCATTCAACGAGTTAACGTACTTGAATCATGGGCGCGCCAAACACTTGGTGGTGACTTATCACGAATCAAACTTATCACTGCTAATGGAACATCAATGCAAGGGACCATTGATAATGGTGATGTTCTTTTTGTTGATGTAACAGTACGCCAATTTGATGGTGATGGAATTTATGTGATTTCACGATCAAACGAGATTCAAGTTAAACGACTTCAGCGATTACACGGTAAAAAATTAGCAATCATTTCAGACAACAAAGAAAATATTTCTGAAACATTGAGCGCACAAGAAGCCAATGAAGTTGTCATTTGCGGAAGAGTATTAGCCGCTTGGAATTTGAAACGACTCTGGCTTTAATAATTTAATTTTTAGTTAGGTGAGTGCTGGCTTTTTACAAGTAAATATTTGTCACATTTATAAGGATTGTCAAAGCCATGAGTAACCCCATACCTAAAAAACCGGTCTTATGGATCAATATCTTTATATTGTCTCTTTCCGCGTTTATTGGAAGCCTGTCAGCATGGTATTGGGGTTTAGTTTCATTTATTGTCCTTATCTATTTTTTTTATAAACCTGAGGATAATTCACGCGCAAGAGCGGTAGCAGCAGCCTACGGAAATAAAAGCTCAAGCTCAGAATACACTTGGCCCTCATTAGGTGATTTTGAATTTGAAGTTGTTGGTGAGTCAAATTATCAAAATGCTATTAGGTCAGCTGCAGGAGACCACGGCAATGAATCTCCTTCAGGGCAATACACAGCAAAGCTAATACCAGAAAATGACAATCAATTTGACAAATTAGCTGTTCGAATTGATATAAATAATATGACTGTTGGATATATGTCTAAAGAGGATGCAAGAAGCTTTAGACGTAGATTAAGTGCCAAGAAGCTTGGCGGAAAAATAACAACATGTGATGCTGAAATTACTGGTGGTTATTTAATGAAAGATGGAAACAAAGCAAATTATGGTGTTTGTCTTGACATTAAGCCATTTGAATAATTAAAAGCAAAATGAAAAAATTAATTTGGCTTTTGCTTGGTTTGCTGATGTCACTCTATGGTTGCGCTAGATATAACAGTGATCCTCGAGCCGAGGCAGAAAAGAAGGACTGGAAACTTGCTTATATTAAAGTGGATAGTATTCTTGCTAAAAATAATAAGCAAGAAACGGAAAAAATGATTTTATTTGCAAAAGAATACCCAGAAATTCTCGAGTCTGGATTTGCCAGATTTCCTTTAGACGGATTAAAGATACTGGCGGTTCAAGCGAATGATTTAACCTATGTAAAAAATGAATTGAGTAGATTTTGCATAGTCGCTTCAGTAGAGCAATGCACTGAAGCCAACAACAACTTGGTTGAGGCGGAAAAACTTATTAAAAAAGAACTGCACTTAACGAAAGACGTGTATGCGAACCTATCGAAGAAAGAGCAAAATACCGTATCAAATAACTTTAAGATTATTTTTTACGCTCACGATGAAGTCGGAATAATTACAGATAGGGAAGTAAGGAATTTAAGTACACCAGGCAGCAATTTCGGTGCAGAAGCTGGTGGTGCAGCTGGTGCAGTGGCTTACGTTAATAACGTGAATCCTTCAAATTATTCATTAAGCAAGGATGTATCAAGCACTTTGCTTGGTGCATTTGTTGGCGCAGCATTGTTTAACAAGCAAGCTGTTGATCAATACGAGATTAGATATACGGTCAAGTTGCGTAATGGTGATCTTAAACAGTTCGATGTGCTATCCAGCACACCTCTCGCAGAAGGTATTGGCTTTTGTATTGGAATGCCATACGGAACAAAGGTCGATCAGTCTTTATGCACTATGACGCTTGCAGAGTTTCGGGTTAAGTATGCTGGTGATTTAAATAATTAATAATCAAATATATAAGGAAAATAAATGACTATTTTTAAACCCGTTCCACCAATCGTAACAACGTCAGTTGGTGGATTTAGTGTTTCGATTGCAAGTGTTGATCCTAGTCAGATGACCGATCAAATATCAGGAAATATAACTACTACTTTTGGTACCTCTAAAGCAACATGGAATGAAGCAGGAAAGAAGCGAGGCGGTGATCCATTGTCAAAAGAAGATTTAAATATGAATCTTCCTGAATTAGCTTATATAAAAAAATTGCTTAAATAATCAGAAAATTCATGGCGCTGACTAAGAAAATCAGAGATTAACTAAATATTTTTTTAAAATTTGGTATGGATATGCTTACTCTAGCGCCAAAAAAGACAAATAAAATTCAACTTTTCATTATGCAACTAGTTTTTAGTTGCAAAATAATAAAACGAGGCGGATAATTGAATGTCTAAAGCAGTAAAGTTACGACAGAAATTTCTTCGGAGACCTCCGCCAAAAGACTTCACATGGGCAGAGCTTGTTCTGACTATGGACCATTTCGGATTTGAACTTGATGAGTCCGGCGGAGGTTCTCACAAACATTTCGTAATGAGATTAGATGAGAATATAGTTATCGATACTCATCGCCCACATCCAAACGGAATTATGTTTGCAATTCAATTAATTGAAATTGCCAAAAAATTAAAATCAATCGGGCTAATAGAATGACAAATGAACTCGAATACAAAGGATACAAAGGGTCGGTAGAATTCAGCGCTGCTGATGAAATATTTTTTGGAAAAGTTCTATTTATTGATAGCTTGCTGATGTATCACGGCACAACGGTAAATCAAATAAAGGCAGCGTTTGTTGAGACTATTGATGCCTATTTAGAGCACTGCCTTAGAAATAATAAAAAACCAAACAAAACTTACAGTGGTACTTTTAACATCAGGATAGGGGAGGAGTTGCATAAAAAAGTTGCTGAAATATCCTATCGTCGAAAAATATCAATAAATGAAGTTTTACGACTTGCAGTTAATGCGTACGTAGAAGCTGAAGGAGCTCCTGTTGTGGTAAATAACCATTACAGTAAACACGTTTCGGTTCGTTATGAGAAATTTGAAGAAGAGCTTTCATTTAACTTTGTGCAAGGGGAGTCGCAATGGCAAAAGTCAGCGCCAGTTCAATGATTTTTAAGCCAGGCGTACCGGTGTTTGTAGAACTTTTAGCAACGAGATCTGTGGATCCGTTGGTTGCTCGTTCGGGCACTCTGCATACAGAAATAGAAGCAGATTTAAATTCGGATGAGTCGGAAAAGATAATTAGATCAGTAGTATGTATAAAAATATCCGGCACGCCAAAAAACTCGAAAGAAGTAGCGTTTACTATAGAATGCAAAATGGAATGCGATTATTTTTTTGAATCACCACAGTCAAAAGAGAGTATCGACGCACCATCCTTTGTTTCAATGCTCTGCGATCCGGTTTATCAACGAGCAGCAGTTGGCGCACAAAACCTTTGTTTGCAACTTGGTTTTGGAAGAATTAATTTACCGCTTACTATGCCAAACGATTTAAAACCAGCAATAGCTGAAAAATCAAAACCATCGTCTGTTTTAGGTAGCAAACCAAAAAAAACTATATCTAAGAAAAAAGTTTAAAAATTACAGCTATATATC
Organism: Sheuella sp.; assembly: GCA_030650995.1. Classification (GTDB taxonomy): domain Bacteria; phylum Pseudomonadota; class Gammaproteobacteria; order Burkholderiales; family Burkholderiaceae_B; genus Zwartia. Next base: position 9,393 of record JAUSCY010000052.1, on the reverse strand, counting down.
AACCCGCTCCGGCGGGTTTTTTTACGTCTATTGAATGATGTGCAAAGCCAGGAGATAAATCAGTCGGAATAACGCTATAAAAAAATTGTTGCCTTTCCAAAAAACATAAATAGATGTTTAAGGGAGGAAAAATGAAAATAATAAAAAAACTAATTAACGTTTTATCATCGTTATCACGACTTATCGACTTGATAGATATGTTGAGAAACTGGCTATAACAAAAAAAACTGGCATTAAGCCAGTTTTTATTGCAATCAAATTATTTTTTTAATCGATTGTATGGCGATTGATTCGTTGGCTTTAACGATAAGCTCAGTTCATTCGCTTTTGCCTGCACTGCTTCGGGAGTTCTTCCGAGATGCAAACCCATCACCCGCGTTGGCGTATTTTCTTTAACCATTTTCTGCAAATTTTGAATATCGGTTAATCCCCAATTCTTTCCATGGTTACTAGGTTGCTTAGCCATACAAACTCCTTAGTAATTAAAAATAATCAAACATATTCATGTTTGGAGGATTTTGATAATTTCTTAACCTTACTTTGATTAAGCTTTGGCTGCGTCAAAGGTTTAGAAGCAATAGTTTTTATAGAAGCATTAGTCGTGACCCACTCACGCATAACCTGGTTAACGCGCGTCTGCCATCCTCTACCAGTTGATTTCATTCCTAGAACAACATCAGGATCGAATCGAACACTGACCAACACCTTTTTGTTAGCTACCGGAGGACGTCCACGACGTAACTTAGGCTTAATAGCTTCCCACTGTGCATCGGTTAATGGCTTGGCATCACGATCAGACATTGCAGCCTTAGTAATGACTGTATTTTCCTCGGACGAAGGGACTATCAGCACCCTACCCGACTTCGTTTTAACTTTGTTCAACATATCTCTTTACCTCCCTCGCATTAGCTTTTCTCAAGCTAATAATCCTGCGCTTTTTGCCTCGTGGGGTATAGGCAACTAAATAAAGCCGCTCCCCTTGAATTACCAGAGCGCACCGGCGATCTTCACCATAGTCTTTACGAACATCCGGCCAAATCAAAGCTGTTTCCCATTCAAGATCTAAAGCAAAAGCCAACGAAACTCCGTGAGTCTTTATGTTTTTTGCGTCTTTGATTGGGTCAAATTCAATTTTCATTTATTTATTGTATCTACATTAATTACAAAGATCAATGCTTTAATTTCAAAGTTCTTACCATTCTGATCGTCTATTGATCGTCAAAACCAAACCCTAAGTATTTCCATATTAGGGTTTTTATTCCTATAGATACCGATCAGTATCTAATTCGATACACACTTAGACCCCCCTCCATTACTTAGATTTTCATTCTTCAAGCACTACAAATTAAACAATATGTTTGATATTTGTTTAAACATGGTGTTTAATTGCTCATGCACTCAACCAGGAGAAAAGCATGAGCAAAGTCAGATCGAACTATTCCCTAGTCTTTTTAATAAAAATCCTAGCTGCAATTTTGTTGAGCGTGATGGGTCTGGCAGCTCTATTCGGATCTGCAGGTGCCTACCTCACTTGGTTAGCTGCAAGGGATGCCAAATTAATGGCTCTCCACGATCGGAGCCATGAATCAAAGCTTGCGATTTACTGCGGGAATAAAGGCGTCCTGGTGCGCGATGCATCATCACTCAATCATGCCTGCATGTATGTCAACAAAGACGGGCAAACACTTATCCAACCAATACCAAGTGCTCCTCTTTTGGCTGCTAGGAGCACTTTATGAATATTTTGCTTAACCGCAGACAACTTGAGGTTGCATTTAATAGTTGTAACTGCCGCGGTGATCTAGACACTGCCCTCCTATTTCCTGCCCTCGCCATAGCACTCAAAAATGTCTCAGAAACGATTGAGGCTCGACGCACTACCAAACCATCACGAATCGACTTCAAGCGTGCTACCGCTGGTGATTTTGACGATTAAAAATTCACACAAATAACTTATGAATAAATTTTCAATTATTGGTCTCGTAGGACGAGCAGGTGCAGGCAAGGATACCGTCGCATCAATTCTTGCCGAATCTCAAGGCCATATTCGCATTGCATTTGCCGATGCATTGCGTCAAGAAATTGCCCACTCATTCAAGATCGATATGAGGCTCATGGATGATCGATATGAAAAAGAAAGAATCAGTCCATATATAACGATTGCTCGCTGCGACGATCAGAAATTTATCGAACGTATGCAAGAGCTTGGCCACGACATTCATAAATCTAGATCCCCGCGTGAAATTCTTCGTTGGTGGGGTACAGAGTATCGGCGTCAAACATGTGCAGAAAGCTACTGGCTTGATCGCATGGAGGACACCATTGATAGTTTGATGCGAACCGGTACCAGAAAGATTGTTATTACTGATGTTCGTTTTATGAATGAAGCTGAGTTTGTGAAAGCGCACTATGGACAGATTTGGCGCATCACAAGAAGCGCTGCTGACTCGATTAATGCCGATCACATTTCTGAGTCTGAACAAGACTTGATTGAGGCCCATCAAACGATCAGTAATAACGGATCACTTGGACAGTTAGTTACCTCTGTCGTGAATACTTACGAGCAAGAAAATGGCACGATCGAAAGATAAAAAATATCGTCCAAGAATAATCAAGATTCCTGTGACGGGATTGCATCGTGAGCTGGCATTACATGCTCATGCGGCATTGGTGACGTTGCGCTACAGCCCGTCCGTTGATGCCTTTGACATGCTTGCAGGAATTATCAACATGATCCAGGTAACGATCGAGAACGATGAAAGATTTACGCATGAAGCAAAGTTGATTACTGGTGGGGCAGCAACGCTAAATCAGATTTCAAAAAAAATAGAAGCGCATCTTGCCTTACATGAGCACGAACTTGCGTCGATTGGTGTCGCAGTTAATACCGTCGACTCCATTCTTTCAAAACTTGATGTCTCGCGCATGCACCTTGCACAACTGAGCGTCAGGAAATTACAAGCGATCAGCCGATCGGAACAGAGTAGCAGTCTTCATTAATTATTTTTCACTAGGAGAAACATATGGGTATACGACCTATTACTGACACCCTGCGCAGCATTGGCGGCGGTGTTTTTATTGATTTAGCTAGCGATAAGTTGTCCGAGCTTGTTACTGCAGTTGATGCATCAGGAAAATCAGGTCGCATCGATCTGACGATCAACGTCAAAAAAGCTACGCGTGGCGGCGCAATGCTCATCACTGGCAAGGTCAAGTTAAGCAAACCTGCCGAAGAGCCAATGGAGGCCATGATGTTTGCGACTCCAGAAGGCAACCTGGTTATTGATGATCCGCATCAGCAAAAGCTGGATCTGAAAGCAGTCGCCAGTGCTACTGAAACGCTTCCCTCTAACCTCAAAACAGCATAAGAGTAATCATGGACAACAACGAACAAATTAACATCGCTGAAACGCTCGCGCGCGAAATGAAACAGCCAATCGAAATTATTAGTGAACATGGCGGCAACCTTAAACGGGTTGCACTACCTCCAGACTGGACGCTTATCGAAAAAGATGATGATCCAAAATTATTGAAGGAGCCACGCCGCAAGATTGCAAAAGTGCGAGTTCAGGATGCCGACAGTTTCATTGACTATGTCAAACGCCATGGTAGTTTGACCAACAGCACAATATGGTGCGTGGCTGACTACAAATCTGGAAAAGTAGATTTTCTTGGGATACTTAACGATCACGGAGAAGAAGAGAATCAGGCAGCCTGGCGAGATCATCGCGCATCGTTCACACCTGAATTCGCAGAAGAGTGGAACCGCTGGACCGGTCAGCACAAAAAGCCATTTTCTCAGATCGAGTTTGCCGCCTTCATTGAGGACAACCTCAAGGATATTACTAGCCATGAAGGTAGTCCATCAGGTGCTCAGATGCTTGAAATGGCACTGACCTTTGAGGCTAATCAGGATATGCGTTTTAAGTCTGCTATTCGCCTCCAAAATGGAGGCGTGCAGATGAGCTTTGTTCAAGATGATGATACCCAAACATTGCAAAAAATGCAGGTCTTTGATCGTTTCTCGATCGGCTGCCAAGTATTTTGGAATGGTGATGCTTATCGCATTGATGCCAGGCTGCGCTATCGAGTGCGGGATGGCAAGCTGTCATTTTGGTTTGAGCTACTACGCCAAGATAAGGTTCTGGAAGCCGCAACTCAGACACTTATCAAAAATATCCGTGAGAAAACTGGAAATCCATTTTTCTTTGGACAGCCATTTCTTCAGTGATGAATCAATGGGGAAAGCCGTATTAGCAAGTACCCATATTTAACTGTCTTCCATCAAATCAAAATTATTAATTGAGAAACGGATATGGCTGACGAAATAGATATCGCAAATGAGCGTTGTGCAGTCGATATGGACAAAGCCATTTCTGAAATTAGAAATAAAGCTAAGCTGGATCCCGGTAGTGAAGGTGAGTGTGAACTATGCGGAGAGTGGATGCTGCGTTTAATTGGCGGTGCATGTGCACCATGCCGTGACAGGTACAAATTACCATGATCCTAACCGACGAAGAACTTAAGGACCTTACGGGGCGAAGCCGTAAAGCCAGCCAGGTGCAGGTATTGCGCTTCATGGGTATCGAGCATAGGATAAGGCCTGACGGGTCTGTGGCTGTATCGCGCGCACATGTAGAACAAGTACTGGGAGCTCATGTACAGACCCGTAAAGCGGCTGAGGTTGAGCCCAACTGGAGTGCAATTTAAGCGATGTCTCGCAAACGAAGTCCTGAAAATTCTGGACTACCCGCTCGATGGCGGAATGTCCATGGTGCCTACTACTACCAGGTACCACCAGGCCTTGAGTCTTTTTGGGATGGCAAGAAAACCTATCGCCTAGGCAAAACTTTACCCGAAGCATATAAAGCCTGGGCACTCAGGATCGAAGCGAATGACAAAACCAACACGATTGGCCAGCTACTCGATCGCTACCTACTTCAAGTCGTACCAAAGAAAAGTCCTAAAACACAGACCGCGAATGTTTTGTACGTGAAGCAGCTGCGCGCAGTGTTTGGCAATATGCCGATCGCTTCAATCATTCCTCAGTATGTGTACAAATACGTCGAGATGCGTAGCCATAAAAAGCAAACGGAATCTGGCAGAACGACTGGTGGAAAAACAATCGCCCATCGTGAAATAGAGGTGTTATCCCATGCTTTCACAAAGGCCGTGGAGTGGGGTCTGATCAATAAGCACCCGTTTAAGGGGGAGATAAGGCTTGAAGGCGAGAAACCTAGGGACCGCTATGTGGAGGACTGGGAGATTATCGAGTGCCTATCACTGGACTCCAAGCGAAAAAAAGGCAGTGTTTTTGCCATTCAAGCGTATATCAGGATCAAACTGATGACGGGTATGGCTCGGTCCGACCTACTTCGACTAAAAATGATAGATATTGCTGAAGATGGTATCCGTATTCAGCGCCACAAGACTCAGAACAGCACGGGTAAGCGCACACATTATGAGATGACACCAGACTTAAAACGTGCGATTGATATGGCTAAGGCGGCAAGACCAGTGCTGTCACAGTTTCTGTTCTGTAATCGAAAGGCAGAGGGCTACATCGATGAGTCAACCGGCAATGTACACGGATGGGAATCGATGTGGGGGAGATTTATTGAGCGCGTGATGGCTGAAACTAAAGTCACTGAGCGATTCACTGAGCATGATCTCAGGGCTAAGTGCGCTTCTGATGCGGCGACTCTCGAGCATGCCAGGGCGCTGCTATCTCATGCCGACTCTAGGACTACAGATGCGATATATCGCAGGAAGCCAGAGCGTGTGATGCCTTTGGGTGGGATATAAAAAAGCCCGCTTAAAACGGGCTTTTCATTAAAATAGAAAATGATTATTTTTTTGCATCAAGTATTGATTGCATAGCATTTTTCAGTTTCTGTCGTTCTTCATCTGGCCATGGTGCTCCCATACCTTCAAACGGAGCGCTTGCAGTCAAAGTACCAGCAGAAATCATATCTTTCATTTCTTTCAGATCAGGATTTTCAAGTAATGCCTGATCAAAAGAAATTGATCCGCTTAAACCTAAAGCCATGTTCATAAAAGATCCCCTTGATAGTATTTGTGCACTTACGTACTGCGCCGACAAATCGGCTTCACCTAAAACTCTACTTGATAAATTTGAACTTTTATTCTTCAAATCATAGTACATCACATCACCACCGCTGCGATGGTCCGAGAGTGTTGCTGTAGCAACTGCCTTCTTCGCATCTCTATTCTTTAACCAACACTGCAAAGCATAGTTAGTACCTGTACCCGCAAAGTAACCAGTCTCATCGATAATCGATTGCTTATACTGGTAAATGACTTGAAGGTCACTCTCGCGTGAAATACATACGTTAATTTTTACAGGCTCTGGCATCTCAGAAAGATCTGATGGGTTTATGGCCATCCATCGTTTCCATTTCTCAATTTCTGCACTATCGCCTGCAAACATAACAGCACAATCATTAAATAATTCGATTTTGTCGAAACCTGAATCATCAATGTATAAAAGGAAACCACCCCATTCAATCGACCACCGTGAGTCTGTGGCCATCATTCCAGTAAGTTTATCGTATACGTTCGTGGTCATTAGGGTTACTTAATTTTTATCACAAAATGTATGAAATAAAGCAACTTCCGATACAAACAGCCATAAATACATGTAAAAACTTACAAAATAAAAAGATTTTTGAGTATGAGACGTTAACTCTATTCGAAATAAAAAGCACTAAGTTTTTATCAAATGAATAGTACAAACTGCATTTAATAGTACAAATACAATTTCAGAAACGGGCACGCCACCCCGAAGAGTGGCGTGCTTACTTACTTTACTGGTGCGCCCGGCAGGATTCGAACCTACGACCCCCTGGTTCGTAGCCTGTAATTCTAGGAGTTACATTTGCAATATAAATCATATAGTTACGTACAGCAATTTGTACTATTAATTTCAAATCGGTAGGTTTGTAACTCATTGATTTATAAAGAACTGATTTTTGCTGATAGTACAGTTTTCGTCAGTCAGCCAGTGCTCTGCGTGCCGACTCGTAAGCCGCCTCGCAGTATAAAAGTCTAGCGCTTATTGCGTCTGCCCTGGCAGCTTCCCTTGCAAGAAACTCTGCATCCTCTCTTGAAAGCTGGGCTCCTGTGGCTGGACTTGAAGCACAGGCAGCTGGGGCTTGGGTTGTACTACGACTGGGCCTGACGCGCAGCTGGCCAAGAGCAATGTCAAGCCGAGCAGTGATAGCTTGTATATGTTCATCTTTGGTCGTCCTTTCAGCCTCAATGGCCGTTTGAAGTTGAGCGGTTTCACGCCTGGCTTTCTCCTCTGCTAGAGTTGCTGCTTTCGCATAGGCACTTTCCAGTCCCTTGTATTTCGCATCCCACCGCATGCCATTGACGTACCAGCCAGCAAAGAACAAAGCCAATACAAATGCTCCGTAAAGTCCTATGCGATAAGTCGCAGGCCATAAAAGTGGATTCATGCGAGAGTTCCTCCAGCGGTCCGGTATGCACGCTCTAGATTGGCCAAGCTCTGCTCATGTTGGTCATATCCGGCACCAGGAAGGCTTGCCCAGATATTCCTTACCTTAGCCACAGCCTGAGCAAACTTACCTGCCTCGATATCAGGCAGGGCCCCTCGCTCTTTAATCTGCTGCAAAGCGATTGCGTCCTGGCTGTCAGGTGAGAAATCCGAAAGATTTAAGGATCGTTTGTAAGCATCGAAATATCGAGCGAGTAGCTGGTACCGGCCTGCTGCAGTACTGGCTAAGCCGGGACAAAGTTGAATTAATTGACGAGGATGGTCTGCGTAACTGGTGAACAGTGTGCCGCCCACAATGACGTCATACCCATGGTTGGCTGTTTTTTGTCGTCCGTTGTCCGTACCTTCTGACCAGGCGATCATTGCAAGAAAGGCTTTTTGATTTGGAGTCATGTGATTCTCACAATTGCCGCAACATTGCCTTTTGCCCGCAATATCAATACACATAGAACGATGGAAATTATCGATGCCCATATTGTTACGGGTACCGGCTCTAAGGCTGCATCGATGGCTTGGCCACCAGAACACACTACAAGGATGTAGGCGATCCAAGACATATGTGGTTTGAAGTTAGAGTCCCCCCTTTCATAGGTCAGCAAGCGTGCACAAGAAACGATATTTGCAGCGATAAAGACTAAGTCGATAATATTGTCCATATTTATCGCTTCCATAAATCGCTGATCTGCAAGGTCTTGATTCGCTCGATCAGCGTTAGGGTTACGGTCACAAGGACTGCTGACAAAAGAAATGCCCCGATGGCAGGATCCGAAATTGGAGTCAGCCTTGCGACCTCACCTGCTCCCATATAACCAAGCAGACATGAAATAAATCCATACAACACACGGTTCACACAACCACCGTCTTTTGTCGAGAGTACGAAAACTGCAGCCCCTGAAAATGCCCCTATAAGCGTGCCACCATCAACGCCAGGTAGCATGCCGGCCAAGATAGCTGTTGCTGATGCTGCCGCTGCAGCCGATGCTTCCGCTGACATTGATTACCCCATAAAAAAACCGCCATTAGGCGGATTGAAAAATAATATTTTTAAGTACTACTCGTAAGGTTTCACTTCGGGTATTTGCGAAACGGATTGAATCGCATCGCTACAAACTTGGTCTGCGGATCGCTAAAAAACTTATACCCGGCCAGAATGTCCAGGCATCGGTTTTTATAGAAATACAGGCGAATCTGTACATAAAACGATTTCTGGCCATATGCGTTTTGCGCGGTCCAATACGCACAAGACGATTTGCCGCGGTACCAATCATCATCGGAGCCGTGGGCAGATAGGATTTTCAGGTCGTAACCGTTCCATCCAAACATTTCACCGAAGCCGTAAGCGGGATTACGCCAGAGCCAAGCTACGCGATACATCCAGCGCACGAATGCGTAATCTGTATACGCTGATCGAAAGTTTGTTTGTAGCCAACCATCCATTTCATATTCAGCCCAATACACCTCATCGACTGGCGCATCGGGTGTCTGAAATATGCGGCACCAGCCTTGCAGAAATTCGCGAGGCGTACCGGGTAATAAACTCGGATGGCCAGTAATTTCTGACTCTTCATCGTGGACAATAAAAAGCGCCAATAATGGCGCAAGGATGTAAGCAATTAGACTCAGGGCAATCAAGATCGGAACCTTGAGCGCCCAGATAACTACGGCCTTAAACACTAGGCACCACGATTTCAATCCACGACAAAGTAGGCTCATCCCAGCGATATGCCTTACCATCTGTCGGCATCGGTGTAGGTGCTTCCCACAAACAGGAAAATTCGTTTAATGTCCATGAAGGGAAGTTTTTAGGCGGGATGAATGCATCACGGTTTCGGTCATACTTGCCTCCAATCATT
>JAUSCY010000050.1 GCA_030650995.1 Sheuella sp. | reverse complement strand
ACGGATTGGTGTTGGCTTTACGGGCCTGGGTAATACGCTCGCGATGCTCTGCTTGAGATATGACCGTAATGACGGACGTGAAATGGCGGCGAAGATTGCTGAATGTATGCGTGATACGGCTTATCTTGCCTCGGTAGAACTTGCAAAAGAGAAGGGTGCTTTCCCACTCTTTCATGCTGAGGATTATCTCGATACAGGTACGTTTGCAAGCAGGCTCCCAGAGCCTATTCAGGATTCGATACGCGAGCATGGCATTCGTAATAGCCATCTTATTTCAATCGCTCCTACAGGTACGGTCAGTCTTGCTTTTGCAGACAATGCATCTAATGGGATCGAGCCTCCTTTTTCATGGAGCTACAACCGTAAAAAACGCGAAGCAGACGGCAGTAAGCGCGAGTATACGGTTGAGGATCATGCCTGGCGGCTGTATCGCAAGTTAGGTGGCAATGTCGAACAGTTGCCTGAGTATTTTGTTTCTGCTCTGGATATGGCTGCTGAGGATCATATTGCCATGATGCAGGTTGTGCAGCCTTTTGTTGATACCGCAATATCAAAGACAGTCAATGTTCCGGTTGATTATCCTTATGTCGACTTTAAGTTTTTGTATTTACAGGCATGGAAAGCCCAGCTTAAGGGGTTGGCCACATACAGGCCGAACATGATTCTTGGTTCCGTCCTGTCTGCTAGTGAGCCCGTGACGATACAGACTGAGAATGACGCGCCATTATTCAATCCGATGCGCACCGTGATCGAGTCCCGGCCAAAAGGAGCGTTGTCAGCCGTTGCAGAGAAAATTGAATACTTCACTCAGGAAGGACTTAAAACTCTTTATCTTATTGTGTCATTTTTACCGATTGAGACACCGGACGGTATTGGATCGGTCGAACGCGCCATCGAGTTCTTTATGCCTGTCGGGCAAAGTGGTGAATCACAGCAATGGATTACGTCCTCAATGCGTATGCTTTCCCTTGCCGCGCGCGGTGGGTTTCTGGATCGTGCGCTGGGTGATATGCGAAAGGTTGCCTGGGATCGCGGACCCGTTCGGCTAGGGATGTACACAAAACCCGATGGTACTCAGGTTCCGCTCTGGCATGAGTCTGAAGTCGCTGCGATGGCCTATGCGATACAAAATATCATTGCCCAAAGGACAGCGCAACAGAATGGCAGTTACGAGAACCAATCAATAAAGAAGACCCACACCGATCAATCTGGAGTAATGGCTGGCAAGAAGTGCCCTGAGTGTGGTGCGCATGCCATGATCCGTAAGGATGGCTGTGAATACTGTACTGCGTGCGGTCATCTCGGGACGTGCGGCTAATGGTAAACGTATTTCCGATTCATCCGGCGCATCCTGAACAGGAGAGATTAAATCGCCTTAATCCTTTTTTTCAAATAGCTGTGAATGGGTTTCTCAATAAACCGATATGTAATGACTGATGCGATTACACAAATAACCGTCAGAATGATTGAATAAATAAAGACAGGTACCTTGATCGAACTTTTGAGAAAGGCTGCGTTAGCCAGATTGATGATTGCATTGTGTATCAAATACAAAGAAAAGGAAGCCTCGCCCAGCAGCACAAGTATTTTTCCTTTTAGTAGTCGAGACAAGACGCCTGTTCCGTTTGAGAATGCGTAGATAATAAAAGCCATAATTGGCAAGTATAAAAGTTGAGCCCGCAGTATTTCTGGAAAAACGTAAGTGCTGTATGCGTAGGCCCCAATTATTAATAAACTCACTGACACTATCTCAATAAAAGTGGAGTCCTTATTCTTATTTCTTTTAACAAAACTGATTTTGTAGACAAGCATTCCAACCATAAAATCTAACAGTCTGAATACAGGATTGATATAGAAGATCCAGTGGTTAATTTTTAATTCACCATTGCCTGTTGACCAATGACTCTCACCAAAATTAATCATAGTGGCTGCGGTTGCGGCGATTACTATAAACCAGCATAGAGCGATTACTATTAAAGACTTGAAAGATACGCGAACGAGAAACAGAAAGGCTACATAAAAAAACAGCTCAACTGATAAGCTCCAGGAAACAGCGTTAAGTGAAATATAGTATTTGACTATAGGTACCCAGCTCTGAAGCATTAGAATATTCACAGCTACAACGCCTGAAATATCACTGCCGTATTTATAAAAAAAATAGAAAACAAAAGGCAGCGCTGTGATGAGATGTAATGGCCAGATTCGCGATAGCCTGAGCAACAGATACGTTTTTGTAGATAGTGTTTTTTGAATCAGGCTACTTTGATACGCGTGCATCATAATAAAGCCAGACAGCACAAAGAAAAACGTAACGCCTGAATGGCCTTCGCCGAAAAAAATAATCGCAATCGCTTTGATTGGGTTATCGATTTCTCTTAAAAATATCAAGTGCGAACAAAGTACACCTAGCGCAGCAAAAAATCTTAGTGATGTGAGCTGTGGTAAATCATATGGTTGTTGTTCAGCAGGCGCGCTTGATGTCATAAATATTCCCAATAGGATTTGAGAATAACTTAAAAACAATTCGTACCGTTAATCAGCTTTTACGGTTCAACTAACGGATAGTTAAGTATCTTTGAGAGGATGGCTAATGGTGCTACCTTCGATTACATTTGTGGCACATTAATTTAATCGATCAATTTCAAAACATTGGTTGTCTATGAAACGACTCTTTAATTATTTCTCGCCATCACGCCGCAGATCCGATAATCATTTATCAAATGAACGTATTGTGCACACGAAAATTGGTGGCAAGAAATACGAAATTGCATCCGATGATAATTACCTAGAACATATTAAGGGTGAATTTGAACCGGAAATGGTCGTTCTATTCAAATCACTGATACGTAGCAATGACGTAGTCTTGGATGTGGGTGCAAATATTGGCTGTACATCAATTTTGTTCGGTAACCTTGCTGAAAAGGTCTATTGTTTTGAGCCATCTCCGACTACCTTTGGTTACCTCGAGAAAAACGTTAAAAATGCCCGGCTCGATCGCGTAACGCCCGTTAATGTTGGGTTAGGTAAAGAGTCGGGGATGTTTGAATTGACCTTTTCGCAAAGTGATCGATCAGGAGGATTTGTATCTAACTTGACAAGTGCGTCGCAAGGACATCAGGTTGAACAGATCAAGATCATTAAAGGAGATGACTTTATGAACGAAAGCAAAGTCCCTAAGATTGATTTTATTAAGATCGATGTTGAAGGCTTTGAGAAGAGCGTCATCGAAGGATTGTCTGCAACCATCGCTCGAGATCAGCCCATTGTTGTGTTGGAGCTGAATCACTGGTGCCTGAATGCGCTTCAACGGACCTCAGTACCAGATTTTTTCGATTTTCTTCGCAGTGTTTTTCCGCATTTGTACGCTGTTGATATGAGTTATGTCCGTAATTTTAAGGATAGAGTTCGTCGCAAACTTATACCGTCTTTGTACGATGTCAAAGACGCCAAAAATCTCCATGATCTCAATGCTTCGTACCATGTTATGAACCGTCATATTCTGAATGGATTCAGCTACCCGATATTGGTCGGAGCTTTCGATAAAGCTCAACTTGAGACTTTTTCCTCAACTGTTGGGGTCCAGATCAGTTAAGAGAATCTCTGACTGGTAGCCTTTGATTCTTTAGTAATCAAAATCATCAAACTACGGCATGAGACTGTAATTGGTCCAGTGTGACGTAATCCAGTGCTTTGATATGTGTAGATTCAAGCACTACATGAGGTGCGCAGCCCGCATCAAATGCTTCTTTCCATCTGAGCGCACACAAACACCAGCGATCTCCAGCTTTTAAGCCAACAAACCTGTATTCAGGGCGAGGCGTGATCAGATCGTTTCCTTTTTTGAAAGAAAACTCCAGAAAGTCCTGTGTTACTTTTGCGCAAATAACATGTCTTCCCTGATCGTGTTCATCTGTATTGCAGCAACCATCCCTGTGGAACCCCGTTAGCGGATCATAAGAGCAAGGAACGAGTGGTGCTCCAAGTACATTTAATACCTCGTTATTCATGATGTTTTACCTTGTAGGTGATGCTTGGTTCAATTAATCTTAGGCTTTACAGACGTAAGAATATTGAAAGACAATTCGACATTATCTGCTGCAATAGCAAATATTGACATTAAATCCGTTTTTTTAAATTATTTTGGGGTTTTGATGACTGAAGATACAAGGTGTTGCGGGTCGGGTACTTGCATCATTAATGCGGAAGGGAACTGTTGGTGCGGTCAGAAATGGGATGGTGAAAAGATGTGTTTTCAAGAAGGTACGGGTTCATTAGATCCTCAATCAGAATCGTCGCAGTCTGATTCATAAATGTAGGGGAGATAATTCTGATAGCTCTGATACGCATAAATGACGATGACTAAAAGACGCAGCGAGCAAGAATTTACCCAAGAGTTAACTGACCTGTTAAGTACGCAGGGCATCTCCAATCTGACAATCGCAGATATCGCCAGGTATTTGCAATGCTCCAAACGACGTATATATCAGATAGCAGCAACAAAAGAGGAGCTTTTTCTGGGCGTTTGTCAGGCCGTATTCAGGGCGACGATCGACAAAGGCTATGCCGCGGCAAAAAAAGAATCATCAGCGGCTAAAGCGATCCCGGCTTATATGCGTGCCGCACTCAACGCATCGGGTTTAAGTAAAGCTGCTCTCATCGATCTTGACGCGAGCGCTGCCGGGAGGGCTGTTTTTGACGCCTACCAAGAAGCGCGTATACGTGGTTTAGAGCGGATGATCGAAGACGGGGTCAGGCAAGGAGTGCTTGTGCCCCACAATCCTCGTCTGGTATCAGAAGCTATATTAGGCGCAGCAATCAGATTGCGAAACCAGCAGTTCCTGACTGAAACAGGATTAAAAATCGGTGACGCATTTAATGCCTTCTACGAAATTATTTTGAACGGTCTGCTCAAGCACTCGCCATCAGATCATACAAGCGTGGATTGATGCAATGCGTGACACCAGTCCCTAAAAGCATTGTTCAAGTCCTTCATACCAGATGGAACAAGTAGGTCCTTAACCGACCTGTCGTTCACTTCCCGTCCAATATTTTGTTCGAATAGTTTTTTTATCGATTTTTCCTAATGCTGTGAGTGGCAGTTCGATTTCAAACAGCACCGATTTTGGAGCATTGACGACTCCTTTTTGCTCAGTCACATATTGGATAACTTCTGCCTCAGTAGCATGCACACCAGGCTTGAGGACTACAACAGCAGTCACTTTTTCTCCCCACTTTTCGTCTGGTACTCCAATCACAGCAGACATCGCAACAGATGGATGATTAGCGAGACAGTTTTCAACCTCACTCGGATATACGTTGAATCCACCTGTAATGATCATGTCTTTGACACGATCGACGATGTAAAAATAGCCCTCCGCGTCTTTGCGCGCCATGTCACCAGTGTGTAGCCAATCACCTTTAAATACCTTTTCATTCTCATCAGGTCGATTCAGATAGCCTTCCATAATCAAGGGACCTCTGACGCAAAGTTCTCCGATTTCACCGAGTGGGACTTCTTTGCAGTCCTGGTCTAGCAATTTGACCTGATTGCCAGCAACAACCTTGCCGCAGGAGCGAAACAAATGAGGCCTGGATGAATCGTGATCCTGTTTGCTCAGATAGGTAATTTTCATGGGAGCTTCGGCCTGCCCATATAACTGCCCAAAAACCGGACCGATTTTTTGAATCGCTTGCTGCAGTCGTGATGGAGCAATCGGCGATGCACCATAAAGAATTAGCTCCAGGCTGGATAAATCGTATGCCTTCTGATCCTCGTAATCGATCAGCCCATAAATTTGTGTTGGTACCAGAAAGCTGAAATTAATAGCGTGTTCCTGAACCATTCGCAGAAAATTCGGGGTGTCATACTTTTCCATCAGGTAGACCGTACCACCACGTAAAAATGTGGGTAACAGTAGACCACCCGCTGCGTGCGAAATCGGGGTTGTCACAAGATAGCGAATTTGTTCGGGCCACTCGTAGGTCGCGAGCATATACACAATCATTGTTACGACCGTGCGGTGAGAATGCAAAATACCCTTTGAGCGACCGGTCGTACCCCCGGTGTATGAAAGTTTGGTTATTTCGGTTGGATCATCACCAACAGAGATCTCTTCTGCGCTTATCAAGGCGACTTGATCAATCAGGCCTGGGCCAATTTCAGAATCGTCCAGGCTCAGCACTAGCGGAATCAACGCCCGGTTTTTGATTGCCAGGCCACGTTCAGTAAACCGCGACGAATCAACGATGAGTGCCTTGACGCTAGCGTCCTCTAGTACAAAGCAATGATCATCTTCAGAAGCCATTGGATGAAGTGAGACGCTCTTGAGGCCGAGAATCTGGGCGGCAATGATTCCAACAATAGCTTCTGCACGATTGCCAACCAAAAAAGCGATCGTATCCTGTCTTTGCAAGCCCTTTTCTTTCAGTAAACGAGCAAATTGATAGGACTTTTGCTCCAGTTCACGATAAGTCAGCTGGACATTATTTCCAACAATGGCTAGCTTGTCAGGATGATTTTTAAAGGCCGAAATATAAAGTTGAGCGACGGTCGAGCCGCCGTGAATCGTGCGAAGTTGCTGTCTCATTTTTTCTTTTTTGAGTTTTATCGTGGATGCTAAGCATCAGCAGACACAAATTTACGCTCAATTCGGTACCGAGTCAAAAGATTCGGTACCAAATTGAGGTTTATTGACTTGGCTCTGTACTTTGGGATCTCTTCTCAGTAAAGTTTATTACGCCGATATTCAAAATTACGCAAATAGCCAATGAAATGAAAAATCGAGATCCTCTCTCTGATGTTGCCTCTGCCGAACAGAGGCACACTTTTTCTTTGGTCTTGGGAGGACCACTTTTTCAGTTGCTTTGCCGCGCTAGACTATGCGACGACGAATTAATGTTTGCGAAGAGGCGGGTCTTAACAATCTCTCTTCTTGCGTGGTTGCCTCTGCTGATTCTGTCTGCATTAGAAGGTAATGCGCTAAGTGATAACGTCAGCATATCGTTCTTGCTCGACTTCGAGGCACATCTTCGATTTTTAGTCGCAATTCCTCTTTTCATCATCGCCGAAATTCTCGTATATCAGCGGCTTCAATCCGTTGTGAGAGAGTTTTTTGATCGTGAATTGATTCCCGTTCAGGAGCGAGCACGATTTTTTAGTGCGATCGGATCTGCGTTACGTCTTCAGTACGCATATTTACCTGAGCTGCTCATACTTATATTCGTATACGCCATTGGCATATTAGTTATCTGGAATAAATACTTAAGCCTGGATATTTCGACCTGGTACGCCACGCCCACAATGAACGGATTCAGTCTTTCAATAGCAGGCATCTGGTATGAGTTTGTCAGCTTACCTATTTTTTTTAGTTCCTGATGCTGCGTTGGCTTTTTCGGGTATTGATATGGTGGCGGTTTGTATGGCAAGTCTCTCGGATCAAGTTGTGCCTGTTGCCAACACATCCTGATCGCGCTCCTTATTGGCATGCTGCTTCCGATGGCCCCTCTTTTGCTAACCCCTGATGCCGCTTGAAGAGCTTGATGCAAAGCTCATCGGTATTTTATTTTGAGTGTCAAAACCCCCAATTTAGGTGTAGGCTACATATATGAGCAAGAATAATCAGCCGTTACCAGATAATGTGACAACACAAAAAAATAACGACGATATAACGCATTTGCTTTTGCGTCCTGTCGCGATTGATACTTATCGTGAAAACGTCGCCTATCTTCATCGCGATTGTGCTGTCTATCGTGCAGAAGGATTCCAGGCACTTTCCAAGATTGAAGTCAGGGCCAATGGTCGTCACATACTCGCAACCTTGAATGTTGTGGACGATCTTTCAATTGTCGGGTGTGGAGAAGTTGGTCTTTCCGAAGATGCTTTTGTGCAGCTAGGGGTTGCGCGAGGTGAAAAAGCGTATGTCTCCCAGGCTGAACCTCCATTGTCGATGGAAGCCTTATTTAGAAAGATTAATGGCGAGAGATTAAATAAAGAAGATTTTCGCGGAATTGTTTCAGATATTGCACAGCATCATTATTCCAAGATCGAATTAACTGCATTTGTCGTTGCAACGAATCGCGGAGAAATGGATCGCGATGAGGTTTACTTTTTAACGCAAGCGATGGTGGACTGTGGTCGCCGTCTGGATTGGAAGGAGTCTCTGGTCGTTGATAAGCATTGCATTGGTGGCATACCAGGAAATCGTACCTCCATGCTGGTTGTACCAATTGTGGCAGCACATGGAATGCTATGTCCCAAAACCTCCTCGCGGGCGATTACTTCCCCAGCCGGAACTGCCGATACCATGGAAGTATTAGCCAATGTCGATTTGCCATTCGAAGCTCTTACAGAAATCGTTTTAAAGCACCATGGGTGTCTGGCATGGGGTGGCGCATCAGATTTATCTCCAGCTGATGATGTGTTGATCTCAGTTGAGCGCCCCTTATCGCTTGACTCTGCCTCACAAATGGTCGCATCGATTTTATCTAAAAAAATTGCGGCCGGTTCTACTCATCTGGTTTTAGACATTCCTATCGGTCCGACGGCTAAAGTACGCTCGATGCGTGATGCACAAAGTTTGCGCCGTCTGTTTGAATATGTAGCTTCCCGACTGAATTTATCTCTGGATGTTGTGATTACAGATGGACGACAGCCCATTGGTTTTGGAATAGGTCCGATTCTAGAGGCGCGCGATGTTATGAGGGTGTTGGAGAACGATCCTGCAGCGCCCAATGACCTTCGCCAAAAAGCCTTGCGTCTGGCGGGTCGTCTTCTGGAGAGTAGCCCTGATGTTCGTGGCGGCGATGGATTTTCAATTGCCCGGGATATTCTGGACTCAGGTAGGGCTTTGACTCAAATGAATGCCATTATCCAGGCGCAAGGATCGCACCACTTTGATTATCACCATCCTTCACTAGGCGCGCTCACTTTTGAAGTAAAGGCACCGAAGGCCGGCGTGGTCACCAGTATCGATAATATGCATATTGGGCAAATTGCCCGGTTAGCTGGCGCGCCCAAGATTAAAGGAGCAGGCGTGGATTTATTAAAAAAAATGGGTGAGCAGGTGAGTGCGGGGGATGTGCTATATCGTGTGCACGCAGAGATCGAAGCTGATTTAACCTTTGCAAAAGATCTCTGTGCGAAAGCAAGCGCATACATGATTGGTAGTGCAGACGATATTTCACATGTGTTTGTGGAGTTTTGATGCACAACGCTACCTTGCTATATTTCAAAGGTGATGAGCATGCGGCCTTGAGCCTGGCTAATTTAATTGACGCTGATGCCCAATTGGTGAAGCGACACGATTTTCCTGATGGTGAATTTAAGTTGCAGCTGCCAACGAGTCTGGCTAAGAAGACCATTATCTTTCATACCTTAGATCACCCGAATGAAAAGCTGATCGAATTATTGTTTGTCGCACCTACCGCCCGACTCATGGGAGCTTCTTGCCTCACGTTGATTGCTCCATATATGGCCTACATGCGTCAGGACCTTGCTTTTGTTTCTGGTGAGGTAGTGAGTCAGCGGATTGTGGGGGATTTGTTAGCCTCTCTGTTTGATGCCGTGATCACCGTTGATCCTCATCTTCATCGTGTCTCCAGTCTGGATGAGGCCATACCTGTGAAGAGGGCACTAGTCCTGAGTGCTGCACCGCTATTAGGTGAGTTTGCAGCACGCCGCAGAGACAATCCTTTACTCCTTGGACCTGATGGTGAATCAGCCCAGTGGGTCGCTCAGGCGGCTGAGGCTAACCGACTGGATTACGCTGTCGCGCAAAAAGTGCGTCATGGTGATCGTGCGGTTGAGATAACTTTACCAGTTATCGATGTGAAGGGACGCTCAGTCGTATTGCTTGACGATATTGCAAGTAGTGGCACAACCCTTGCGCGGGCAGCTGAATTACTGTTGATTGCAGGTGCTAAGACCGTTGATGTCGCGGTCACGCACGCACTCTTTAATCATGGAGCGCTTGATCTGATCAGACACGCTGGTGTTGATCAGATTTGGAGTACTGACTGTGTCATGCATCCAAGCAATGCAGTCAGTGTCTCAGCACTGATTGCCCAGGCATGGAAAACTTTGAGCAGCACAGATCAGGTCAGTTAGCCCACACATGCTTTGGTATGTATTCTAGAAAATTGCTATAATCCAAAGATCATTAGGGAGTAGCCTCTCTTCTTTTCAGAAGAGGCTTACATCAACATACTTAAGCTTCGGCTTATGGTGTAAGCGGTTCATATAGCTTGGCAAGACTTTTGACTATAAACACTTACATAGGCTGTGGGTGTTTTTAGTCATTCGTTTTCGTCACACAGCCTATAGGAATAAAATGGAATCTCTATTTATATCGACTGGTGTTGTGGCTCTTGCCGAAATCGGCGATAAAACCCAGTTACTCGCATTCATCCTTGCGGCCCGATTTAAAAAACCTTTCCCGATTATTCTTGGCATTCTTGCTGCCACCATTATCAATCATGGTTTAGCAGGTGCTTTGGGCGCCTGGATTACCTCGATGGTGAACCCTGAGATGTTGCGCTGGATTCTTGGCGCTTCTTTTATCGGGATGGCCATATGGACATTAATTCCTGACAAAATTGAAGAGGAAGAAACACAAATAGCCAAACATTTAGGTGTTTTTGGTGCGACGTTTATTACCTTTTTTCTGGCTGAGATGGGAGATAAAACTCAGATAGCTACGATTGCGCTAGCGGCTCATTATGCTGCACCACTGGCAGTGGTCGTTGGAACAACACTGGGTATGTTGATAGCTGACGTTCCCGCTGTATTTATTGGCAATAAATTTGCTGCGAAAATTCCTATGCGATTGGTTCACTCTATCGCGGCAGCTATTTTTGCCGTGATGGGAGTGTTAACGCTTGTTGGCATTGATTCATTGTTTTGAGTGTTTGTTTCAATATAATTGGGATGATTCTTTCATAAGACTCACAATTACGAGTTAAGACTCAAAAGTACGAGTAACACTTTCAGGACAGTAAATTAAACTGAGCTAGATCGCGTATGAAAATTTGGCAAATGAAGAGAAACTGCTCCCTCACTCCCAGGCAACTTCTAAAGTTCTACATAGCTTTAGTTTGTTTGTCTTTGCTTGTTGCGACAGGATTTTTATTGGCAGGAGCCTGGGTTGTGCCTATTTTTACCGCTGTTGAATTAACTGTTGTGACAGTTGGTTTTTTAATCTACTGCAGGCACGCAGTGGATTATGAAGAGATACAAATTGACGGTCATACCTTAATAGTCAGAAAAATGATTGGAAGCAAAGAATCTGATTATGTATTTAATACCAGGTTGTTAAGGGTCGAACCGCCCGAAAAGGGCAAAAAAGTATTTTTCATTGCCCAGTCAGATAACAGAGTAGAGGTTGGTCAGTTTGTACAAAAGGAGCAATTGATGATACTGGTGTCTCAATTACGTGCGAATTTAGGTCAAAGATAGGCGTCTCAATCGCCAACTAATGGCTAGGCTACAAAAAATCTGAATCATTAACATTAATATTTTCGTAGCGTTCAGTATAAAAAATATCGCGCAAACGGTGGAAGCATGCCTGCCGCTTGTGAATCCGTACTTTGATTGTGCACGATCACTAGATACAGCAGCTGCACGAGGAGTAAAAAACTCGCCATAACAGAAACAAACTGAAGCAGTTTGATTGTAAGGGATCCATGAACCCCAGTTAGGCAGGTAACGCAATCTTGATCGGGATGATGGTCACGCTACCAGAATCTGCGGTCACGATAGGCCGCAAGCAACCGTTGGTCGCAGCTACTGCTTTAACGTCGGCATGGAAACAAAGGCAATACAGTTCACTAGGTTTGTTGCGCTCAGTATGAAGTACTTGTCATTTTTCGAATCTGGAGCGCTCTATCCAATTATTGAGCTCCCCTGTCACGAAAGCGAGCAAAAGCTGCTCCGGGTGGCTTTAGATGTATTGATTCATGGAGATCTTAGCAAGGCCTGCGCTGAGATCCTCGCTGAACTTAAAATCCCAACATAGCGCCCTAATTGTTTGTCATGATCCTCTTCGGTGATGGCGGGCCAACTTAGGCCGGACTCTTTCATTGCCTGGAAGCAGGTGAACAGAATGTCGAGCGCAAACCCTACTTTTTCAAATGATGCGCTGATCTGACTCAGTGCCAGAACCGAGCCGAGCATGTTGGGTTGCTTAAGAAACAATTCATTAGCGAGGCGCTCCTTTTCTTGCATATGGACCGCTTACGATTGCTTGATCACATCAAGCGTAAATATGATGCAAAAGGAAATAGATTCGGTTAATGTATTTCTATGAAATCTATCCTGATCGATCGTAAGCGTCGTCTGCGTGACGACCCTGGCACAGGCCATAACCGCTGGCATCCAGATATTGAGCCTATTGCCGAGGTCGCGCCGGGTGAGGACATACTGCTCGAAACACGCGACGCCTCGGACGGTCAGGTCCAGCCTGGCATGTGCTTTGAGGATTTAGCTGGTCATGACAAAAAGGCTGGTCACCCTTTAACGGGCCCTATCTTCGTCAAAGATGCCGAACCTGGCGATGTGCTCGAAATCGAGTTTGTAGATTTGACACCCCAAAAACATGGCTGGACGGTGATTCGTCCCGGGGCGGGGTTTTTGCGTGAAATTTTTGATGCACGATTTCTTGCGCACTGGGAAGTGGATCAAGGCTTTGCGCGATCCGCACAAATTCCAGGCGTCAAAATTCCGGAAGGAATTTTTATGGGAACTGCAGGTGTTGCCCCCTCGCACGAACAGATGAAACGTTGGAACGATCGCGAGACAGATCTGGTGAGACGCGGTGGAATCGCGCTGTTACCCGATGCGCAAGATGCCGTGCCATCACGTGAACCCATCGCAAGTACTGGCTTGCGCACCATGCCACCACGTGAGAATGGTGGCAATGCTGATATTAAACAACTGACACGTGGTTCTCGTCTGCAAATACCTGTGGGTGTGAGTGGAGCACTTTTTTCTGTGGGAGACGCGCACTATGCTCAGGGCGACTCAGAGTGCTGTATTACCGCAATCGAAATGGGTGCAAGTGCTGTGGTTCGATTTAAAGTGTTATCTGGCGAAGCCAAGCGCCGCAACATGCGTTTCCCTCGTTTTTCCCACCCGGGTTATTTCTTGCCACCCCAATGGGCTGCACCACATAATTTCGTAGCGACCACGGGTTTGCCTATACGTGAAGACGGCACGCAGGAGTGCGAGGATCTTACGCTTGCCGCCCGCAATGCTTTGCTCGAGATGATTTCTCTGCTGGGTGAAAGAGGCTTTACTCGCGAGCAGGCATATGTGATCTGTTCGCTAGCAGTTGATTTACGTATTAGCAATGCGGTTGATTTACCTAATGTCTGCGTAAGCGCCTTGCTGCCAGAAGGGATCTTTGAAGTTTGACACTTGCCCCATCTGACTGCAGAGCCTCAGTGTAGAATTTGGATACTTTTTCCCATAAATTTTGAAGATTTCACTCATGAAACGCTACTCACTGCGGATGGCTGCGGTTGATACACCCATTATTCCCGCTATCGGTCAACTCGTCCGTGATAACCCCGGTACGATTTCTCTGGGGCAGGGGGTAGTCAATTATGGTCCGCCGACGTCAGCGATTGCTGCGCTTCCAGGCTTGATGGGAGACGCGCAGCTTAATAAATACCAGGCAGTGATGGGGTATCCCCCTTTGGTTAATGCGCTGCAGCAAAAGCTTGCAGACGAAAACAATATTCCTGGCGGCGCTGACTCCATCCTGATGGTGACAGCCGGTAGCAATATGGCTTTCTTGAATTGTATTCTCGCAATCGCTGATCCAGGCGATGAATTTATTTTGCCAAAGCCCTTTTATTTCAATCAGGAAATGGCAATCCGGATGTGTGGATGCGTTCCTGTTACTGTGGATGTCAATGAGGATTGGAGTCTGAATGTTGATGCCTTGGCTGCAGCGATTACGCCTCGTACCCGTGCAATTGTCACCGTTTCTCCAAACAATCCCACCGGTGCTGTTTACTCAAAAGAATCGCTGACCGCAGTGAACAATTTGTGTGCCGCAAAAGGCATCTATCACTTCAGTGATGAGGCTTACGAATACTTCACCTATGATGGCGCAACACACTTTTCGCCTGCATCTTTGCCCGGTGCGGCCAAGCACACGTTTTCCTTTTTCTCCATGTCTAAAAACTATGGCATGGCGAGTTGGCGCCTGGGTTACGTCGTTTTTCCCGCGGATCTGTTTGACGCAATGAACAAGGTCCAGGATACGAATCTGATCTGTGCGCCTGTGCCCACACAGCTGCTGGCATTAGAAGTATTGAAATTCGGTCGTGCATGGGTTCAGCCCAAGGTCGATGCATTAGGTGCTGTTCGGAAAAATGTATATCAGGCCCTTGAGGGACTGGGTGATCTGGTCCAATTTCCCCGGACGCAGGGTGCCTTTTATGTATTAATGAAATTGCCCGGTTTGCAACGTGGCCATGATCCACTTGCATTTAACCGTGCCATGGCTGAAAAACACAAAGTGGTTTCTATTCCAGGTTTTGCCTTTGGATTGACGAATACCCATGAGGCAAACTATCAACGGCTGTCTTATGGTGCTTTGCAGGCAGCGAGCGTGACCGAAGGGGTTGCGCGCTATGTGACAGCGGTCAAGGACTGGTACAAAAGCTGAGTTTGTAGACTTTTTACAAGTTAAAAATCTACTATTTAACATTGACTCGCAAGCTGACTCCCCGAGCCCATTTGTCCGCAACACTGGGTGAGGTGGCGCAGGTCGCTTCACGGGTCACGACGCGTACCGCTCTTTCCAGTAACTGGATATCTGCTTCATGTTGTCTGGCAACATGCGGATCTTCAAAAAAGATCACGCGCTGACAGTTTTTATCCAGCACCAGATCAGCAATCTGAGCATCTCCACCCATTGGACCGCTGAGATACCGATCAACCCATGGCTGATCACTTGTCCAGCCACGCGAAACCGCCAGCTCATTCAGACGCTGACCTGTTGTGCCTGTTGCAACGCGCCTTTTATACCTGCAAAGTAAATCGAAATGGCGGTCAGCAAAGGCAATCATGTCTGGTTTGAGTGCATCGTGAGCAATCATGGCCAGACATTGGTTTTCCAGGTCAAATAGTTTATTTACTTGAGGATCTGGTGAAAAACCGGCATGCATGCGTTCAATTTCAATCCACTCAACCGCACCAGCCATTGTTGAAATAAAGGGACGACCATGTGTAATACATTGCCGTTTGAGTGCAAGTGCTTCTGGGAATATGGATGAAGGATCAACAGGATCAATCAAGTAAATCGCACCATCCAGAGAGGAGGGATTGTTGTCTGACTCGGTGACACGGGCGACCAGTTTCATCAGCCCGCCTTCCCGACCGTAAGGGTATCGAATGAGTCCTGAATACCCGCTCAGTAAGCCCTCGCGCTTAATCGCGTCAAAAGTTCTTCCTACCGTGTGGAGTTCAATATCCAGACTTTCTATTCCTGTAGCGCTCATACGCAACCAGTCAAAGCAAGCGGCGTTAGCCGACTCGTGATGAAGTCTGTTGGCAGCAAGACCAAACCGTAGTTTACGAAGGCTAGTGGTATTCATAGTTGATTCTTTCAGGCGTGAGTTTTTGCAGGCGGGCTACAATTTGGCGTACAACTTGTATTTTAGTTGGAGATTCACCGATCAATTCCAATTCAAAGGGTAGATCCATGAAATCATTTGCACTCTTTACACAGGGTCACGGACTGGAGCAGTTATTTACTGCATCGGGTTTCTGGCAGTTTGTCACGAGTCTTTTTTGCCTGCCGGCAAATTTAATCATCGAGTTTGTTTCGTCTAGTAATACGCTTGGATCTATTGCGCGCTGGTCCGTATCGCCGGATTCTCTTTTGAATAGCTGGTCTGCTGCATGCGGCTCATTTGTAGTTTGGATTTTGATAGTTGCTTTTATTGCTGGTACAAATAAATAGCGCATTCATATAGCGACCATGTCAAAGAAAAATATTCCGTGTCCCTGCGGACGTCAGCAGCAGAAACAAGTGCTGAGTTTTGAAAAGTGTTGTGCTCGCTATCTGGATCACTTTGATGAGCAGCCAGCGCCTGATGCGGAAAGTCTGATGCGATCGCGTTATAGCGGTTTTGTGCTGGAGCGTGCCGATTATCTGAAAGCGACCTGGCAAGCGGAGAATTGCCCCGCCACGATTGAGTTCGAGGCAGGGGTGAAATGGCTAGGGTTAGACGTTAAAAGACATCAGCAGATTGACCCTGAACACGCTGAGGTAGAATTTGTCGCGCGCAGCAGACTAAATGGACGTGCCACTCGACTTCACGAGATAAGTCGTTTTGTCAAAAAAAACGGCCGGTGGTTTTATATTGATGGGGTTTTTGCATGACCGAAGCAACACTGCAACTGATTAAAGCTTTTTTTCTTGGAATTGTTGAAGGCATTACTGAGTTTTTACCTATCTCGAGTACAGGCCATTTAATTATCGTAGGCAAGTGGATTGAATTTACCTCAACGGAAGGCAAGGTCTTTGAGGTAGTCATTCAACTGGGTTCAATCCTGGCTGTGATGTGGATTTTTCGCGCTCGTCTGATCAAAATGATTACCGGGACACTAAAGCGGGATCCTGTTGAAGTGGCCTTCACACGTAATTTGATCATCGCCTTTCTACCCTCTGCGGTAATTGGCTTTCTGTTTATCAAGATGATCAAAGCCTTATTTTTTCAGCCCGCAGTGGTGGTGGTGACCTTGATCCTGGGTGGTCTGATTATGTTGTGGGTTGAGCGGGTACGTAAGCCTGGCAAGGCTAATCAGAGAGTGGTGACGACAACAACCCTGGAGTCGATCAGCTGGAAACAAGCATTAATCGTGGGGTTCGCACAATGTCTGGCGATGATCCCTGGTACATCACGCTCTGGTTCAACCATCATTGGCGGGATGCTCGCAGGCATTGAGCGTAAAACAGCCACCGAGTTTTCTTTTTTCCTTGCAATGCCAACTATGCTGGCTGCGGCTTCTTACGATATGTATAAAAATGCGGGCCTGATTTCTCAGGCGGACATGCTTGCGATTGCCGTTGGTTTTGTGACGGCATTTCTCAGTGCTTTATTGGTTGTGCGTGCGATCCTTACCTTCATATCGAAGCACACCTATCGTGCTTTTGGCTGGTATCGCATTGTGCTGGGCGTTGTTGTCGGGGTGTGGCTCTGGCGTCTTGGCTAGTATGCTTTTACGTGTTGGTTTAGATTAAAAAAGGCTGTTGCAGCGCATTGTTGCAACAGCCTTTTACTCTTTGTATGGATGACCGATGATTCATCACAGGTACAAAGTATCATCACAGGTACAGAGTATTTAACGCGGCAATTAATTTACGCCATGCAGCTCAACATCAAATATCAGCGTTGCATTGGGAGGAATTACGCCGCCCGCACCGCGCTCACCATAGCCCATTGAGGCTGGGATAATCAAAGTGCGCTTGCCACCGATTTTCATACCTGCCACGCCTTCATCCCAGCCTTTGATTACATGACCAGCACCCAAGGGGAAGCTAAACAGCTGGCCGCGATCTTTGGAACTGTCGAATTTGCTGCCTTTTTGTTCCGGTGCAGATGCATCGAACAACCAGCCTGTGTAGTGCACTGAAACTTCAACGCCTGTGGTGGCTTCGGTGCCAGAGCCGACGGTATGGTCAATTTTTTGAAATTCGCTCACGGGGAATACCTTTTAAAAGAGGGGAATAATGTTCAGGAACGGTGTTTTGTTAAAGTGTTTTCAGCATTTTGTCTAAAAGCCGCCGCAGCGACTTCCTTTGAAACGATTGTCTTGCCTATCGGGGCAAGCGCGATACCAGCCAGTTTCAAATGCTGAATTCCAAAAGGAATGCCAATGATTGTAATGAAGCAGGCGATCGCCCAGCAGACGTGACCAATCGCTAACCACACTCCAGCAAATATAAACCAGATAATGTTTCCAAGCAGACCTAAGGTACCCGTGCCGATATCTGTTTTATTTGTCAGGTGCTCGCGGCTGATGGCCTCTTTACCAAACGGGAAAAATGCGAATTGACCGATCACGAAGCATGCTCGGCCCCAGGGGATACCGATAATGGAAATAAACGCAATTAAACCAATGATCCACCAGGCGAGTCCCATAAAGAAACCACCTAATATAAACCAGAGAAAATTACCTATTGCGCTCATTTTTCAAGTCCTTTTGAACTATAAAATACATTTGCCTGCAGTGTTGGAAACGATTAAAGCATGCATAATCAATCATGCATAATCCATTTATTCATTTTGAATGACGCGTCATCAGGCTCTCATCATCAGTTATCCCACGACAGGATCGAATTTTGAATATTGATAGTTTTTCAATCGTTGCCGTCACCTCGGGCATTGCGCTTGGCGCTGTTCTTGTCTGGTTGGTGCTTCGTGGTGGAGTCAGTACCGCCCGGGAGCAAGGCAGGCTCGAACTCGCTGTTGATTTGGCGACTGCAAATGAGCGGGCAAGCAGAATCCCTGTTTTAGAAGAAAAAATTCGTACGCTTGAGTCTGAGATTGAGCTGGCGCGTCAACATGCTGTCGATTTACGGGAGCAGGCAAATTCTCAAATCGGTGCGTTGAATACAGAGTTGGCACAGGTCAAGACCTTGTTTGATGCAGAGGCCTCCAAAGCAAAAGAAAACCTTGCGATTCTGACCGAGGCCAAAGAAGCCCTGTCTAACCAGTTTAAAAGCCTGGCCAACGATATTCTGGAAGAAAAATCAAAACGATTTACTGAGCAGAATCAGACCAATATCGGACAGTTATTGAATCCCCTGAAAGATCGTATTGCGGAGTTCAAAACCAAGGTTGAGGAAATCCATACACACGACACCGCCCAGCAGGCCACGCTCAAGGCTGAGCTTGCACAGTTAAAAGATCTGAATCAGAAGATGACGGTTGAGGCGCATGATCTGGCTACCGCCTTGAAAGGTCAGGCTAAAAAGCAGGGTAACTGGGGGGAGCTGATACTGGGCAATGTGCTGGATCGTTCTGGATTACGTGATGGGATTGATTTCAAACGTGAGGTGAGCTTCAATACTGCGGACGGGCGCAAACGCCCCGATGTTGTCATCTATCTGCCTCAAAATAAACATCTGGTTGTTGATGCCAAGGTGTCGCTCAATGCTTACACGCGTTATGTGAACGCAGAGCTTGAAGTTGACCGTGAAATCGCTTTGCGCGAACATGTCAGCGCGATTGCCAGCCGTATTCAGGAGTTATCGGATCGCTCCTATTTTGAGCTGCCAGGACTCAATACACCAGAGATGGTGTTTATGTTCATTCCGATTGAGTCTGCCTTTGTTGAGGCCTTAAAGGCAGACGAAAATCTGTTTCAAAAGGCGATTGAGCAAAACGTTTTGGTGGCGACCCCCACAACGTTGTTAACCAGCTTGAATATCGTGCGCCAGTTATGGCGATTTGAAGAGCAAAACGCACATAGCGCCGAGCTTGCCGATCGAGCTGGCAAGGTCTACAAAAAGCTTGTGACATTTCTTGGCAGTCTGGAAAATGTAGGTAAGCAACTCGATCGTGCACGCGAGTCATATGATCAGGCGATGGGGCAGCTCGTCCATGGCAAAGGTAATCTGATCAGTCAGGCGAAAGACTTTGAGCGGCTCGGTGTCTCGGTACAGAATGCGTTGCCAGAGAACTTATTAGCCAGGGCCGCTTTGGAGCTCGAGCATCATGTAGAGCCCGAGTCCTCAAACGATGAGCGTGCTGCGGGGGCTGCTGGTTAAGCTTTATTCTGCTCAACCACCATATGCGTGTGCGCAGCTTTTAATAGTGGACACGCGATGCCTTTCTCCACACCGCGTTTAATCATTTCGCCCAGAATGTGCTCGTGCTCTGTCATGTTTCCCTGAACCAGATCACGCATCATTGAGGCAGCGAAGGATGAGCCGACTTTGGTCAGCAAGTCAATTGAACGTTTTTGTGCCGATTCTTTGGTTGGATAACCATTGGCAGCAGCAATCGCACACGTCTCAGCATAAAAGTTCGTCATGGTCTCGATGCCCCAGGGCGCCGAGGCGATCTTTCCGACATGACCGCGGCACATCGTGGTCATTCCTGCTAATGTCGAGAGATAGACCCACTTGTCCCAAAGAGATTGTTCGATATCTTCGCTATACAGTTTGTCAAAAGAGGCTTTTTCACACAGAGCAAAAAAGTCTCTCGCTAATTTCTCATGTGCAGCTGAGCGGTGTCCGACAGTGAGGGTTCCAAGATCTGTTAGTTGTTTGACTGCTCCGGTGCTGGAAATCGTTGCCGCGATTTGCGCGACGCCACCCATGACACGGTCTTTGCCGAATTTCGCATCCAGAGTCTGAATGTGGCTCAGTCCATTCAAAAAGGGCAGGAATACGCCCTTGGCACTTGCACCAACGAGCGAGGCTAATGCATCCTCAAAATCATAGGCCTTGGGAGCAAGGATAATCAGATCGTACTCAGGCTTGAGCTGGTCGCGTGTGACAGTGCGTGGGTTGACGGTGAATGTCTCTTTAGGTGTTTCGACAATCAGACCTTCAGCCTGTATTTTCTGATTACGCTTGTCGCGCAGTAAAAATGTAACGTCGGCTCCCGCCTGAATCAGTCGTGCACCAAAAAAACCGCCTACGCCGCCGGCGCCCAAGATTAGAATTTTCATTGTGATTGGTTAAATTAGAGTGTTGAAGTTGTCGTTATGACGCAATCTTTGCATATTTCAGGTCATTTTGCCTCACATTTAACGACTCATCTTGTTACAGTATGAATTCGTCGAGCAGCATGTAAGCTGTCGACTATGGAGACTTAAGTGATGAAAAAAATATTTAGTTGTGGCATCAGTCGTGTAATCGCTAAAAGCATGGGTGCTTTAGCTCTTAGTCTGAGTGCATGTGCAATGGCACAAAACTACCCGACACAACCTATTACCCTCATCCTGCCTTATCCACCAGGCGGTAGTGCTGATTTTCTTGCGCGGCCTCTGCTCGCTGAGCTGCAAAAAAAGCTTGGCCAGACGGTGATTATTGATTACAAGGCAGGTGCGGGTGGCACGATCGCGACCAACGCGCTGGCGCGCTCCAAACCAGATGGTTATACGATTCTGATGGTGTTGGCTGCGCATGCGATCAATGATTCGCTCTATCCATCGCTGCCATATGACACACGCAAAGACTTTGCCCCGGTGTCCCTGGTGGCGCGTTTGCCGCTTTTGCTTGTAACACGACCAAGTCTGCCGGTGAATTCTGTCGCAGAGTTGATTGCTTACGCCAAGGCTAATCCAGGTAAGCTGAGCTATGGTTCAGCAGGTAACGGAAATACGAGTCATCTGGCCGCGGAGATGTTCCAGACTGTAACAGGCACCAAAATGGAACATATTCCTTACAAAGGAAGTGGTCCTGTCGTGGTGGCCTTGCTAGGGGGAGAGATTGATTTGACGTTTGATAGTTTTTCTACGTCCTATCCACACGTTCCAACCGGTAAATTCAAGCCCCTAGCTGTTGCGGGCGCCAAACGCGCACCGCTGCTGCCGAATGTGCCAACCATCTCGGAGACAGTTCCTGGATTTGTCATTGATGGTTGGTATGGCATCCTGGCTCCCGCAGGTACACCTAAACCTATCGTTGACCAGTTAAGCAAAGCCTTCAATGAAGCCGCCAATACGCCTTCAGTCAAAGCGCAATTGAACGCGAGTGGCTACGATATCGTAGGGTCAACACCCGAGGCGTTCGCTAAAACAATCGAAGACGACCTGCTTGTCTGGGGTAAGGTAGTCAAGGATTCAGGCGCCAAGATTCAGTAAGTGTCGTTCATGCATTACCCGGTCTGTCAACCCGTCTAGGCTGCGTTAGACTAGCGGTATCGGGAAACATGCGTTTCGCGATAGGAGACCGGTTTGAAAGATACCTGCGTATTAATTACAGGGGCCACGAAAGGCATTGGTTGGGCATTGAGCAAGCGTCTATCTGATGCGGGTTGCCATGTCGTTGGTATTGCGCGCAATACGGCTGAGATTGACTTTCCTGGTTATCTGTATGAATGCGATTTGTCTGACGCGGGTCAGACTGAAGATGTATTGCGCACCATCCGGGATAAATTCCCGGTTGATGCCGTTGTGAATAATGTCGGTTCTAATATTTCTCAGCCTCTTGGCTCGGTCGAACTCACCGCATTGTTCGAAACCTTTGATCTGAATGTGCGTACCGCTGTGCAGGTGACGCAGGCTTTTGTCGAGTCGATGAAACTTCGCCGCAGTGGGCGCATCATCAATTTATGCAGTCTGGCGGTGCGAGGCGCGCGCGACGCGACCAGCTATGCCGCTGCAAAAAGCGCCATAATTGGTTGCACGCGAACCTGGGCGCTGGATCTTGCTGAATACGGCATCACCGTGAATGCAGTAGCGCCTGGCGCAATTGATACGGAATTGTTCATGAATGCCATGCCCTCAGGCGATACCAGCCTGCAGACCACCAATATGGTGCCGATGGGACGACTCGGTACCGCAAACGAAGTTGCGGCACTGATTGCTTTTTTGCTATCGGAGGAGGCTGGTTTTATTACTGGTCAGGTGATTGGCATCGATGGTGGTGGCAGCCTGGGTAGCACCTCGTAGCGTTTCATGGCCAAAGTTAAAACCCTTTTTGCATGTTCAGAGTGCGGCGGTGTCAGTCCCAAGTGGACCGGACAATGCCAGCACTGTCACGCCTGGAATACTCTGGAAGAGTCTCGCGATCCTGTGGTCACCGGTCAGAGCGAGCACCGCTACGCACCGCTGGCCACTTCGAGCCCTGTTCGCAGCCTGTCTGATGTGGAGGCTCTGGAGTTACCGCGTATCTCGACAGGTATTGGCGAATTTGATCGTGTGTTGGGAGGCGGACTGGTTGCTGGTGCAGTGGTCCTGATTGGGGGTGATCCGGGCATTGGCAAATCGACCCTTTTATTGCAGGCGCTGGTCGCGATGGCTGGAAGCCAGAGGGTGCTCTACGTAACGGGTGAAGAGTCCGCTGAGCAAGTTGCATTGCGCGCGCGCAGGCTGGGTTTGCCGGGTGCCGCTGTGGATTTGTTTGCTGAGATTCGTCTTGAGGCGATTCAGGCGGCTTTGCTCGAACAAAAGCCTGCCGTGGCTGTGATTGACTCCATCCAGACGGTTTACTCGAGCGAATTAACTTCCGCACCTGGGTCAGTTTCTCAGGTGAAAGAGTGTGCTGCACAATTAACCAGGCTGGCTAAACAGGCTGGTATTCCGATCGTCATGATTGGTCATGTGACAAAAGACGGCACGCTGGCGGGTCCTCGTGTGCTGGAGCATATTGTTGACACGGTTTTGTATTTCGAAGGCGATACGCATTCCTCTTTTCGTTTGATACGCGCTTTTAAAAATCGTTTTGGTGCTGTCAACGAGCTTGGTGTATTTGCGATGACAGATCGTGGTTTGCGCGGTGTATCTAACCCCTCAGCCCTGTTTTTGTCGCAACACCCGAATGAGGTTTCAGGTACGTGTGTCATGGCAACCCAGGAGGGTACACGACCGTTACTGGTTGAAATCCAGGCCTTGGTTGATAGCGCCCACGTACCGAATCCACGCAGGCTTTCTGTTGGACTGGAAGGTAATCGTCTTGCGATGCTGCTTGCTGTATTAAATCGCCATGCGGGGGTCTCGACCTCTGATCAGGATGTTTTTGTGAATGCCGTGGGCGGCGTGCGTATTACGGAACCCGCAGCGGATCTGGCTGTGCTGCTGGCCATTATTTCTTCATTAAGGGATCGCCCGTTACCAAAAGGGTTGATCGCTTTCGGAGAAATCGGTCTGGCCGGTGAGATCAGGCCTGCGCCGCGCGGGCAGGAGCGTCTGCGCGAGGCCGCTAAACTTGGATTTTCTCTGGCGATCATTCCCAAGGCGAATGCACCGCGCCAGCCAATTGAAGGTCTGGAGGTCATCGCCGTAGATCGTCTGCAGGATGCGCTGGATCAGTTGAGGCAGAAATGATTGCGCTGTGGATGTTACCGCTGGGCATAGCCGCGGGTGCTGCGATAGGTTTCTTGGGGGGCATGCTAGGCATAGGCGGTGGTTTAATTGCTATTCCAGTACTTGGGCTATTGCTCGGGATGGATCAGCAACTGGCACAAGGTACTGCGGTGATCCTTGTGTTGCCGACGATTGTGATGTCAGTGCGCAAATACCATCAACAATCACCGATTGATTTCAATATCGCTTTTTTTGGTGCGCTCAGCACGGTCATTTCAACCTGGTTTGGCGCACGGCTGGCTCTTGGTCTTGATCCCGTACTATTGCGCAAAAGTTTTGCGATTTTTTTGTTTGCACTCGCTTGTTTTTATGTCTGGCAGACCTATAGCAAGCTTACCGTGCGCAACCGGTTAGGATTCGGACTTGGCAGGAATGCAGTCATGATTCTTGGTTTATTAACCGGTCTGTTTGGTGGTTTTTTTGGTGTAGGCGGGGCCATACTTGCTGTGCCCGTGATGACCGCTCTGTTTGGGATGAAACAGACGCAGGCTCAGGCGCTTTCACTGGCTATGGTTATTCCAGGCGCATGTGTAGCGCTGATGACTTATTCGCTTGCCGGACAGGCTGACTGGACGGTTGGTGGCATGCTGGCGGTGGGTAGTTTATTTTGCGTTCCACTGGGTGTACGTTTGGCCCATCAGTTACCAGAGCGCCGTTTGCGGCTCGCTTTTGCTGCGATGCTTTTTGTAACGGTACCGCTTTTGTTGTATCAGCGCTGAGTGTTGAACTTGAAAAATATAAAACTTGCTTTCAGACAAACCTGGCGTGATGCGCGTGCGGGGGATTTGCGTCTGCTCCTGCTGGCTGTCGTTGTGGCTGTCTCTGCAGTGACGAGCGTGGCTTTCCTTTCTGATCGTGTCAGTCGCGCACTCGAACGTGATGCTTTGCAAATGCTTGGCGCGGATCTTGTGGTTGAGTCAGATGCAACTATCCCCGAGCTATTGAGTACCCAGGCACGTTCAAGCGCACTGAAGGTTGTTAAAACCTATCAATTCCCTTCGATGGTTGGTGCCGCAGACAAGGTTCAACTGGCCTCAGTCAAAGCTGTTGAGTCAGGTTACCCCTTGCGGGGTGCTTTACTCACAACGACACAGGCTGGCAGTGATAGCCAATCCACGACTGAGGCTCCTGAGGTCGGGCAAGTATGGGTAGATCCGCAAGTATTGGCTCAGACCGGGTTAAAGCTTGGAGATCTTTTGAAAGTAGGGGAGCTGCAGCTCAAGCTCGCTCGAGTGATTACCTACGAACCGGATCGGGGGCCGCAGTTCGTCAATCTGGCACCGCGCGTCATGATGCGCGCAGAGGATCTCGCCAACAGTGGCTTAATTGGTCCGGGCAGTCGGGTAGGGTATGCGTTACTGGTTGCCGGAGCGGGTGAGGCGATCGAAAACTATCGTACCTGGGTCAGTTCCAGGCTCTCTCCTGGTCAAAAAATCGTCTCGATTGAATCAGGTCGTCCTGAAATCCGCCGCTCTCTAGACAGGGCGCAGCAGTTTCTGGCGCTTGTTGCGATGCTCGCGGTCTTGATCGCCTCCGTAGCGGTGGCTCTGGCTGCCAGGCGTTTTGGTCAGCGACACCGACAAAGCGTAGCCGTGATGCGATGTCTGGGAGCCACGCAGCACGATGTCACGGTGATATTGCTAAGCGAATTTCTAATCGTCGCGATACTTGGATCATTGCTTGGTACCGCGATCGGGTGGGCTGCTCAGGCATTAATGATCCAGAGTCTGGGGGGTTTATTAGGCAGCGACTTGCCCGTCTCTGGTGCAACGCCTGCCTTGCAGGGGATGTTTGCCGGTGTCTGGTTGCTCTTTGCTTTTGCATGGCCGCCCTTGCAGGCCTTACGCAGCGTGCCGCCCTCCCAGATTTTCAGGTCGATACATACGTCATTTCCACTGCAAAGCTGGCTGGGAAGCCTGCTTGGAATAGCAGGTTTCGCTGTGCTGATGTGGTGGGTTGCACGGGATTTAAAATTTGGTGCAGGATTAGCACTTGGTTTTCTTCTCGCAACAATATTATTTGCCTCTGTTACGCGTCTGGCTTTATGGGCGTTGGCTAATTTGCGTGTTCACCTGCAGCACTACCCTGTGTTGCGCTTTGCGCTGGCTGGTGTGGTGCGTCGCCGTGCTGCGACGATTGCGCAGACCAGCGCTCTTGCGGTTGGCATGATGGCGATCTTGCTGTTGACAATCGTACGCACGGATTTGATTGCAGGCTGGCAGCGTACCTTGCCCGACGATGCGCCTAATCGTTTCCTGATCAATGTACAGGATGATCAGAAAGACGACGTGCAAAAGCTCCTTCAGGACTCTGGTTTTTCCGCTGTCACTTTATCCCCGATGGTAAGAGGCAGACTGGTCGCTCGAAACGGAAAGCAGCTGAGCGCAGCGGATTATGAGGATACGCGTGCGCAAAGACTGATTGATCGCGAGTTTAATTTGTCGTATTCGCCAGCTTTGCCTGACCCGAATCAGATTATCAGTGGACGCGAGCTGGATCCGGCTCTCTCTGAGGTTTCGCTGGAAACAGGTCTCGCCAAGTCTCTGCAATTAAGCCTGGGCGATGAGCTTGAATTTGATGTGGCGGGTCAACCTGTCAATGTCAAGGTCACGAGTATTCGTCGGGTCGATTGGGATTCGATGCGTGCGAATTTTTTTGCCATCATGACGCCCGAGGCGCTCAAGGATGCCCCGCAGACCTGGATGACGGCTATCCATGTCAATCCTGAACAAACTGCTATTGTTCAGAAGCTTGTGGCGAAATTCCCTAACCTGACTGTATTTGATGTGGGCGCTATTTTGGCGCAATTGCAAGCCATTCTTGATAAAGTATCTGTAGCGGTGCAGGGGTTGTTTGTTTTTTCTGTACTGGCTGGCGCGATTGTTCTGGCTGCTGCGTTATCCGCTACGCGAGATGAACGGGTGCACGAGTCTGCATTGCTGAGGGCTTTTGGTGCGACACGTCAGCAACTGGCGCGTGCGCAACGTATCGAGTTACTCGCGATCGGGGCGATGGCTGGCGTACTTGCTGCAGGCGCTGCGAGTCTGACAGCCTGGGCCTTGTCAGTGTGGGTGTTTGAGTTCGACATGAAGTTCGCACTGTGGCCGTGGTTACTCGGCATTTCAGTTTGTATGCTGGGTGCCTGGCTGACAGGCGCACTGACGCTTCGTGGCGTATTAAAGACGCCACCGCTGGCTATTTTGAGACATATTTAAACGTGTTGTGATGAGATGACCAAACCTGAATCTGAACCTGTCGTCGTTGATCCGAATTCTGTGTTCGCATTACTCGGTGGTGAGCCAGGTATCCGTGCGCTGGTTGATCGGTTTTATGACGTAATGGATGTCGATCAGGATCTGAAAGTGTTGCGTGATGTGCATGGTCCTTCTTTGACGAGTGCACGCGACAAGTTGTTCTGGTATTTGTGCGGGTATTTCGGCGGTCCCCAGCTATACATCGAGCGTTTTGGCCACCCCCGTTTGCGAGCGAGACATTTACCTTATTCAATCGGTATCAAAGAGCGTGACCAGTGGCTGCTGTGTATGGCTCGCGCGATGCAGGATCTCGATTATCCGACTGAACGCAGTGATCGTTTGCTGGAGGTGTTTTTCGGGGTTGCAGACTGGATGCGCAATCGTGATGACTGAACCCTCTCGTACCAGGTTAGTGAAATCTGGCGACTGCATCATTGAATATGACAAGATTCTTGCTGTAGTGATTGATCGCTCAGCTGATCAGACCCTTTCACCCGATTTGACGCAAGCGTTTACCGGACTGCATGATCCTGTGAACTGGTTTGACCCGCTTTGTCCAGCGTTACACGCGCAAGAGGTACTGATCGGGGGACGTGCTGCAGCCTGGTTTATCCGACTGGGAGAGCAGGCAGGCGTATTGCGTCACTATCGTCGCGGTGGATTGATTGCCAGACTGATAAAAGATCGGTATTTTTGGCTGGGTGCATCGCGTAGCCGCGCTTTTTCAGAGTTTTCAATTATGCAGTCTCTCTGGTTGAATAATCTTCCCGTGCCACAACCTCTTGCTGCAGCAATCTGGCGACACGGTCTGACTTATCGCGCGGCTTTGATTACAGCGCGCATTGAGGGCGCAAAACCACTTGCGTACACAACAGACGCGGGGGTTTGGGCAGAAGCAGGTCGCGTTATTGCCAGATTGCATCAAGCAAACACCTGGCATGCCGATCTGAATGTGTTTAACTTATTGGTGGATCAGCGCTCACGCGTATGGGTGATTGATTTTGATCGTGCCAGGACAGGGCACCTTAGCCCATTGCAACGATCTGATAATTTATCCAGGCTTTTGAGGTCAGTGCGTAAAGTCGCTCCAGAGCTTGAGCAGGAATTCTGGCCTGTTCTGACGCAGGCTTATGCCGTTGAAGAACAAGAGTTATTAAGGATAACGTAAAGGAATAATATGACTGTTAAAGTATTCGGACTGAGCCAGTGCAGCACCTGTGTAAAAGCGCGCGTATGGCTTGATGCCCACAAAATTATTTACGCGTTTCAGGACTATCGTGCCGAACCTGTCAAGCCAGCTGTTCTTAAAACGTGGGCCAAAGAACTTGGCGGTTGGGAAAAGCTCGTGAACCGTGCCTCGATGACATGGCGTAATCTTGATGCTTCAATCAAAGAGCCTGCAACGGATGCGCAATGGCTGGAATTAATTGCCCAATACCCCGCACTGATTAAGCGACCCGTCACTGTCTATGCTGATGGTTCGGTGACTGTGGGTTTTAGTGAAAAACGTTATTCAGAAAAATTCTAGACTGGACTATTCATGCTTTCACAACAAGAACTTAAGCAACAGGCTGCTGATGCAGCTTTGCAATATATTGCTCCGATGTTGGATCCGGCAGCGGTAATTGGTGTTGGTACGGGTTCTACCGCAGATTTGTTTATCGATGGACTTGCCAAGTACAAAGGTATGTTTAGAGGCGCCGTGGCGAGCTCAGAACGTAGTGCAAAACGCTTGGCGGATCATGGAATTGAAGTGCTTGATTTGAATCAGGTTGATTCCATGCCCGTTTATGTAGATGGTGCAGACGAAATCAATGCCCAGCTTCAGATGATCAAAGGAGGCGGGGGCGCATTGACACGCGAAAAAATTGTTGCCTCAGTTGCTAAATTGTTTGTCTGTATCGCTGACGAATCAAAACTTGTTGACGTACTCGGACGGTTTCCCTTGCCAATTGAGGTGTTGCCGATTGCACGCGAGGCCGTTGCACGCGCGGCAAGCAGTATGGGTGGGGTGCCAGCGATACGTGAAGGTTTTGTGACGGATAATGGCAATCAGATTCTGGATATTTCAGGAGTATCGATCCTGGATGCCCGCTCCCTGGAATCGGCTTTGAATAATATCCCGGGAGTCGTGACAAACGGCTTGTTTGCGATTCGCCCCGCAGATGTCGCTCTGCTGGCAACCCAGTCCGGGATCAGGCGTTTATGACATTCATCAAACTGTCATAGTCTGGTTTTAGAATAGATTATCTAATCACCTTTGAACGAGTGGCGCCATGACAGAACATACCAATAAGCAGTTTGATGCCGACCTCCAGCGTATCCGCACTGAGTTGTTGCAGATGGGCGGTCTGGTCGAGTCCATGATTCAGGATTCGATGGATGCATTGAGTTCAGGTGATTTAAGTCTGGTTGAACGTGTCAAAGAGCGTGAAAAGGACGTCAATCGCCTTGAAGTCGACATTGACGAGCGTGTCACACAAATTCTCGCCCGTCACCAGCCAGCCGCGATTGATCTGCGTACGCTTCTTGCCGTCACAAAAATGCTGACCGACATGGAGCGCTCAGGCGATGAGGCTGAGAAAATCTCTACGATGGCACGCCGTCTGCATGAAGACGACCGCCGCTTTATCCCTGTCATTGAATTGCGCCACATGGCTAATTCCATTATCGCGATGATGCGTCAGGTCATGGATGCTTTCGCGCGCCATGATTCCATCCTAGCTGCATCCGTTGTGCGCAGCGACAAAGAGGTCGACAAGGAATGGAAATCAGCGCTGCGTAATCTGATCACTTATATGATCGAAGATCCACGTACGATCTCGCGCGCCATTGACCTGCTGTTTATCGCTCGCTCAATGGAGCGGATTGGCGATCATTGCAAAAACATGGCTGAGCGTGTCATTTATATGGTGCACGGTGCAGATGTCCGTCATCAGGGCGTCAAAATGGCTGAGCGGATCGCACGTGGCGAAGAAGAGCTGATTGCGGTTGCGAAGTCT
Organism: Sheuella sp.; assembly: GCA_030650995.1. Lineage (GTDB taxonomy): Bacteria > Pseudomonadota > Gammaproteobacteria > Burkholderiales > Burkholderiaceae_B > Zwartia. Next base: position 12,650 of record JAUSCY010000050.1, on the reverse strand, counting down.
GAGATCGAAGAAGCGACTAAAGAATAAGTCTGATTAAATCGAAGAAGTCTGATTAAAGCTGACTGCTTTTATCAATAAAAAACCGGCTACATATAAATATGCAGCCGGTTTGTTTTTGACCTGAAACAATCATTACGCCGAGGGAGGTACAAACCCCTGCGCTTCGATATCGCCGCCTTCGAACAGGAATTTTTCCATTTGTTCTTTGAGGTATTTGCGTGCGCGCGTATCGGCAAGATTGAGTCGGTTTTCATTCACCAGACGTGTCTGAATAGCCATCCATTCTTCCCAGGCTTCTTTGGAGATGCTTTGCCAGATTTTGGTACCTAAGTCTCCTGGATAGGGAGGGAAATCCAGTCCTGGGGCTTCTTTATTAAGTTTTACACAGTTAACGGTACGGCTCATTTCTAGATCCTGCCTATATTGATGATGATTTCATTGTAGGTGTCTTGGGTCGGTATGCACACCAAAACCCTGCGGTTTAAAGGCGTTTGATGAATACCAGGCTGTTTCTCGAGCGGTTGTAATGCGCTTGTTTTTCTTTAGGCAGGTCAGCGACTCCGCCTTGTACAAATCCTCGCTTGATGAACCAGTGCGAAGTACGCGTGGTGAGGACAAACAGGCGTTTTGCGCCTTGAGCCCTTGCGCGTGACTCCATATGGCGCAGCAAGATCTCGCCCTCGCCAGTGCCTTGCCACTCTGGGTGCACAATCAGGCAACCCATCTCGGCCATCTGGTCTTTTGGGAAATCATGAAGCGTTGCGCAACCATAAATCACACCGTCATGTTCGAGAACAGTGAAGTTTTCGACATCACGCTCGATATTTGCACGGCCACGGGTGACGAGTGTGCCGTCTTGCTCCAGAGGTTCTATCAGCTGCAGAATCGCACCTACGTCGTCTATGGTGGCGGGTCGTAAATCGTCCAGCGTATCCTCCACTACCATGGTCCCTACGCCATCGTGCGTGAAAATCTCCAGCAGCACGACTCCATCGAGCGTAAAGGGTATGAGGTGAGCACGCGTCACGCCACGTTTGACTGCACGCGAGGCAAAGTGAAGATAAAACGCAGTATCCGGGTCGAGCTCACCGTTGGCCAGCAGCGCATCGGCATCCAGTCGGGCCAGTTCGGTGTCGACTGTGCCATCGGGTGAGATGACACCAGGAGTTTCGGTCAGAAATATGAGCTTCTCAGCACGCAAACCTGTCGCCACGCTAGTGGCGAGTTCTTCCATGGAGAGATTGAAAGCCTCTCCTGTGGGTGAAAAGCCCAGGGGTGAGAGCAATACGATGGAGCCCCGCTCAATGGCGTTACGCAACGCATCGATATCAATCTTGCGCACCTGGCCCGTGTGTTTGTAATCTACGCCATCAATAATGCCGGTTGGTCGTGCAGTGACGAAATTACCTGAGATCACACGAATCTGGGCGTGAGACATGGGGGTGTTTGGGAGTCCCTGGCTAAATGCCGCCTCGATATCGAGGCGAATTTCACCAGCGGCTTCTTTTGCACACTCAAGCGCATCGGCATCCATAGGCGAGCGACCGCGGTCGAACTGCTGATCAAAGCCTTTCAGGCGCATCTGTTCATTGACCTGTGGGCGCGAACCATGAACCAGCACCAGTTTGATACCGAGGGCGGATAACAGGGATAAATCCTGTACAAGCGTATTCAGTACGTTGGCCTGGACAAGTTCTCCACCGAACGCCACCACAAAGGTCTTGCCCCGGAAGGCATGCACATAGGGTGCGACCTCGCGAAACCAGCGTACAAACTGGGCAGCTGCAAATTCAGGGGCTTCCTGGGCGGATACGGTGTCTGGTTCCTGATTATCTTGCATGGCGTGTTGAGTCTATGGCCTTTTGAGATGCTAAAAGAAAGTCGAATTCAAGTTTGAATATCCGACTGCAATTTAAATTTTATAATGGTCCGTTCACCGGATTAGAAAATATGCCCGAATCAAAGCCCTTGGCGGGTAATACATCCCAAATCGTTGTCAATTCCCCACGCCAGGCCCCCAAAATCACCTATCCGGAAGATTTACCGGTCAGCGCTCGTCGTGAGGAGATCGCGCGCGCAATCACTTCGCACCAGGTGATCATTGTCAGTGGCGAAACCGGTTCGGGCAAAACCACGCAGTTACCTAAGATTTGTCTGGAGCTTGGCCGCGGCTTGAGCAAAATGATCGGCCATACCCAGCCCAGGCGTTTGGCAGCGAGCTCGGTAGCCAGGCGAATTGCCGAGGAGCTGAAAACAACACTGGGTGAATGGGTCGGTTATCAGGTTCGGTTCCAGGATCGTAGCAGTGCGATGACCTCGATCAAACTGATGACTGACGGCATACTGCTCGCCGAGTCCCAGCGCGATCCAATGCTCAGGCGTTACGACACCATCATTATCGATGAGGCGCATGAGCGCAGTCTGAATATCGATTTCTTGCTGGGTTATCTGAGACAGTTGTTGCCACGTCGTCCTGATCTGAAGCTGATTATTACTTCAGCCACGATTGATGCAAAGCGCTTTGCGGAACATTTCGCGGATGCGCAAGGCGTGCCTGCACCTGTGATCGAGGTCTCGGGCCGTTTGTATCCGGTCGAGATTCGTTACCGGCCTGTGCAGGATCCTGAGGCGCAAGCGGCCGCGCAGGCAGCCGGTCCAAACACTTCTTTATCTGATCGCACACTCGCACGTGACGAGGAGCGCGATCTGATTAACGCGCTGGTGGATGCTGTCGATGAGTGCGCCAGGGTAGGGGCCGGAGATATTCTTGTGTTCCTTCCGGGAGAGCGCGAGATCCGCGAGGCCGCAGAGTCTTTGCGTAAGCATCATCCTCCGGGTACCCAAGTGCTGCCGCTCTACGCGCGTCTGTCTCAGGCTGAACAGGAGGAGATTTTCCGGCCGCAGACCAATGCGCGCAGAATCGTGCTGGCGACCAACGTTGCCGAGACCTCGCTGACGGTTCCTGGTATCCGCTATGTGATCGATAGCGGCTTGGCCCGTGTCAAACGCTACTCCTGGCGTAACAAGGTCGAGCAGCTGCGAATCGAGCCTGTCAGTCAGGCCTCTGCCAATCAACGGGCAGGGCGTTGTGGCCGCCTCGGTCCTGGCGTGTGTGTCAGACTTTATAGTGAACAAGACTTTAAAGACCGTGCTGCGTTTACAGATCCCGAAATCTTGCGCTCCTCTCTGGCAAGTGTGATCCTGCGCATGAAAGCGCTCAAGCTCGATGAGATTGAGACCTTTCCTTTTGTCGATCCGCCTTCGGGGCGAGCGATTGCCGATGGCTATCATTTATTACAGGAACTGGGGGCGCTTGACCCCGAATCCAGTCAGCCCGGTGCGCTGACAGCGACAGGGCGCGCGCTGGCCAAACTCCCCGTTGATCCTCGGATCGGCCGGATGATTCTTGCTGCGAAAGATCAGCAGTGCATGACTGAAATGCTGATCATTGCTGCGGCCCTGTCTGTGCAGGACCCGCGTGACCGCCCCATGCAGGCGCGTGAGGCTGCAGAACAGGCCCATGCTAAATTCGCCGACGAGAAGTCCGAATTTATTTCATACATCAAACTTTGGCGCTGGTATCACGAACAGGTTGCGCATAAAGCTTCGCAGCGTAAGCTCGTTGGTCAGTTGCGACAACAGTTTTTATCGCCGGTGCGCTTACGTGAGTGGCACGACATTCACCGTCAGTTGCATGAGCTGGTTGCTGAACTTGGCTGGCGTCTGAATCCGACAGACGCGACCTTTGAGCAATTGCATTTAGCTCTGATGTCAGGGTTGCTTGGGAATCTTGGGTTGAAATCCGAAGAGTCTGGTCATTATCTCGGTGCACGCGATATTAAATTCTGGATTCATCCCGGATCGCGCATGCTGAAAAAAGCAGGTAAGTGGATCATGGCAGCCGAGTTGGTCGACACCAGCAAGGTCTACGCCCGCTGTGTAGCAAAAATCGATCCTGTATGGATTGAGCGTGTCGCCAAACACCTGATTCGAAAAAGCTGGTCTGATCCCCGGTGGGAAAAAAAGCTTGGTCAGGTTGTTGCCAATGAAAAGGGCACTCTGTATGGATTGAATATCTATTCGGGGCGCCGCATTCATTATGGCCCGCTCGCGCCAGAGCAGGCGCGCGAGGTATTTATCCTGCAGGCACTGGTGCCGGGCGAGATCGATACTAAATTGCCGTTCGTGGCGCACAACCGCAAGCTGATTTCACAAATTGAGCACCTCGAACATCAGACCCGGCGTCCGGATATTCTGGTGGATGACAGTCTGATCAAGGCTTTTTACGAGCGACTGCTGCCTGTCAATATCTATCAGACGGCGACGCTTGAGAGCTGGTACAAGGGGTTGTCCAAAGAAGAGACACAGGCATTAATGCTCACGCGTGAAGCATTAATGCGGCATGAAGCCGCTGGCGTGACAACCGATGTCTTTCCAAAAACACTCGAGTGGCAAGGCGTTCGTCTGGCCGTCGACTATCACTTTGAACCCGGCTCACCCAAAGACGGTTTGACCGTCACCGTCCCGTTGTATTTTTTGAACCAGATGGATGCTGCACGCTGTGAGTGGCTCGTGCCAGGCATGGTGAAAGAAAAAGTCCAGTTACTGATTAAATCCTTGCCGCAAAAACTCAGGCGTCATTGCGTCCCGTTGCCAGAGTATGCAGCAGGGTTTTATGACCGCTGGTTTGACAAGCTCAGCGCACCACCGGGCGGCCTGATCGACGCGATTATCCAGGACATGTGGACGCAGCTCAAAATAAGACCACTCGTGGGCGATTTCAAACTCGAGACTTTGCCTGCGCATTTGTTTATGTCATTCAAAGTCATAGATGAGCATGGTCGCATGCTCAGTGCTGGCCGTAATCTGCCGCAGATCAAGGCTGAGCTTGGCAAACAGGCTCAGGCGACATTCCAGCAGCTGGCGGGTCGCGATCAGGAGGTGGCGAGTGCTCTCGCGCATGATGAAATTACAACATGGAGCTTTGGTACCTTGCCTGAGCTCATGGAGATTAAACGTAAAAATCTCAGCGTGATTGGTTATCCAGCCCTGATTGATCAGGGTGGGCACTGCACGCTTGATGTATTTGATGAGATGCATACCGCAGAGCTCGCCCATCGTAAGGGGCTGCGCCGATTATTCCGCATCGCGCTTAAGGATCAGGTTAAGTTCCTTGAGAAAAATATTCACGACATGACCAAGCTGGGCATGTTGTATTTGCCGCTAGGCACACAGGAAAAACTGCGGGATCAGATTATTGATTGTGCATTGGATCGCGCCTGTTTGTACCAGCCCTTACCTAAAGATGCGCAGGTGTTTGAGTTGCGCAGGCAAGAAGGTAAAGCCAAACTCGGGTTGCTGGCGCAAGAGGCCGCACGGCTGGCGGGCTCAATCCTCACAGAATGGAGTGCACTGACGCGCAAACTGCCTCAGGCCAAACCACACGCTGCCGCTTATCAGGATTTACAACAGCAAATTAGTCAGCTTGTTCCGGCGGATTTCATTACAGGTATTGCGGACGCACAGTTGACGCATCTGCCGCGTTATCTGAAAGCGGCGCAGGCGCGGATTGATAAATTGCGGACCGATCCGGCACGCGATACAAGACTGATGTCTGAAATGGCACCTTTATTGTCTCAATACGCGCGCGCTCGCTCCGCATTGAAAGGCGCACCAGATGAAAAACTTGATGAGTTCCGGTGGTTACTCGAGGAGCTCAGGGTTGCCCTGTTTGCTCAGGAGTTGCGCACACCAACCCCGGTTTCGGTGAAACGTTTGCAGAAAGCCTGGGAGGCGATGCAACGCTAGGCGATGGTCAACATTCAATCTGGCGCCACCGAAGCCGCACCAGATTGACTATGCCTGACTGTCAGGTGACGATAACCAACAGGTAACGAACAGATGACTACCAGGTGACGAACAGATAAATTGCCAGCGCAATCAAACCGAATTTGGTCGCTTTATAGGCGGTCCGGTTTGCTTTTTTGAATGCACGACGTTTTTGATCCAGTAACCAGTGGTAATGGGTCAGTTTGTTGATGAATCCCGTTTGGTCTGCATCTGAATTGGGCGAGCTGGCAGCCGACATGGCAACTTTGCCAAACCAGTGATTAAAGCTTTCTGCCCAGCCCCAGATCAGAGGGCGTTCAACGTCACAGAACAGGATGATGCGGTTTTTATCACTGCGGTTATAGGCGTCGTGAACGTAGGTTTCGTCAAAAATCACACCCTGACCATCTCGCCAGCTATGGCGGATACCATCAACATCTATATAGCACTTGTCATCGTTAGGCGTTGCTAAACCTAAATGAAAGCGCAGTGAGCCCGCAAAAGGGTCGCGGTGAGGGTTGAGCTGCCCGCCAGGTGGCAGTTCTGCAAACATGGCTGCTTTGACGCTCGGAATCTGGTTGAGCAAGGCGACTGTATTTGGACAGAGTGCCTCTGAGGATGGGTGTTTGGCGTCATACCATTTGAGGTAAAAGCGTTTCCAGCCGTATTTAAAGAACGAATTAAAGCCAATATCGTTATGCAGCTCAGGTGCCTTAATCTCCCTGAGCTTGGACAGATTGAGCGCTTCGTCCCTGATAATTTCCCAGTTATCCTCAAGAAGTTTGAGTTCCGGCATGGTGTCTGTCGGGATGAACGGGGTAGTGGGTACTTTGGAGGTCAGAATCATGAAAGCGTTAACCGGCGCCAGCAGAATTGAGTGATCCAGCATCTGGCGGCCTAAAGGCAGGCGTACACGTCCCCTGAAGTGGGCAAACAGGATCGCGGCGATCCAGACTCCCAGCACTAACCATTTCATAATATTTTCCTATTTAAATCACGCTTGAACTTCGTACTTCTTCCATCTTAGTCCTTCTTGGGGCAGGCGGACAAAAGTCGGATTGATCCAGGCTGGAATAGGTACAATCCAAGGATGTCAGAATCTGTAAAAACCCAGCCTTTTGTCCATCTGCGCGTTCATTCCGAGTTTTCGGTCGTGGATGGAACCGTTCGTATCCCCGAGTTGATCTCTCGCACCGCGAGTTTGGGGCAGCCCGCGGTCGCACTAACCGATCTTTCCAACGTATTTGCCCTGATCAAGTTCTATAAAGGCGCCCGTAGCGCCGGGGTTAAACCTATAGCTGGTTGCGATGTCTGGATCTCCAATGAAGATGACCGTGACAAGCCTTCCCGTATTTTACTTTTGGTCGCTAACCGTGCTGGTTACCTGGCCCTCTGTGAACTCCTTACTCGTGCCTGGCTGTCGAACGCACATCGTGGGCGCGCTGAAATGCGTCGAGAGTGGCTGCACGGCATAGAGGGGCTGATTGTTTTATCAGGTGCGCGAGGCGGAGACGTCGGTCAGGCATTGATGGCTGGCAATGCCGAACTGGCCCGGACCCTGGCCCAAAAATGGCATCAAGACTTTCCCGGTTCTTATTACATTGAATTACAGCGCACTGAGGCCGAAGCCGATCAATCCTATGTGCATGCTGCCTTATCGCTCGCTGCAGAGTGCGGACTGCCTGTTGTGGCAACGCATCCTGTCCAGTTTCTGGATCGTGCTGATTTCAGGGCACATGAGGCCAGGGTTTGTATCTCGGAAGGCGAAATTCTGACCAATCCGCGTCGACCCAAGTGGTTTACAGAGGATCAGTATTTGCGCTCTTCTGAGGAAATGGCGGCGTTGTTCAGTGATGTGCCGTCGGCCCTGGCGAATACGGTTGCGATTGCCCAGCGCTGCAATCTGGTGCTTGAGCTGGGTCAGCCCCAATTACCTAATTTCCCAACGCCTGAAGGCGTGACGCTTGATGATTATCTGATCCAGCTGTCCGAGGAAGGTCTTGAGCGCCGGTTGTTGCAGTTATTTCCCGACCCACAGGTCAGGGAGTCAAACCGCCAGCTCTATAGCGATCGTCTCGCTCTTGAATGTAAAACCATCATTCAGATGGGATTCCCAGGTTATTTCCTGATCGTTCAGGATTTCATTAACTGGGGTAAAAATAATGGCGTCCCCGTCGGACCAGGGCGGGGTTCTGGTGCAGGTTCACTGGTAGCTTATTCTCTCGGAATTACTGATCTCGATCCAATCAAGTATGACTTACTGTTTGAGCGATTTCTGAATCCTGAACGGGTATCCATGCCTGACTTTGATATTGATTTCTGTCAGGATAACCGTGAACGGGTGATCGAATACGTCAAGACAAAATACGGTCGCGGCGCGGTCAGTCAGATTGCTACATTTGGAACACTGGGCGCTAAAGCTGTTGTGCGTGACGCCGGGCGTGTCCTGGATATGCCATACATGCTGTGTGACGGGCTCTCCAAATTGATTCCCATGAATCCGGCGGATCCCTGGACGCTTGAGCGTGCGCTCAAGGACGAGCCGACTTTTAAAGAGCGCTACGAAAACGAAGAAGAAGTTCGTGCGCTGATTGATCTGGCCAGACCGCTCGAAGGTTTAACGCGAAATGTAGGGATGCACGCTGGTGGTGTGCTGATTGCCCCTGGCAAACTGACTGATTTCTGCCCGCTCTATTGCCAGCCAGGCAACGAGGAAATCGCAGTTTCGCAGTTCGATAAGGATGATGTCGAGGCTGCAGGTCTGGTGAAGTTTGACTTTCTCGGGCTGCGTAACCTGACTATTCTGGATTGGGCCGTGCGTTTTGTCCGTGCGCACAATCCTGAGCAGCGCGAATTCGACATTATGTCTTTGCCGCTTGACGATCCTGCGACTTATCAGATCCTGTGCGAGGCCAATACGACGGCTGTATTCCAGCTCGAATCACGGGGGATGAAGGAGCTACTGAAAAAGCTTAAACCCAACACCTTCGAAGACATTATTGCTGTGCTGGCGCTTTTCAGACCTGGACCGCTTGAGTCGGGCATGGTTGATGATTTCGTTAACCGTAAGCACGGTCGTGCGAGCGTTGATTATTTCCACCCTGATCTTGAGAACACACTGAAAAGCACCTATGGTGTGATTGTGTATCAGGAGCAGGTGATGCTGATTTCACAAATCTTTGGTGGTTACTCGCTTGGCGGCGCTGATCTGTTGCGCCGGGCGATGGGTAAAAAGAAACCCGAGGAGATGGCTGAGCATCGAGTGCTGTTTGAGCAGGGCGCACTTAAAAAGGGCTACGACCCGAAGGTCGCGGTCAAGCTATTCGATTTGATGGAGTTGTTTGCCGGATACGGATTTAACAAGTCCCATTCTGCAGCCTACGCTCTGATTTCCTATCAGACAGCCTGGCTTAAAGCCCATCACCCCGCTGAGTTTCTGGCCGCCACCCTGTCATCCGATATGGATGACACGGGCAAAATGCAGATTTTCTGGCGTGATTGTCTGTTCAACGGCATTAAGGTCTTACCGCCAGATGTGAATGCTTCCGGCTATCGTTTTGAGCCCGTTGCAGATGAATACACAGCCAAAGGTAAACCTCCGCGGACCATCCGTTATGGCATGGGTGCTGTAAAAGGTACTGGGCAGGGGGCGGTCGAAGAGATCGTGCGAGCCCGCCAAAGCGGTCCTTATACGAGTCTGTTTGATTTTTGTCGCCGTATTGACAGGCACTCTGTTAACCGCCGCAGCATAGAGGCTTTGATTCGCGCAGGTGCCTTTGATTCGATTGAACCTAATCGTGCGGCCTTGATTGCTTCACTGGCAACGGCTGTCGAGGCTGCTGATCAGGCAGAACGCAGTGCGAATCAGGTCTCTTTATTCGGCGATGATAGTGATGAGGTGGTTGCTGTCGAGTTGGCGAAAGTACCTGCCTGGGATTTACGCACACGCTTATCGGAAGAAAAACTCGCACTCGGGTTTTTCTTCAGCGGTCATCTGTTTGACGCCTGGCGTGATGAAGTCCGGCAGTTTGTCAGCAAACCACTTTCGCGCGTTGAACCATCCAGGGACTTGCAATGGATTGCAGGTGTCATTTCATCGACACGGACGATGATGGGGCGACGCGGCAAAATGTTGTTTGTCACGCTCGATGATGGCTCGGCCCAACAAGAAGTCGCTGTGTATGCTGAGATGATTGATCAGCATCGCAATCGCCTGCGCGAGGATCAGTTGCTGATCGTCCAGGCTAAAATCACCAATGACGAGTATTCAGGTGGTTTACGGGTCGCAGCCGATAGTATTTTTGATTTGCAACTGGCCAGAGAGGCCCGTGCACGTGCTTTGCGTATCCGGCTCAACGGTAATGCTGATGCCGTCATTCTCAAACGCATGCTCAATCCCTACCGCGCGGCGCCTGAAAATGGTTTCCCCGGCACACCCGTGGAATTGCTCTATGAAAACAAACAGGCTGCCTGCACGGTCAGACTCGGCGAGTCCTGGCGTGTGAGGCTGCCTGACGATCTGGTGACACAGCTTTCAACGTGGGTCGCACCAGATGATATTGAAGTGACGTACTGATGTCTGTGCAGAAATCAACCGACAAACCCCTGCGAATCATCCATTCAGAGGCCGCTACCAGCTTTGGTGGTCAGGAATTCAGGATTTTCAAAGAAATGGTGGCGATGCGTGAGCACGGTCATCACATGGAAGCAATTTGTCAGCCTGATGCACTGTTGACGCAGCGTTTGCGTGATGCAGGCTTTGTGGTCCACACCTTGTACATGGACGGCCTTGTCAATATCGTGTCCGGAATTTTTAAAATCTGGCGTATTTTGCGTCAGGGTAAGTTTGATGTGGTCAATACCCATAGTCGCCAGGATACGATTATTGCAGCACCGGCGGCCCGGCTGGCACGCACCCCACTGATCGTGCGTACACGTCATCTTTCGAGCAAGGTGAATTCCCTGTTGTCCTACACCTGGTTGCCACATGCAGTCACGACAGTCAGTGATTACGTGCGTAAACATTTGATCGATAAAGGCGTATCGCCAGCCCGTGTTGAGACGATATATTCTCCACTAGTTTTGGCCGATCGAGTTGAGCACTCATCGCTGCGCAGTGAGCTCAATCTGAAAGAGACGGACACCATCGTAGGTTGTGTGGCGGTGATGCGCCCTAACAAAGGGCACCGTGAGCTAATCGATGCGATGGTGCCGCTCATGGAAACACGCGATCACCTTCATCTGGTGATTGTCGGCGCAGGCTCGCCCGTCTACGAGCAAGTCGAGTCTTATATTGCGCAACTTGGTCTGCAGTCTCGTATCCATATGCTTGGTGCGCGTCGCGATATCGCCAATCTGATGTCAGGCTTTGACGTGTTTGCGCTGGCGACCAAAGAAGAGGCCAGCGGTACGGTATTTCTTGAGGCTGCGACTTGCGGTGTCCCGATTGTTTCAAATGATGTGGGGGGAGTCCCTGAGGTTGTCGCACGTGATCAGAATTGTTTACTGGTCAATCCGGGGGATATCCAGGGCTTTAGCAAGGCCTTGGCCCGTCTCATCGATGACCCGGCTTTACGCTTGCAGCTAGGGCAATATGGTTTGCAATTTACTGGGCCTGGCAGTAAGTTTTCCACAGAGGCACTTGTCACGCAAACTGAGTCGGTATATAGACGGTGGATCAGTGAGTTGAGTCAATAAATGAAAGCTGCCCATTGCGTTCCTGTTCTGATGTATCACCATGTGTCTCCTTCGGCGGGGATGATCACGACCTCACCGCGTAACTTTGAGCGTCAGATCGCCGGCTACGCGCGCGATGGCTATAAATCTCTGACTGCCGAGGAGTTTGCAGGGTTTCTCAACGGGCAACCCGTTCCTGAAAAATCGATTCTGATTACTTTCGATGATGGCTATCTGGATAACTGGGTCTATGCACATCCCGTACTCAAAAAATACGGTATGCATGCGGTTATGTTTTTAGTGACTGGCATCATTGGTGAGGGGCCTGTTCGCCCTGTTAATGGTGAAGACCTGCCACTGCCTGAGATCGCTGAGCACAAGCAATCCAAAATCATGGTTGCTGCAGGCAATACTGATCCTGTCATGTTGCGCTGGAGTGAGGTCCTGGCGATGCGTGAGGCTGGAACCTTCGAATTTCACAGCCATACACACACACATACGCGTTGGGATTTAACAGCGACTGATCGTCAGGCGTGTTTGCAACAGATGCGCAAGGAGTTGGCAGATTCCCGCGCGACGTTGCAGGAAAAGCTTGGAGCCGTTTCAGATCATTTTTGCTGGCCCCAGGGTTATTTCGATGATCAATATATCGAACTTGCTCGTGAAGCAGGATTTAAATATTTACACACAACGATTGCGCATGGTCAAAATCTCAAAGGCGGGGATCCTTCCTGCATTTACAGATTTGCAGTGCGTAACCGCGGTTATGCCTGGCTCTGGCAGCGCACGCATTTAGCTGCGCATCCCGTTATTGGACCGCTCTACAACAGATGGAAATCATGGAAAAAATCCATGCGCAAGACAGCCTAGGGCTTTCTGTCATCATCATTACTAAAAACGAGGCACGCAACATTGCTGCGTGTCTGGAATCTGTGCGTTTTGCTGATGAGATTCTTGTGCTGGATTCGGGGAGTACGGATGGCACTGTTGAGATCGCCAGAAATCTTGGTGCAATCGTTCATCAGTCTGAAATCTGGCCAGGCTTTGGTCCACAAAAAAATCGTGTGCTTGATCTTGCCACCCGGCCTTGGGTACTGGCAATTGATGCCGATGAACTGGTCACTGCGCAACTGCGTGACGAAATT
>JAUSCY010000043.1 GCA_030650995.1 Sheuella sp. | reverse complement strand
GTCTGGTTGATTCCTATCGTGGCGGCACTGATCGGTTTATCGATCATCTGGAATTCTGTTTCCAAACAAGGTCCGAAAATCTCGATTGTTTTTGAGTCTGCTTCCGGTCTGGAGGTGGGTAAAACACAAATTCGTTATCGCGATGTTGTTATCGGTATGGTCAAGGCGATCAGACTGAGTCCAAAGCGTGACTCTGTCATTGTGGATGCTGAGCTTTCCAAAGACGCCGCCGGGCTTGCGCATTCGGGCACCAGTTTCTGGATCGTCAAGCCGCGGGTTGGCCTGGGTGGTGTGTCGGGTTTATCTACCTTGTTGTCGGGCGTCTACATTGAAACAGACACTAACGACGCATTAAGCAGTAAATCTGACCAGACGGAGTTTGTAGGGCTCGAGCAGCCTCCACCAATCACCAGTGATCGTCCCGGTACAAAATTCAAACTCCGCGCACCTGATTTGGGCTCACTCGGAGCGGGTTCGCCAATTTTCTACCGTCGCATTCAGGTCGGTATGGTGACGTCATTCAAGCTCGATAGCGTTGGTAAGTTTGTTGATATGGACATTTTCATTGATGCTCCTTACGATAAATATGTTAATCAAAGCACACGCTTCTGGAACGAAAGCGGTATAGACGTCACGCTCAGTTCAGATGGTGTGCAGGTAAATACGCAATCATTGGTTTCCCTGATTGCAGGCGGCATTTCATTCGCCTCCTTTGGTAAAAGCGAAGAGGCTATAAAGTCCAGCGAAGTGTTTAAGTTGTTTGATACACGCCGAGCGGCAGAGTTAGTGCCTGAAGGCATTGCGGTACCAATTGAAATGCGGTTTGAGCAGCCTTCGCGCGGACTTAAAGTTGGTGCGACGGTTGAGTTCCAGGGTGTTGATATTGGTATTGTCAGTGCGGTCGATCTTGATTTTGATCCGATGAAGCGGAAATTTTTCACACGCGTCTCGGCGACACTTTACCCTGAGCGCCTGGGTACGATCTACAGTGATATGAAAATGAGCGACAGAACACCCGAGGAGGTCGCGAAGTCTCTGGCCGTACTGGCTGGTCGCGGGTTACGTGCGCAATTGCGCAGCGCCAATATTCTGACTGGGTCTCTTTATATCGCACTGGCTGATTTCCCTCAGGTACCCAAAGGTCTGCGATTCAAGTCGGAATTACCTTTCGAGATGCCAACTATTCCAGCCGATGATCTGGATAAACTCCAGCAAAATCTCTCAAGCATCATGGCAAAGCTTGAAAAGATTCCTTTCGAATCGATTGGCAAAGAACTGAACGATACGCTCAAGGAAATCAAAGTCCTGACGGTTGACTTTAACAAACAAGTGACGCCTAAGCTGGCTTCTTCACTGGTTCAGGTCGAGTCCAGCTTTAAGAATCTTGACAGCATGATCGGTCCAGGCAGTCCTTTGCCAGCAAATATTGATGCGGCTATTGAGGATATCAAACGTAGCGTGAACTCATTGCGTCTGTTAACTGATTCGCTTCAGTCACAGCCTGACTCACTGATCCGGGGCCGCACAGGTCAGCCTTACTCTCGCGATACTCTTGGAGCGACTACAAAATGAAGATTCTGATGATGCTGCTGGCCAGTCTTGCGCTGGCTGGTTGTGGTTCTCCCGCGGCATTTAATTACACGCTCAGCCCACCTGTCTCGACAGCCACGGGCAGTGGTGTTCTCTCTGCTCCAGTCCCTGCCAAGCCCGTTGGTCCATATGCGCTGGCGAGTGTCACGGTCCCCCCTGAGGCTGATCTGTCTTCCCTGGTTGTGCAGCAAACTGATGGCCGTGTTCTGGTGCTTGTAAATGATTTATGGACCGCGCCGTTGTCCTCGCATCTGAGGACAGCACTGTCGCTGGAGTTAACCATGCGCTTAGGTATGCCTCCTATTCAGAACCTTGTTTCTGGAACAAGTGAAGCAGGCGTGACACGCATTCAAGTGGATGTGCAGCGTTTTGATATGGTTGCCGGTCAGTACGTTGCCATTCATGCTTTGTGGCGTATTCGTTTTGCAGGCTCAAACAAGGTACTCACTTGTTTTACTCGCCTGCAGCAGCCCGTATCGATCGGTGTGTCTGCACTGGTAACGGGACAGCAGAAAAATACCCAGCTTTTGTCTGCACAGATTGCAGAGTCTTTACAGACGCATGCAAATCCTGCAGGCGCACAATGCAGTAATAGTTAAGACTCAAGAAGGAAATTATCATGCAACTCAAGCATCGTCTGATGGCAATGTGCGCATTCAGTTTGTTTGCAATTCCCGCCCTGGCTGAAATAGTGATCGGTGTCGATATTTCAACTACAGGCCCTGCTGCGGCTATTGGTATTCAGTCCGCCAATGCAATCAAGCTTTGGCCTAATACCCTGGGTGGTCAGCCAGCACGTTACGTTATTCTCGACGATGCGACCGATGTCAGTCAGGCCGTTCGTAATTTTCGCAAGCTTACGTCTGAAAACAAGGTCGATGCAATTGTTGGACCAAACATCACGCCTGCTGCTTTGGCCGGTCTCGATGTTCTGCAAGAAACCAGTACACCGATGATTGCCCTGGCTGCCTCTGCGTCAATCGTCACACCTGTTACAGATCCCAAAAGAAAGTGGGCGTTCAAACTGCCGCAGAACGATGCGTTGATGGCGACTGCTCTGGTCGAGGATATGCGCCGTCGCGGTATTAAAAAAGTTGGCTTTATTGGTTTTGCTGATTCCTACGGAGAAGGCTGGTCTAAGGAATTTACTGCTGCCGCCGCAGGAAATCCTGAGATTGTTGCGTACGAAACATTTCAGCGTACCGATCAGTCCGTGACTGGGCAGATCCTGAAACTGATGGCTGCAAAACCTGAAGCCATTTTGATCGCGGGTTCTGGTACTCCTGCTGCGTTACCGCAAAAAACACTTGTGGGACGCGCATACAAAGGTCTGATCTATCAGACGCACGGTATCGGCACACTTGAATTCTTGCAGCTTGGCGGTAAAGACGTTGAAGGGACTTTGTTTCCTACAGGTCCCGGTGTGGTCGCACGTGAGTTACCAGAGACAAATCCCGTTCGCCAGGTCGCACTCGAGTTTACGGATCGTTACGAAAACAAGTATGGACCGCATACGATGACGCAGTTCGCAGGTGATGCCATGGGCGCCTGGATGCTTCTGGATAATGCCGTTTCACGTGCCCTGAAAACAGGTGCAAAACCATCTACGATCGAGTTTCGTCAGGCATTGCGTGATGCTCTGGAAAACACAAAGAACCTGACGGTGCCCAATGGTGTTCTGAACGTTACGCCTCAGGATCATCAGGGGTTTGATGAGCGTGCACGGATAATGGCGACTATCAGGAATGGTAAGTTTTCCTATGCGCAATAGTCATTCACGATTGGCTAAAATCATTATTGCGGTTTTGTTTTTCCTCGGTCTGGGTATGCAAACGCAGGCCGTTGAAACGAAAACCTGGGTGAAGGTTAACTCAGGCCTCGAATACGAATTGATCGCGACTTACGATCAAAAAAAGCTGGATCAAATACTGGGTATCGAGCTCGATAGTTTCATGAGCAGCTCGACTCAACCAGATACTTACCGAAATAAATTTGTTCCATCTAAATTCGCTGTGAATTTATATCGTGTGCGCTATCGTTCGGTCATCCCCGAGTTGAATAATCAGCCCACTATTGCTTCGGGGTTGTTAGCGATCCCTGTGACAGAATCCAAAACACTACCGCTTGTTTCTTATCAGCACGGTACTGTGTTTAATAAAAACTTTGTTCCATCCAGCCCTGATCAATCCATGGAGACACGCATCATGCTTGCGGTCTTTGCTGCGCAAGGGTATGTGGTGGTGGGCGCGGATTATTTTGGAAGAGGGTTGTCGGACCTGCCGGATAGTTATCTTGTCAAAGACAGCACACGACAGGCAACATTCGATATGCTTTGGTCTGCCAAGGACATCCTGGATTCCATGCAGCTTAAGATTAATCATTTTTTTATGAGTGGTTGGTCCCAGGGCGGATGGGTCACCATGCAGTTTCTTAAAAAGCTGGATATTGTCGGTGTCAGCGTGACAGCCGTTGCTGCTGCGAGTGCGCCTGTTGATATTTATCTCACCATGAATAGATGGGTGAATAATTATCAGCCAGTCGATGCAGTGTATTTGCCTGGCGTGGTGGCCTTACAGTTGCAAGCCCAAGAGTTCTACATGAAACAGGTGGGGCTGCTTGAATCGGCAGTGAAACCTCAGTTTTTACAAGCATCGAGAGATCTCTATCAGGGTAAGATCGATTGGGAATCTTTTTTCAAATTGACCCCGGCAAAGCTGCAGGATTATCTTCGTCCCGAGTTCGCTAATAGTGGCTTGTTAGGGGATTCGCCTTACTGGCAGGTATTGGATAATAATCAAGCTTATCGCTGGAAAAGTGTAGTACCCCTGAGAACCTACTATGGGGGTCGAGACGAAGTCACGCCTAAAGTAATTGGTCAGCTGCCTGAAGCTACGCAAAAACTACTTGGTGGAGCATCCGCAAGCTCCGTTTATGCCGGAGATCAGGCGGATCATCGTGGTGTATTTTTGTATGGTGTGATTGATCAAAAGAAATGGTTTGATACTTTTTTATCTAAGAATATGTAATTGGGAATGAATGATGAGCGATAAAACCTCTTTGTCCGACTTACGAAAAAGCTATGAACTCGGCTCTCTTGAAGAGCACGAAGT
>JAUSCY010000019.1 GCA_030650995.1 Sheuella sp. | reverse complement strand
TGTCGTTCGCGTAGCAAGCGCGGCAATGAATACGGAAACAATCACTAGCATCAGCGCGCTATAGATCAATACACGCGGACGCATCAAGTGGCGACGAATCTGCGCAACAGAGAGCCCTTCGAGCATGCCGCGCTCAGAGGTATAACGAATCAACCCCTGCGGATACTCGACCTTTTCCATCACCTGATTACACGCATCGACGCAAGCGCCACAACCGATGCACATGTACTGCAGCCCCTGCCTGATATCAATTCCGGTGGGACAAACCTGTACGCAAATACTGCAATCTACACAATCTCCCAGACCGGCTGCATGATGATCGATTTTTTTGGAACGTCCGCCACGTGGTTCGCCACGCAAAGTGTCATAGGTCACAACCAACGTGTCGCGATCAACCATCACACTTTGAAAGCGTGCGTAAGGACACATATATTTACAGACTTGCTCGCGCAGAAAACCTGCATTACCCCACGTGGCAAAGCTGTAAAACAATAGCCAGAACCACTGCCAAGGACCGAGGGTCAATGCAATCAGATCTGCACCCAGTGGACGTATCGGCGCGAAATAACCAATGAAAGTAAAGCCAGTAACAAAAGCCACCAAAATCCATAAAAAGTGTTTGGTTGCTTTAAGACGCAGCTTGCGCAAAGAGAATGGTGACTCGTCCAGACGAATGCGCGCAACGCGGTCGCCCTCCACGTGTCTTTCGATCCACATGAATATTTCTGTGTAAACCGTTTGAGGACACGCGTAGCCGCAAAACAGACGTCCAGCAATCGCGGTAAATAAAAACAGACCGAGCGCCGAAATAATCAAGAGCAAGGTGAGATAAATGACATCTTGCGGCCATAGCACCATGTCAAAGATATAAAACTTACGTGCACCGAGATCAAACAGCACCGCCTGACGGCCGTTCCAGTTCAACCAAGGTAGGCCGTAAAATAGCACTTGCGTCAATACGACAAAAATAATTCGCCAACGTGCGAACCAGCCGCTTACGGAGCGCGGATAAATTTTCTGTCTGACATCGATGATCGATTCTTCGATCGATTCAGCACCTGCAGGCAGTATTTTGGCACCTGCAGGCCTCCAGGGGGGTGGCGTATCCCCTGTGGAAGGTTGCTGAGGGTTCAGATCAATGGGCATTGAATCGACTCACTTGGCCGCAGTGTTAGTAGTCGCGGAAGTGACATCGCGTCCACCTGTCAGGCTCCAGACCCAGGCAGCAACCAGACGGATTTGCTCAGGCGTGAGGTTTTGCTCTTGTGCAGGCATCCGGTTATTACGACCGTTGAGAATACCGTTCACAATAGTCGCCTCAGAGCTGCCGTACAGCCAGACATCATCGGTCAGGTTAGGAGCGCCCAAAGCCTTATTGCCCTTGCCCTCGACACCATGACAGGCCACGCAATAGTTCATGTACTCACGCTTGCCACGCACGACCTTGATCGGATCAGAGGCAAGGCCTGACATGGAACGGACATACTGTGCGATATCGCCTGCCATCTGAGGATTAATCGTCTCCTTGAAGCCAGGCATAATGCCATTGCGACCTTTGGTAATGGTAGCAACCAGCGTTTCCGGGTCACGGCCGTAGAGCGAGTCACCCTGAACCAGATTGGGGAAACTTGGACCACCTTTTGCATCCGAGCCATGGCACTGCGCACAGTTATTGAGAAACAGACGCTGCCCAATCACATGCGCATCGGGATCCACAGCGATCGCAGGAATATCCATTTTTGCAAATTTCGCAAAAACTGGTTTCACTTCCGTATCGAGATCGATCTGGTCCTGTTTGACCTCCTGCGCGGTGGTGTAGGCTAACTGGCCTTTATAGGCACCCAATCCTGGATACAGCACCAGATAGCCCAGACCAAAAATACACATTCCAACATACATGATGGTCCACCAGCGTGGCACAGGATTATTGAGCTCACGCAAATCACCATCCCACACGTGTCCAGTATCCTGAACTTTCACCGTACTTGTGCCAAGCCATTTACGCTGTGAAAAAATCAGCCAGAGACACCAGAAAATCCCGACCAGCGCAATGCTGCCGATGTAATAACTCCAAAAGCCGTCAACGAAATCGCTCATGACCCTGCTTCCTCTTTATGTTGCGGGTGAATCTTGCCTTCATCAGGCAATGCGAAGGGCAGCATCGCCGATTCGCGGTTCGCATCCTGCCGACCTTTCGAAAAGGCCCACCAGACAATGCCGAAAAAGGTCAGCATTGCCAATACCGTTGCCAGTGCATTCAGATAGGCCAACATCATTTGGCTCCTGTGCTGCTAGATTGAAACTGGGCACGACGCACGCCCACCCCTAAACCTTGCAGGTAGGCGATCACCGCGTCCTCTTCTGTCTTACCTTTCAGTGCTTCAGGTGCAGCGGCGATTTGCGCATCGGTGTATGGAACACCTAGCGTGCGCAAGGCGCGCATGCGATCAGCTATATCACTACCCTGAACCGTGTTCTGAGCAAGCCATGGATAGCCAGGCATATTTGACTCAGGAACGACATTGCGTGGATTACGCAGGTGGATACGGTGCCATTCATCTGAATAGCGTTCACCCACGCGCGCCAGATCAGGGCCTGTACGCTTGGAACCCCAGAGAAACGGATGATCAAATACTGACTCACCCGCAACCGAGTAAGAACCATAACGCTGGACTTCGGCGCGCAGCATACGGACCTGCTGCGAGTGGCAGCCTACGCAACCCTCGCGAATATACAGATCACGACCAATCAGGCGCAGCGCATCGTAGGGCTCAACACCCGGTGCAGCTTTAGTCGTCGAGTGCTGGAAGAACAGCGGTACGATCTGTACCAGACCAGCAAACAATACGACCAGAATACTGCATACGATCATCAGACCGATATTTTTCTCAAGCGTTTCGTGCGAGAAGAACGTGTTTTTTTCTTGTCCCATGACATGCTCCTCAGGCGTGAGCCGATGCGGCGATTGAACTAACAGGATCGATGGTGTCCAGTGGAATCGCAGGATTCACAGGAGTCTGACCAATCACTGTTTTAAAGACGTTATATGCCATAACCAGCATGCCGCACAGATACAACGCACCACCCATCAACCGAATCGCGTAGAAGGGGTAGGTCGATTTAACCGACTCAACAAAACTGTAGGTCAACGAACCGTCCGCTTCAGTCGCACGCCACATCAAGCCCTGCATCACACCTGCAATCCACATCGAAGCGATATAGAGCACGACACCGATTGTTGCGACCCAGAAATGTACTTCGATCAAACGTGTGCTGTACATCTTTTCACGGCCCCACAGCCTTGGAATCAGGTAATACAACATGCCGAATGTGATCATGGCGACCCAGCCTAACGCACCCGAGTGCACATGACCAATGGTCCAGTCTGTGTAATGCGACAACGCATTGACTGTACGGATCGACATCATGGAACCTTCAAATGTCGACATACCGTAAAAGGACAGCGAAACCACCATGAATTTCAGGATGGGATCGGTACGCAGTTTGTGCCAGGCACCCGATAACGTCATGATGCCGTTGATCATTCCACCCCACGACGGTGCAAGCAGTATCAGCGAAAACACCATACCAAGTGACTGAGTCCAGTCAGGCAGGGAGGTATAGAGCCGATGGTGAGGACCCGCCCACATGTAGGTAAATGCCAGAGCCCAGAAGTGGACGATTGACAAACGGTATGAATAGATGGGGCGCTCGGCCTGCTTGGGAATGAAGTAATACATCATGCCCAGGAAGCTGGTGGTCAGAAAGAAGCCCACAGCATTGTGACCATACCACCACTGCACCATGGCGTCCTGCACACCAGCATAAGCTGAGTAGGACTTCCAGAGAGAAACAGGCAGCTCGATATTATTGACAATATGCAGAATGGCAATCGTCAGGATGTACGAACCAAAAAACCAGTTCGCGACATAAATATGCTTGGAACGTCTTTTAACGATCGTGCCGAAAAACACAATCGCATAGGCGACCCAGACCAGGGTGATCAGAATATCAATTGGCCATTCCAGCTCAGCGTATTCCTTGCTGGTCGTAATGCCGAGCGGCAGAGTAATCGCCGCAGAAAGAATCACCAGCTGCCAGCCCCATAATGTGAACGCCGCGAGTTTGTCGCAGAATAGCCGCGCCTGACAGGTACGCTGCACCACATAGTATGAAGCTGCAAACAAAGCGCTTCCACCAAATGCAAAAATCACCGCATTCGTATGCAGTGGGCGCAGGCGACCATAGGTCAGCCAAGGGATATCCAGATTGAGTTGTGGCCACAGCAATTGTGCCGCGATGACAACTCCAACCAACATGCCGACAATACCCCAAACAACCGTCATGATGGCAAATTGCCTCACTACGGTGTAATTAAAGGTACCGGCTGTTGCAACAGGCGAACTAGCCATGATTTGCGTTCCTTTTATTCAAACGTTTTTTCATGGCTCTATGTTGCCCTGAGTCTGAATAAAAAGATTTGATTTGGATCAAGTCGGGACCGAATCAGTCCGGATCTGCCCTGTCATCGTCCTGCAAGATGGACTTTGCTGCCGCATCCGGGTCGTCATACTGGCCAGAAAAAACCGCCCACCAGAGCACACCACCGATCAACGCCACCACAGCAAGCGAAAGAGGCAATAAGAGATAAAGGATTTCCACCCGTTACACCTAAACCAAGCCAGCAGGGGCTGAATAATCCTGAGTACTGGTTGTCGGTCCAGTGATATTGGGAATACGATAAAGACGCCAGGCATTGCCCATTACGGCAACGGAAGAAATAAACATCGCGAGTGCCGCAATCCAGGGCGTTACCAGACCAAAAGCCGCTAGCGGCATAGTCAGCAGGTGCCAGGCTAACGCACCGTAGAGATTTTGATAGGTGATCCTGCGTGTGTTCGAAAACAGAATGGCAGCCTGTTCGGGGGTGATCTGAGGGTGTGCGGCAAGCGTCGCATGCGTAGCTGCCAGAGAAACAGGTGCAGCCAGTGACAGTGCACAGGGACAACTCATCACAAGCAAAGCCACCAGCACCGACAAAGCGTGTTCAGGTTGTAACTGCCACCATACGAGCGTCACAACCAGGGATAAGGCCAGCTGTGCCAGCACAAATACTGTCGCCACACGGTCAGCGCGGGCCAGTATCGGCATACACAATTGTTGAAGGCGATGGTGCAAGCCCTGCTGCAAATTAGCAACATCGACAGACTGCGCAGCTCGGTTTTCAAAGAAACGGGCTGTTAACAAAAAGGCGATAAACATCGTGACAGAGTCAAAATAGACCTCCCCTGTCCCTGCGATCGTTGAGATGGTGCTTGGCACAAAGGCTGCGACCATGCTGATCGCGACGGGTACATCCATCGTAATTTGTCTTTTCTGTATCGCTCGCACCAAACCCTGCCAGATCGGCCAGGCTGAGTAAAGCATGACTGGGACCGTCATGGCCAGACTGGCCCAATTCATCATGAAGATTGCCCAGTCCAACACATCCAGACTGTCATTTGGGCCGGCTTCTATGCGCAGATACCCCGGTAATGCGAACATCATCACTTGCATCATGGCGAGCCAAGCCAAGCCAAGCCGCACTAAAGTACGACGGCGATCGACGAGTTCGTCCGAGGTGAGCGCCCTGTTCTGAGCAAAAAATGATTTGGCCATATGAGCAGTATCTTATTGCGAATCAGACTTTTCCAATTTGATTTAGGTCAATGTGAATAAAAGTTAAAATCCAACAACATACTTTGTAATTCCATTCCCTGACAAATTTAAGTAAAACTTTATGCATCATTCTTCGCAAGACCTGCCATTGGGAAAAACCGTTGGTTATCCGTCTGTCTATGATGCGACTTTATTGTTTCCCATTCCACGGCTAGGTGCGAGACAAGAAATTGGGGTGCAATCTTGCGCACTCCCATTTCAAGGCTGGGATCTCTGGAATGCCTACGAGATGTCCTGGCTCAATGAAAAAGGGCTGCCACAAGTCGCGCTGCTGCGGATCAAAGTCCCCTGCACCAGCCCAAACATCGTTGAATCCAAGTCCTTCAAACTTTATCTGAACAGTTTTAACCAGACGCGTTTCGCGTCGAACGCCGAGGTAATCGAACGCCTACAGCAGGATTTATCCCAGGCAGCAGGCGCAACAGTCTCAATTGAGATGCTCTCCGCGCATCAGTTTGACCAAGAGCTTATTTCGGAATTTGATGGAATCAATCTCGATTGCCAAGACGTCACGATCGAACACTATGAACCAAGCGCTGAGCTGCTTTCATGCGATCTCGCCCCTGCATCAGCCGCAACGCAACATACAGGCCACCTCACCCAGACATTATTTTCACGATTGCTGAAATCAAATTGTCCGGTTACCCAGCAGCCCGACTGGGCTTGCGTACAGATTCAATATACTGGCCCACCGATCGATCAGGCGGGTTTATTAAAATATATTGTGTCGTTCCGTATGCACAACGGTTTTCATGAAAATTGCGTAGAAAGGATTTTTGTCGACATCATGCAGCAATGCCATCCTGAATCCTTATCAGTGTATGCACGCTACACAAGACGGGGCGGTCTGGATATCAACCCGTGGCGTGCCACGCCCGGAATGCCCGAACCAGCGAGCACTCGCAGCGCACGTCAATAATGGATTGAACAGACTGAAAGGCCTAATTGGCCTTTTCGCGAATCACGGGCATGGCCCGGCGCAGGTAATACAGCATCGACCATACCGTCAGGACAGCTGCGACCAGAATCAGGATCTGCCCAATCAAAGCCACCGGGACACCCATAAAATCGCTGTGATAAAGCAGACAGGTGATTGCGATCATTTGTGCGGCTGTTTTGAATTTACCCAGCCAGTGCACAGCGACACTCGCACTCGCGCCAATTTTAGCCATCCATTCGCGTAAGGCTGAGATGGTGATTTCACGGCCAATAATCACGAATGCAATCATGACATCAACGCGGCCAAGATAAAGCAGCACCAACAAGGCAGCGGTCACCATCAGCTTATCGGCAACCGGATCAAGAAAGGCCCCAAATGACGAGGTCTGATTCCAGCGACGCGCCAGCCACCCATCGAACCAGTCTGTTAACGCAGCAATGACAAAAGCCCAGGCTGCCCACGCATCGCGACAAGGCATGCTGAGCCAGGACTCGGGTAAGTAGAACAGACCCACCACGAGTGGGATCATGGCAATACGCAGCCACGTCAGAAAGATAGGGATATTAAAAGGCATAGCCGTATGCTAACGCACTTGATCAGCGCAAAGCAAAATAGATCTTTTCAGCTAGCTCTGGCGAAATACCATCTACCGAGGCAAGATCCTCAATACTTGCGTTCGCCACGCCTGAAAACCCGCCAAAACGCGCCAGCAGGCGCTGACGTCTTTTGGCTCCGATGCCGTCAATATCTTCCAGCCGGGAGACATTTCTGGCTTTCGCGCGCTTGGCGCGCATGCCTGTAATGGCAAAACGGTGGGCTTCATCACGAATCTGAGCGATCAACATCAAGGCGGCAGACTCCTGCCCTAGCACCAAAGGCGTACGCTCATCGGCGAAGACCAAGGTCTCCAGACCCACTTTGCGTTTTTCACCCTTGGAAACACCAACCAGTACATCAATACCCAGACCGAGTTCGACAAATACCTGGCGGGCAATCTCCACCTGGCCTTTGCCGCCATCAATCAGTACCAGCCCGGGCATGAGGGCATCGCCATCGGCAACCTTGCCAAAGCGGCGGGTCAGTACCTGACGCATTGCAGCATAATCATCACCCGGAGTAATCCCCGCGATGTTGTAGCGACGATAAAGCGAAGGTTGCATCGCATGATGTGCATACACCACACAAGAGGCCTGCGTCGCCTCGCCTGCCGTATGACTAATATCAAAGCACTCAATATGCAAAGCATCAAGGACTTGTGGATCGGTTTCGAGATCGAGAACCTCTGCCAGCGCCAGCGTACGCGAGCTGCGTGCGCCAGACTCCGAGAGCGCGTTGGCCAATGCCATATCCGCATTGCGACCAGCCTGTTCGAGCCAGGCACGGCGAATGCCCTGGGGACGGCTGACAAATTTCGAACGAATACCACGTGACTCCGCGAGCAAATCGATCAGAGTCTCGTCTGGCAACGCATGTGAGCCAATAATCGCAGGTGGCATGGGGCTATCGACATAATGCTGCGCGATAAATACTTCGAGCACCTGTGACTGCGAGTCACCATCAGTATGCGTCGGAAAAAAGGCACGGTCACCAAGATGCCGCCCGCCTCTGACCATGGCAAGATTGACGCAGACACGCCCACCCGCAGATGCCACAGCAATAATGTCTGTATCCCGACTATCGGAGTCCTCCATCGTCTGCTGATGTAAGACTTTAGCCAACGCCCCCATCTGGTCGCGCAATAAAGCGGCCTGTTCAAACTCGAGCGCCTCTGAAGCAGCCTGCATACGTTGCTCGATATCACCCATAATTTCCTGGGTTTCACCATTGAGGAATCGTGCGGCACGTTCGGCATCGGCTGCGTAGTCCTCTTTTGAGATCACTTTTACACACGGTGCGGAACAACGACCGATCTGATGCAGCAGGCACGGGCGCGATCGATTTGTAAAAACAGTGTCTTCGCAGGTTCGCAGGCGGAATACTTTTTGCAGGATCTGAATCGTTTCACGCACTGCCCAGGCGCTCGGATAGGGACCAAAAAACTGTCCTTTCTTTTGCGTTGAACCCCGGTAATAAGCGATGCGCGGCGAGGCATGCGCCGACAACATCAGATAGGGATAGGACTTGTCATCGCGAAACAGGATGTTGTAGCGAGGACGCAGACTTTTGATCAGATTATTTTCGAGAATCAGCGCTTCAGCTTCAGAACGCGTGACAGTGACTTCGAGACGCACTACCCGCGCCACCATATGGCCGATGCGTGGACTGGAAGGCGTTTTCTGAAAATATGAAGAGACTCGCTTTTTCAGGTCGCGTGCTTTACCTACATAAAGGACTTCGTCTGAGGCATCGATGTGCCTGTACACACCTGGCAAATGAGGTAATTTTGCCAGGAAGGATTTAATGTCGAAATCAGGTTGTGCTGACTCAGGAGGTTGCATTCAATTCACGAACAGATTTCAAGGCCTGTTGATATGATTTCATATTCAACAAAGAATCCCATTCTGGAGCTGGCAGCTTGGGCATCAGGCGATCCAGACGCGCCATCGAGACCGGGTCAGGCTCAATCTTTAAACGTCCAAGCAAGTCATCTGCCAGATCAGGCCGGTTACACACCAGCGCCATATCGCACCCGGCACCCAGAGCTGCTTGTGCGCGCGCAAGAATATCGCCGGCAACCGAAGCGCCCTCCATGGTGAGGTCATCCGAGAACACAACGCCGTCGTAATGAAGCTTGGTTCGCAGAATGTCCTGTACCCAGTGTTTTGAAAAACCTGCGGGTTTATCGTCAACCTTGGGATAAATAACGTGCGCAGGCATTACGGAGGAAATCACCTGATCACCCAGCCATTCATAGGGCGCCGCGTCCTCCTGCAAAATACGTTTAAGACTACGCGGATCGCTCGGGATTTCAT
>JAUSCY010000014.1 GCA_030650995.1 Sheuella sp. | reverse complement strand
ACTTGAAAAACACCAGGGGCACTTGATGCGCGCCGCCGTTGAGCTGACGCGCGACTGGCGGACAGACCGAGTCCTGCGTCGACTCGAGGCCATGCTGATTGTCGCTGATCGCGAACATACGCTTGTGCTGACCGGCAACGGTGACGTACTTGAGCCCGAGAATGGTGTGGCTGCGATTGGCTCAGGTGGTGCGTATGCGCAATCGGCAGCACTGGCTCTGTTGCGCAATACAGACCTGTCACCCGAAGTGATCGTCAAGCAATCCCTAGAGATCGCGGGTGACCTGTGCATCTATACCAATCAATCGCATCTGATCGAAACCTTAAGTTAAAAGAGACATCTAATTATGTCAGCCTCCTCCATGACTCCTTCGGAGATCGTCTCCGAACTTGATAAACATATCGTTGGCCAGCAGCGCGCTAAACGCTCGGTCGCTGTGGCATTACGTAATCGCTGGCGTCGCCAGCAAGTCACTGAGCCACTGCGCACAGAGATTCATCCCAAAAATATTCTGATGATCGGACCGACAGGCGTAGGCAAGACCGAAATCGCCCGACGCCTGGCCAAGCTCGCCAATGCACCATTCATTAAAATTGAAGCCACCAAATTCACCGAAGTCGGTTACGTCGGTCGCGATGTCGACACCATCATCCGCGATCTGGCTGAAATTTCTATTAAGCAAACACGTCAGGTAGAAATGAAACGCGTGCGGGCGCAAGCTGAAGACGCAGCGGAAGACCGCATTCTCGACGTGCTGGTTACGCCTCCCCGGGCAGCCGACGGCTCGCCCATCCGTGAAGAAAACGCAGCGCGTCAGACCTTTCGCAAACGTCTGCGTGAAGGTCAGCTCGACGCAACCGAGATCGAAATCGAAGTCGCACAAGCCTCGCCACAAATGGACATCATGGGTCCACCGGGTATGGAGGACATGACCGAACAGCTCAAAGGGATGTTTGCTGGCCTTGCGAAAGAAAAGAAAAAAACACGCAAGATGACGGTCAAAGAAGCATTCAAAATGATCGTCGACGAAGAAGCCGGCAATCGTGTCAACGAAGAAGAGCTGCGTGCGGCCGCCATTATCAACGTTGAGCAACATGGCATCGTGTTTCTCGATGAGATCGATAAAATCGCCACACGCTCTGAGTCAGGCGGTGCCGACGTATCACGTCAAGGCGTACAACGAGACTTACTGCCGCTGGTTGAGGGCACAACCGTCACGACAAAATACGGAATGATCCGCACCGATCACATTCTGTTTATCGCCTCGGGGGCCTTTCATTTGTCACGCCCCTCGGATCTGATTCCAGAACTGCAGGGCCGCTTTCCAATCCGCGTTGAACTCGACTCCCTGACTGCCGCAGACTTTGTGCGCATCCTGTGCGATACAGACGCCTCGCTGACCAAACAGTACTCTGCGCTGCTGGCCACAGAAGATGTCCATCTCGCATTTACGGAGGATGGTATCGCCCGTCTGGCTGAGCTCGCCTTTGAGGTCAATGAGCGCACTGAAAATATTGGTGCACGCAGACTGTATACGGTGATGGAAAAGCTGCTCGAGGATCTCTCCTTCGATGCAACGGCCAGCAGTGGCCAGACAATCCAGATCGACACAGCGTATGTCAACGATAAGCTGGCTGAGGCAGCAGGCAGTCAGGATCTGGCGCGCTACGTGTTGTAAGGTCATCCGTGCGAGTGGCCATCTGTGCGAGTGGTCATCCGTGCGAATAAATCTTCGCACGTTCAGCATCATTTAATGTCATCCAACCGCCCAACTCTGGGCGGTTTTCCGCTAGACTGCAAAAAACAGATTCGCGAACAAAGCCGGTAATCAATACCGATTTTAGAAATCGCGGCTAACGGAGATAAAACATGACTACCCGGACTCAGGTTCGCCTCGCGCGATTCAGTTTTTCACTGCTGTCGCTCGTGATCAGCAGCACTGCACTTTTACACACCACAGCAAATGCTCAGGACTTCTCTGGCAAACCGATCACCATGGTGGTGGGTTTCGCACCAGGTGGCTCTAACGATATTGCCGCACGTATCATCGCCCCCTACCTTGGTGAACTGCTTGGCACTTCTGTCGTAGTTGAAAATAAAACAGGGGCGGCCGGGATGATTTCTGGTGCCTATGTCGTGAAATCCGCGCCCGACGGACACACCCTCCTGCTCTCAAGCTTGAGTCCTATCATCGTATCGCCTCAGACCAAGATCAAGCCTCCTTTTCACACACCGACCGATCTGATCGCGATCAATATGGTGGGGCTCTCCCCACAGGCGATTGCTATTAACAATAGTTTGCCAGGCGTCAAAACGCTGGCTGACTTGTTCGCCCTGTCAAAAACACGCCAGATCACGCTCTCCTCTTCAGGTACGGGCTCACTGAGCCACCTGACCATTGAAATGCTGACCACCGCCTCAAAAGGCAAGCTGGTGCATGTTCCTTACAAGGGAGGCGGACCAGCCGTGACCGATACGATCGCTGGTCACGTCGATGGTGTCGTGATGGACCTTTCACCCATCCTGCCAATGATGCAAGACGGAAGATTGAATGTTTTAGCGGTGACAACCGAGGGCCGTATTGATTTCCTGCCCAACACCCCGACCGCCAAGGAGGACCTCCCTAATTTCACCGCAGTGAACTGGGTAGGCGTATTTGCACCAGCGCGTACCCCTGCAAATGTGATCAACAAAATCAACGATGCCATCGTCAAAGTCGTCGCACGTCCCGACGTTCAGGAGAAACTCAAAAAATCCGCGATCGTTCCACAAACAATGGAGTCGCCCGCCAAGTTTCAAGCTTTCATCGATCAGGAATACAAACACTACGGTGATGTAATGAAAGAGGCAAAGGTTGAATTGTCAGATTAAAAACACTGCCAATAAAATATTTATCACTCACGCTGAAAAAAAATTATCCCTACGCGATCAATATGATCGCGTAGTTCATTGTTATCAAGCGTTGTATAGATTGAGAGATCAATCTTGTAGGGCAGCAACAAGTCATCGAGTGCAATCGAAATATCCATCAATTTTTCGAGACTCAATCCACTACCGTACAAAGTGAGATCAATATCCGAACCTGGTTTGTAGTTACCTTTCGCGCGCGAGCCATACAGAACGGCTTTTTCGATCTCTGCGAAACTTCCGAGTACGTTCTGTATTTTTTGTATAACCTCGTGGCTCAATCCAGTATGCATGGCAGCTATACCGTGGGGTTTGTTAATTGTCCAAACCGGGCAGCCATGAGACTAAACGCGGGATAAAACCTAGTTAGAATACTTTCGACGACAGCCTGGGCTACAGCAAGATTGTATGTATGCGATGTCAGGTTGCGCGCCTCGATCATTTTCATCCAGGCGTCACCATCTTCAACCAAACCGTTTTGAAAGGCAAGACGACTTGCATCACGCGAGCCTACAATATCAACAAGCCCTTGGTATTCAAGATAATCCTTTAATACTTTCCAGGCGAGTTCGTGGGTGAACTCAAAAGTTTGAATTAAGCCTTGTTGTTCAAGATTCGATAGTGGGCGCTGACGAGAAAGATCAACCGCCTCAGCTAACGTCTTCAATGCGCTGAGGTAGTTTTTAAATCTTTGCTGCCACCTGATGTCCTGACCCATATCCATCCTGAATAAATATAAGACATATTTTAACGGACAGGCCTTAATCAGACCATAGCCCGCCATTCACATCCAGAATTTCACCCGTTGTGAAGGCCGAGCCTGGCGCTGCCAGAAATAAGACCGCAGAAGCAATGGGTCCTCACGGCATCAAAAGAGTGCATCACCTGGCTCATAAATTGTGCGCACAGTGTTCAATCACACCATCAATGCACTGTCTCGGTTCATCAAAAAAGGCACCCTAGGGAATTCCCTGTTTTAAGTGTGAATGGGCGTATTGACTGGCTTTTAGGCGTTAAGATCAACACTGCGATATCCGCAATCTGATTCCGACGGAGTTCAACCATGCAAAACAAAATTTTTAAAGTCCTGCCTTTTGCGGCAGCACTCTCTATTCTGGCAGCTGGCAACACGGCTGGTGCCCAGGAAGTCATTGTCAAAATTGGACACGTTGGTCCTCTGACAGGTGCGATTGCCCATCTGGGTAAGGACAACGAAAACGGCGCACGTCTGGCTGTTGAAGAAATCAACAAAGCCGGTCTGACCATCGACGGCAAGAAAGTCAAACTAGAACTGGTCGCTGAAGACGACGCAGGCGATCCAAAAACGGGTACCTCTGTTGCGCAGAAACTGGTTGATGCCAAAGTTGCAGCCGTAGTGGGTCACCTGAACTCAGGCGTATCAATCCCAGCCGCTAAAATTTACAGCGATGCAGGTATTACACAGATTTCACCTTCTTCGACTAATCCTGACTACACCAAACAGGGTTTCAAAACCACTTATCGTGTCGTCGCGACAGACGCCCAGCAGGGTCCTGCGCTGGCGAACTATGCCTCGAAAGGCCTGAAGGCGAAAAAAGTTGCCATCATTGATGATGCAACCGCCTACGGTAAAGGTCTGGCTGACGAGTTTGAAAAAACTGCCAAAGCTAACGGCATGACTGTTGTTGCACGCGAAGCCACCAACGATAAAGCGACAGATTTCAAAGCCATTCTGACCAAGGTCAAAGGCACACAGCCTGAAGTCATCATGTATGGCGGCATGGACGCAACCGGCGGCCCGCTTGCCAAGCAAGCCCGCGAACTTGGAATCAAAGCCAAGATCGTGGGTGGTGACGGCATGTGTACCGATAAAGTCGCTGAACTCGCGGGTGTTGCAGTGGTGAACATTATTTGTTCGGAAGCCGGCATGGCCTTGTCGAAAATGGCCAAAGGCGCAGACTTTGAAAAAGCCTATAAAGCCCGTTTCAACACTGGCGTTCAGATATACGCCCCCTTCACTTACGACGCAGTCTATGTGATTGCTGATGCAATGAAGCGCGCCAACTCGACGACGCCTGCAGCGATTCTGGCTCAAATGCCTACGACCAACTATAACGGTCTGATCGGCAATATCGCTTTTGATCCAAAAGGCGACATGAAAGAAGGCATCATCACTCTGTACGAATTCAAAGACAAAAAGAAATCTGTTCTTGATATCGTCAAAATGTAATTCAGCATAATTTAGCTGACCACGCGGCACCGCAGAAGCTTTGCGGTGCCGCGTTTTTTAGAGAGTGTTCATGGATATTTTCATCCAGCAAGTCATGAATGGATTAGTGCTAGGCAGTATCTACGCACTGATCGCCCTGGGCTACACCATGGTCTACGGGATATTAGGCATTATCAATTTCGCGCATGGCGAGGTATTGATGATCGGCGCACTCACGGCGCTCTCCACGATCGCCGGCCTGAAAATGGTTGCCCCCGGATTACCTGACTGGCTGACCTTAGTCATCGCGACACTGATTGCCATGAGTGTGTGTGGCCTGTTATCTTATACGATTGAACGCGTCGCTTACCGGCCGCTACGCAATGCGCCCCGGCTGGCACCACTGATTACCGCGATTGGTGTATCGATCATCTTGCAGACCCTCGCAATGATCATCTGGTCACGCAATCCCCTGATATTTCCTGAACTGCTGCCTTCAGACCCGATCGATATTTTTACGACGGGTGCGACCATCACCGGCAAAGAAATCGTCATCATCGTGATGGCTGTCGTCGTGATGTCAGGCCTGTTAATTTTGGTGAATAAAACCAAACTCGGGCGCGCCATGCGTGCGACCGCAGAAAACCCCAAGGTCGCGGGCCTGATGGGCGTCAATCCCAATTTCGTCATCTCCGCGACCTTTGTGATCGGTGGCGCACTTGCCGCGGTTGCGGGTGTCATGATGGCGACCAACTACGGCAACGCACACTTCTACATGGGCTTTATCCCAGGTCTGAAAGCCTTTACCGCAGCAGTACTTGGCGGCATTGGCAATCTCCAGGGCGCCATGATCGGCGGTCTCCTGCTCGGGCTGATTGAGGCCTTGGGTGCGGGCTATATCGGCGATCTGACCGGCGGAGTCTTTGGCTCCAACTATCAGGACGTGTTCGCTTTCATCGTACTCATCACCGTTCTGGTGTTCCGTCCGTCCGGCATTATGGGCGAGCGTGTTGCCGACCGTGCGTAACGGGGAGCCAGATCAACATGACAAACTCAACTGTGAATCACGCATCGACGCACACGTCTGCAAACACAAACACATCTAACCACTCACGCACACAGAAAACGCTCTGGTCCGTCACGGCCTTTGTTGCCATCGCACTGATTGCGCCCTTTCTTGCTCAGGAGCTCGGTGGCAACTATTGGGTACGTGTGCTGGATTTTGCCTTGCTTTACATCATGCTGGCGCTTGGCCTGAATATCGTGGTGGGCTTTGCGGGTCTGCTTGATCTGGGCTATATCGCTTTTTATGCAGTCGGCGCCTATTTAATGGCGATACTGAGTTCTCCCCATCTCACCACACAGTTTGCTGCACTCGCTCATTTTTTCCCTGATGGCATTCATCTCGGATTCTGGTGGGTCGTTTTGCTCGCGGCGCCCGTAGCGGCACTTTTTGGAGCGGTCCTTGGTGCGCCGACACTCAAATTGCGTGGGGACTATCTGGCGATTGTGACGCTAGGATTTGGCGAAATTATCCGGATTTTCATGAACAACCTTGACCGTCCGGTGAACATTACCAATGGTCCCAAGGGCATCACTGCTGTCGATTCGGTCAGTCTGTTTGGTATAAATTTTTCCAAATCGCATGAGTTTTTTGGATTTACCTTCACACCCGTTGTGCTGTATTACTACCTGCTCATTGTGATGGTTGTCATCATTGTGTTTGTGAGCCTACGGCTGCAGCACTCCAGAATAGGACGCGCCTGGGTTGCTATTCGCGAGGATGAAATCGCAGCCAAGGCCATGGGGATCAACACCCGTAACGTCAAACTCCTGGCCTTTGCCATGGGCGCAGCGTTTGGTGGTGTATCGGGTGCCGTGTTCGGCGCCTTCCAGGGTTTTGTCTCTCCTGAGTCTTTCGTATTGTGGGAGTCGATCTACGTGCTGGCGATCGTGGTGCTCGGTGGCATGGGTCATATTCCCGGTGTCATTCTCGGTGGAGTCCTCCTTGTCGGTTTTCAGGAACTCCTGCGTGCAGGCGCCATCCCCGTTCAAAATTTGCTGTTTGGCAAAATCCTCATCGATGCTGAGGTTTTACGCTCACTGCTATTTGGTTTAGCGCTGGTCGTCGTCATGCTTTACCGTCCCTCGGGTCTGTGGCCAGCGCCAAGGCGCGAAGACCGTCCCGTCACCCGCCGCGCTCCAAGCGTTGACGCCTAAAAAGGAGAACAGCATGAGTGAACCCAAAATCCTGCTCTCCGTTCAAGGCGTCAACAAACGCTTTGGAGGATTGCAAGCCCTCTCTGATGTGGGTCTGCATATCAATACCGGCGAAATCTACGGACTGATCGGTCCGAACGGCGCGGGCAAAACGACCTTCTTTAACGTAATTACCGGTTTGTACACACCTGACTCAGGAAAGTTCGTACTCGGGGGCCGCGCCTATCAGCCCACTGCCGTTCACGAAGTTGCAAAAGCGGGCATCGCTCGTACATTCCAGAATATCCGTCTGTTTGGTGATATGACCGCGCTGGAAAACGTCATGGTCGGTCGACATGTAAGAACTCACGCGGGAGTATTCGGTGCGATTTTCAGACCACCCTCTGTTGTCAAAGAGGAAGCCGAAGTCGAAGACATCGCGCATGAATTGCTCGAATACGTCGGCATTGGTCAATACGCTCATTACACGGCACGCAATTTATCCTACGGCCACCAGCGACGGCTTGAAATCGCGCGTGCGCTTGCCACTGAACCGCATTTACTCGCGCTCGACGAGCCTGCAGCCGGCATGAACGCCACCGAGAAGGTCGAATTGCGCGCCTTGCTCGACAAAATTCGCAGCGATGGCCGCACCATCCTGCTGATTGAGCACGACGTCAAACTCGTGATGGGTTTATGCAACCGACTGACCGTACTCGATTATGGCAAGGTCATTGCCCAGGGCATGCCCCAGGACATTCAGAATAACCCCGCTGTGATCGAAGCCTATCTGGGCACTCCTGCACATTGAGCACCTCCATGACGAAAGACACTATCCTGAAGATTTCCGACCTGAAAGTCGCCTATGGCGGTATTCACGCAGTCAAAGGAATCGATCTCGACATCCGCGAAGG